>JALHDH010000186.1 GCA_022839105.1 bacterium
TCAACAGGTCCTCGTCACTCGCCAGCGCGGCCTTGCGCAACGTCTCCAGAAATGGCACTCTCGGATCGGCCATCGGCAGGGTCCTCCTTGGTAGCTTGTTTTGGTTTCAAACCACCAGAGGCCACGCCGATGGCCTTCTTGTCAAGTTCCGGAAGTTACACCACCTCCTGAGACATTACCCGCACCCGCATCTGGGAGATCGGCCTGCAGGAGGGCGAACCCTGGCGGGTCTGGTGCGACGAGCGCCTGGTGGACGGAGAGGCGCTGGCCTGGGAGGGCGACGAGGCCGAGTCGCCCCAGGCCGCCGAACAGCGTGCCACCGAGTCCCCCGATACCGCTCCGCCCTCCGGCGACGACCGGGTCTGCGAGGCCACGCCCGAATACCGGTGCGGGCCTGCCACCTCTGCCTCGGACCCCTGCGCCGCCTGAGAATCCGCCCTCGTGGATGGGATCGCGGACCTTGCGCCTCAGGGTCACAATCATGCTCGAACGCCTCCCGTGGATTGGTTTGTGTGATGACGAAGACTTCCACGCAGGAGGCCTTCGTACCTGCCGGCTATCGAACGTATGTTCGCCGACGATCCGGATCAGCACCCGGTTTCGCGAGAATGCGCGACGAGCAGGCCGGGGACATGGTATGGTGGCCCCGGTTGTCAAGACAGCTGACCGGCGATCCTAAGTTAGAAGTTGAATGGGGTTCGCGTAGTTGTACTGACCGTCAAGCGCCGTGGTAGACGGCTGCGGGGGTGCGATAGTCGAGCGCCTGGTGCGGTCGCTCGGTGTTGTAGAAGTCGAGGTAGCGGGTATTACCGCTGGAGTCCCGGCCTTCACGGGAAGGTCATCACCAGATCATTGAGGTTCCACCAGCCACCTCTTCTCGATGAGGGTCTGCCAGGCAAGGTGCAGGTGCTCTCTTGGGAACATCTGCTTGCGGGCATTCCATCCATAGGCTTGCTGGCAGATCTCGTCAAAGCGTCCAGCCCCCTCGCGGGAGGCCACCCAGTGCACCGTGGCCAGCAGTTCCAGGCCATAGGGACTTTCCAGGCCTTCGATCAGGTCTGACACGCGATCGAAGCGCGCGCGGGTCTCGGGACACTCCGCCAGGGTCCGTTCGGCTAGGGGAAGAGCCTCGGGGATCAATTCGATCGGCTTGTCCGGCTGGTCTCCGGCGTCGCCATAGCCCCGAATGAAATGACCCTCGATCCTGGACAGAACATGGCGCAGGTTCTGGGCATAGGGCCCATAGGGCCCCTTCTGAAAGTCGAGTCTGAGGGGCTCTCCGGATTCCTGGAGGAAGTACATCAGTTTGTGGATCTCAAGAAGCGAGACGAAGGGGTCCATGGCCGGAAGAAGGTACCTGCGCATGAGACCGACCAAGCCTGCCCGGCCTCGGGTCATCCGGACGGTTCCGGGCTCTCGGGCCATCTCTTCGGCCGGGGGGGCGCCCTCGGGAGAGAACAGGAGAATCAGGACGTCGGGCAGATCCCCCAGCACCGCCTCGATGCGGGGACGCACCTGAGACCAGTGCAGCCCGCCCAGACCGCAGCCCAGGGGAGGGAGAGCCAAAGACCGGATCTTCAGCCTGAGGATCTCCTCTCGCAGGGTCTCCAGTCCTGCGTCGATGTCTTCCAACAGGCTCTTCCCCTTCCAATGGCGCTTGGTGGGGAAATTGATGATGAAGTGCGGAGGCGTAAGTCCCCCCGTCTCGTGGATCAGCAGGCGACCGGGCTGCAGCTCCTGTCGCTTGCAGGCCCTCTGGTAGACTTTGAAGTTGTCTGGGAAGGCCTTGCGGAACTGCAAGGCGATGCCCCGGCCGGCCACGCCGACGCAGTTCACCGTGTTGACCAGGGCCTCGACATCCGCTTTGAGCAGGTCGCCCTGAGCATGCTGGATCATCGATCTCGCTCCGCCTCTAGTAGTACCACTCGGGATGGATTCCCATGGCCGGTCGGTGGGCTGCCCCGGACAGGAGCTGCAGGACTTTGGCCTGGATCTCCTGGTCATATACGCCGATGCACTCGACCAGCTCCCATGGGAAGGCCCGATAGACCAGGAACTCTGCTTGTTTGGCTTCTTTCACCTCAGGTGGGTTCCAGGTTGTCGTGGCCACGGCTTCCCAATCCACCTTGTCCAGGTCCGACAGGCTGTCGAAGAAGTCGCAATACCTGGCAGCGGCATTCCGATCCGTGAAGGCCCAGGGAACGTGCTCCTGCTGAGCCCAGGCTATCACACTGCCCAGGTCCGCTTCCAGGTGGAGGACAGGTTTCTGTCCTCCAACGTATTCCAGGTCGGGGTGGTTCCTCTTGTGCAGGATGAAGAGCATCACGGAGCGCGGACAGAAGTAGAAGGGAACGTAATCCCCCACAGCGGTTCCGTCATGACAGGGCACCGGCTTGTCGAGCCGACGGCTCTTGATGGTGGGCATGCCCACCCCATGACACTCCAGGCTGCGATCTCTTCTCTCTGAGTCCGACCACAGGTTCCCCTGGTTCAGGATTCCGGCCAGGTTGTCCACATGGGTGATGTGGTAGATCTTCACGTTCCTGGGCGGAGGGGTCATGCTTCCGAATCCTCGTCGCCCTCGTTGTCCAGTTCGCCATCGGCCGGCCCGGGGTCTTCGTCGGCCTTCTCGGCCTCGCGCGCTCGGCGGCGCTCTTCGGCCAAGCGCAGCTCGCGCACCTGGTCGGGGTGCTGGCCCTCGCTCCCCCCGATCCACCGCTCCTGGAAGAGGCCCCCGCCCTCTTCGGCCACCAGGCGCCCCTCGGACACCACCACCTCCCCGCGGCGCAGCACGGTCTCGGGAACCCCGCGGACCGGGATCCCTTCGAAGGGGCTCCAGTCGACGTTCTCGTGCAGGGTCTCCGGACCCAGGGTGCGCCGGGCCTGGGGATCCCAGAGGACCAGGTCGGCGTCGCACCCGGGCTGGATCCGGCCCTTGCGCGTCAACCCCATCACCCGGGCGGGGGTCGTGCAGCAGACGTCCACCCACCGCGGGAGGGTCATCCCCGGGAGGTTC
>JALHDH010000073.1 GCA_022839105.1 bacterium
CAGGTGCAGGTTGGGCGCCAGCCACCCCTTCTCCAGGGCCAGCACGGTCTTGATCAGGCCCGCCACGCCGGCGGCCGCCTCGGCATGGCCCAGGTTGCTCTTGACCGAGCCGACCCGGAGGGGAGAGCCTTTCGGCCTGGCTCGGCCCAGCACCGCGTCCAGGGCTCCGAGTTCGATGGGGTCTCCCAGGGGGGTACCGGTTCCGTGGGCCTCGACGTAGTCGACCTGGGAGGGGTCCAGTCCAGCCCTGGCCAGGGCCTGGAGGATCACCGCCTCCTGGGCCGCGCCGCGGGGGGCGGCCAGGCCGTTGCTGCGGCCATCCTGGTTCACCGCGCTGCCGCGGATCACGGCCCACACCGGATCGGCGTCGCGCCGGGCCGCATCGAGGGGCTTGAGCAGGACCATCCCGCAGCCCTCGCTGCGCACGAAGCCGTCGGCCTCCTCGCTGAAGGTGTGGCAGCGCCCGGTGGGCGAGAGGGCCCCCAGATCCGAGAGCAGCCTTTCGCCCTCCCCGGTGAGGATCAGGTTCACGCCGCCCGCCAGGGCCAGGTCGCACTCTCCGGCCTGGAGGCTCATGGCCGCCAGGTGGACGGCCAGAAGCGAGGAGGAGCAGGCCGTGTCGACCACCATGGCCGGGCCTTCCAGGCCTAGGGTATAGGAGATCCGCCCGGCTGCCACGCTGTTGAGCAGGCCCGTGGCGTTCCAGGCGCCCTTCGGCCCCCGCTCGCGGACCAGGGTGGCGTAGTCGTGACTGGAGATTCCGACGAAGACCCCGATGCGTCTTCCCTGCAATTGTGCGGGATCGAGCCCGGCCGAGGCCAGGGCCTGCCAGGCGGTCTCCAGCAGGAGGCGGTGCTGGGGGTCCATCAACTCGGCTTCGGCGGGTTCGATCCCGAAGAACTCCGCGGCGAAGAGATCCACCCGCGGCAGGAACCCTCCTACCAGCCCGGCCAGCCCCGAGCGCTCGGGGGGAGCCGGCCCCACGGCGTCCCGGCCTTCCATCAGCATCTCCCAGAAGGCTTCAGGGTCCTGGGCGCCACCCGGGAAGCGGCAGGCCATCCCCACGATGGCCACGGGGCCGGCTGGGGCCGGGAGGCTCGGGGAAGGCTCCCGGAGCGAGGCCGACCCGGCCAGGTGGGCCGCCAGCGCCCGGACGGTGGGGTGCTCGAAGGCCACCGTCACCGGGAGGGCCTTTCCGAGCTCCCGTTGCAGCAGGTTGCGGAGTTCCACCGCCCGCAGCGAGTCCATCCCCAGGTCGCGGAAGGGCCGATCGAAAGGCACCTGATCGACCGGAAGGCCCAGGACGCGGGCGACGCAGGAAAGCGAGGAGGTCTCCCACTGGGGGTAGTACTCCAGCCAACGCCGGAGGTCCAGGGGCAGGACGCAGAGGTGCGCGGGCGAGCGGGCCAGCAGGCGATCCAGCAGGGCCAGGCCCTGCTCCACCCGCAGGGTGCCCATGCCGCTGGCCTCCAGTCGAGCCAGGCGATCTTCCTGGCCTCGCACCATCCCCGCGTCCCGGAAGGTCGTCCAGGCCAGGGCCGTGGCGGGCAGGCCACGGGCCCGACGCCAGCAGGCCAGGGCGTCCAGGAAGGCATTGGCCGCGGCGTAGGCGCCCTGTCCGGGTGAGCTGAGGGTCCCCGCGATGGAGGAGTACAGGACGAAGTGCTCCAGTTCCATCCCGGCGCTCAGCTCGTGCAGGTTCCACGCGCCCAGGACCTTGGGGGCCATGGCCCGGGCCAATCCCCCGGCGTCCTCGTTGATCAGCAGGGCCAGCTCGAAGATCCCGGCGGCGTGGAAGACCCCGCGCACGGGGGGGTCCTGGTGTCTGAGCTCGGCGAAGAGCCCGGCCAGGGCCTCCCGGTCGGCCACATCCAGGCGGGCCACGCGGACCCGGGCCCCTCGGGACCGGAGGGACTCCAGGGCCTGGCGGGACTCGGGAAGCTCCGCTCCGCGGCGGGAGATCAGGACCAGGTGGCGGACCCCCCGCTCGACGAGCCATCCTGCCAGGGCCAAGCCCAGGCCGCCGGTTCCCCCGGTGAGGATCCAGGTGCCCTCCTGTCCCGGGCGGAAGGGCTCGGCCGGGGGGATCTCGGCGGCGACCAGCCTGGAGGCCGTGCGCCGACCCTCCCGGAGCCGGATCTCGTCCTCGCCGGCGGGATCCAGGAGCGCACCCAGCACGGATTCCAGGTCTTCGGGTGCCGAGGGATCCAGATCCAGGCGGCGGCAATCGGTCTCGGGGTGCTCCACGGCCAGGGTGCGGGCCAGGCCCCAGAGGGGGGCCTGCCATGGTCCGTCGGGCCCGGGGTCGGGGCCCTGGGCGCCATGGGTCACCAGCCAGAATCGCCCCCCGCCCCTCCGGGCGTAGAGCCGGGCGGCGTCCAGGAAGGCCCGGGCCATCTCCAGGGCCTCGCGGCCCTGGGCCAGGAAGACGACCTGCTCGAGGCGTTCCGCGGGGAAATCGGACCCGTGGGGGCAGCGCAGGGTTCGGGCTCCGCGAGCCTGAAGGGCCTGGTCCAGCCCGGGGAGGCCCTCGCCCACCAGAAGCCACAGGCCCCGGGCCCCTCCTTCCCGGGAGGCGGGCGAGGGCACCGGCTCCCAGCGGACCTCGTGGAAGAAGGCCGGACCGGGCACAGGGCTTTCGATCCAGTGTCGGGAGCGTTGCCAGGGGTAGGTCGGCAGCGGGATCCGGCGTCCAGGAGGAGCCAGGGCCTTCCAGTCCAGCGCCGCCCCGGCCTGGTAGAGGGAGCCCAGGATCCCCAGCAGACGCGGCCGATCCTCCGGGATCGATGAAAGTTGTTGCTGCAAGGAATCTGCCCGAGCCTGGATCTCGTCTCCAGGGAGTGTTCCGGTCCCCGGTTCCCCGCGGAAGGCCTCCAGGTCGGCCAGCAACGAGAGCCGGTCGCGGACCAGCAGGGCCAGGCGATGGGGATGGTGGTCGCGCCCCAGGGCGGCGGTGTGGCAGAGATCGGACAGGTCCGCTTCGGGGTGCGCCTCCAACCAGGCGCGGTAGCGCGCCGCGAGTTCCGCCAGGGCCCGGGGCGAGCGGGCCGAGAGGGGCAGCAGGTGGGGGCCTTCCTTCCAGGAACGGGGCTCCTGGTTCTGCACGGCCCGGGGAGGCCCGATGGGGGTCTCCTCCAGGAGGACATGGGCATTGGTTCCCGCCAGGCCGAAGGCGCTCACCCCCGCGATCCGGGGCCGGCCCGGGTCCGGCCAGGGGGTGGACTCCAGCGGAACCCGCAGCCTCTCCCAGGAGGCCAGGGGAGTGGGAGTGCGCAGATTCAGGTTGGCCGGGATTCGGGCGTGTTGAAGGGCCAGGACCGCCTTGATCAGCCCGGCCACCCCTGCAGCGGCCTCGGTGTGCCCGAGGTTCGTCTTGATCGAGCCGACCCAGAGAGGAGAGTCCGCGGTGTGCCCCGGGCCCAGCACGGCGTCCAGGGCGCGAAGCTCGATGGGGTCGCCCAGGCGGGTTCCGGCCCCGTGGGCCTCGACGTAGCCGACCCGGCCGGGCTCCAGGCCGGCCGCGCGCAGGGCCTGGGCCAGGACCTCCTCCTGGGCCCGCCCGTGGGGCGCCGTCAGGCCGTTGCTGTGGCCGTCCTGGTTCGTGGCGCTGCCGCGGATCAGCGCCAGCACCCGGTCCCCGTCGCGCCGGGCCGCTGAGAGGGGCTTGAGGACCACCATCCCGCACCCCTCGCTGCGGACGTATCCGTCCGCCGCCGCGTCGAAGCTCTTGCAGCGGGAGTCCTGCGCCAGGACACCCAGGTCGTCAAAGGACTGGCTGTTCTCGGGCAGCAGGACCAGTTGCACCCCGCCTGCCAGGGCCATCCGGGACTCCCCGCAGCGAAGGCTCATGGCCGCCAGGTGGATGGCCACCAGCGAGGAGGAACAGGCCGTGTCGACGGCCAGGCTGGGGCCCTGCGTCCCGAGATGGTAGGAGATCCTGCCCGCGGCCACGCTGGCGGCGTTGCCCGTGCCCGTCCAGGGATCGCGGTGCCCTTGTCGGGCGAGCAGGATCTCGTAGTCGTGCGAGCACAGGCCCACGAAGACGCCCGTCGCGCTTCCGCGCAGGGAGCCGGCCGGGATGCCGGCGTCCTCCAGGGCCTCCCAGGCCACCTCCAGGAGCAGGCGTTGTTGGGGGTCCATGGAGTCGGCCTCGCCGGGGACCAGGCCGAAGAAGGCCGAGTCGAAGCGATCCACCTGTCCCAGGAATCCCCCCCGGCGCAGTTTTGAGGGCAGGCTCTCAGGCCAGCCCCTCTCGGGCGGCACCTCGCCGAGAGCCTCCCCGGCGCCGGACAGGAGCTCCCAGAGGGATTCGGGACTCTCGGCACCGCCCGGGAAGCGGCAGGCCATCCCGATCACGGCGATGGGCTCGGAGGGGGAAGGTGGGGCTTGCGGCTCGAGAGGGCGGGGTCGGGGCGCTTCGCCCGAGAGGGCAGCGGCCAGCTCGGCCGGGGTGGGATGGGCCCAGGGCAGGACGGGGTCCACCGGCCGGTCCAGTCGGCGCTCCAATTCCCCGATGAGCTCCATCACCGCCAGCGAGTTCAGTCCCAGGTCCAGGAGGCTGCGTTCGGGATCCCGGCAGGGCAGCCCCACCCGGGCCTGGATCCAGGACAGGATCCACTCCTGGATCGCAGCGTGAGTCACGTCAGGGGCTTCGACCGGAACTTCGGCGCCAGGCGCCGAGGCCGTCCAGCGGGCCATCTCCTGCAGGCCGCCTTCCAGGAAGCGCTGGCGACAAGCGTGGCGTTGCACCTTTCCGCTGGAGGTGCGGGGAAGGCTCCCCCTGCGGACCAGGGCGATGGCTTCAAGCTCCAGGCCGTGCTCGAGGGCCAGGGCCCGGCGCAGGGCGGCGATGGCCTGTTCCGGGTCCTCGGCGGGGGAGGCCAGCTCCCAGGCGAAGGCCAGCCGCTCGCGATCCTCCACTTCGATGGGAAAGGCCGCCCCGTGGCCCGGACGGAAGGCCCGGTGACAGGATTCGGCGGTCTCTTCGAGGTCCTGGGGGTAGAGGTTCCGCCCGTTCAGGATCAGGATATCCTTGATCCTCCCGGTCACGAAGAGGACGCCGTCGCGCCGGAAGCCCAGGTCTCCCGTCCGCAGGAAGAGGCCTGGCTCTCCCTCCAGGCGGGCGCGGAAGATCCGCTCGGTCTCCTGGGGTTGGTCCTGATACCCGTCGGCGACGTGCGGCCCGGCGACCCAGATCTCCCCGATCCGATCCTCCGGGCAGGGAGTCCCGCTTTCGGGGTCGACGATCTCCACGCGGCATTCGCCCCAGGGCCTTCCCGCGCCGACCAGGGTGTGGGGACCGGCCTTCACCAGTCCCCTCCCCAGGGCCTCGGGATCGACCCCCAGCGTCCTGGGCGGACCGCTGGTGACCTGGGCGGTGGCCTCGGCCAGGCCATAGGACGGGCGGAAGCTGCCCGGGTCGAAGCCGCAGGCGGCGAAGGCCGCAGCAAAGCGCTCCAGGGTGCCGGCCCGGACCGGCTCGGCGGCGTTGCAGGCCACCTTCCAGGAACTCAGGTCCAGGCCGGCGCGTTCCTCGGGGGTGCTGCGTCGGACGCACAGATCGTAGGCGAAGTCCGGAGCTCCGCTGGAAAAGGCCCGGAACCTCGAGATGGCCTCGAGCCAGCGCAGGGGGCGCGCCAGGAAGGCCAGGGGGGCCATCAGGATGCCAGGACACCCCACCAGGACCGCGTGCAGGGCATCCCCGACCAGCCCCATGTCGTGGAAGAGGGGAAGCCAGGAGACGATGGCGCCTTCCTGCGGGATCCGCCAGGCCTCTTCGAGCATGCGCAGGTTGCTGAGCAGGTTCCGGTGTGAGATCCGGCAGCCGCGCGGGCGGCAGGTCGAACCCGAGGTGTACTGCAGGTAGGCCAGGTCCTCGGGGGAGGGGGGACTCGGGCGGGCCGGCCCGCCGCCCAGGCAATCCTCCAGGGGCAGGCACTCCAGACCCAGGCCCTGGCCGAAGCGCGGGGCCAGGTCCGTCGTGGTCAGGGCCAAAGCCGGTCGGGCATCGCCGACCAGGGCCCTCAATCTCTCCAGCCGGCTGGAGAAACGCGGCGTCGGAGCCGGGATGGCCACGACTCCGGCATGGAAGCAGCCGAAGAGGGCCACCAGGAAGTCCAGGCCGTCCTCGGGGAAGAGGAGCATCGCCTGGCGGCCTCGCAGGCCTCGTGCGTGCAGGGCACCTGCAACGGCCTGGGCCCGACGATCCAGCTCGCCCCAGGTCAGTCTCGCACCCTCCGCCTCGCCGTCCACCAGCCACAGGAAGGCGAGCCCGTCGGGCACGTCGGCGGCACGGCGTTGCAGCACCTCCACGAGGGTCGACGGGGTCATGCTGAACAGGGTCCTCATCCGGGTCGGGGCAGTGGTCGGGGGCGGGCAGGAGCCGGATGGCGCTCCCCGGAGGGGCGTTCTGGTGGCTCGACTTCCCGAATCATGGGGTTTCTCTGGCTGTTCGGGGGACTCCTTCAAAACCTGGTGGCCCGCCCGTCCCAGGCCCCGCCCCATGGGTCCACCCGCCCGCGCGGGAAGGAACTCGCCTGCGGCGGAGAAACCCGTCCGCGTGTCCCGACGCCCCGACTCCTCGAGAATCCGAACCCCGCAGGGCGCACCAGACCCGGCGGAGCTGAGCCTTCGCTTCCGGGTCGCCGACCCTGAGCGGCTGGACGAGGCCTTGCGAAGGCGCCTGCCTGAGGGCAGGTCCCGGTCCCGGGTCCGCTCCTGGATCCTGGCCGGTGTCGTCCGCATCGAAGGTCGTCCGGTGCGGAATCCGGCCTGGGTGCTCCCTCCCGGCTCGCGGGTGGAGATGCGCGTCCCGGGCCCTTCGCCCCAGCCCATCCCGACCTTCGGCCCGGAGAGGATCCTTCACGAGGACGAGGACCTGCTGGTGCTGGACAAGCCTGCAGGCCTGCCCATGCACGCGAATCTGGACCCGGCGCGCCCCCACCTGATCGGTCTTCTCGAGGCCTTCCTTTCCGCGAGGGATGGGCGGGTCGGCTACCTGGGGATCCACCAGAGGCTGGATCTCGAGACCACCGGGGTGGTCCTGCTGGCCCGGAGCCCGCAGGCCAATCCCGGACTGGCCCGACAATTCGAGGCGCGTCAGGTACACAAGTCCTATCTGGCCCTGGTCCGCTCGTCGGGGCAGATTCCTCCGACCGACTGGGTCGAGGAAGGTCCCCTGGGGGAGCCGCTCCGCAAAGGCGGCCCCGTGAGGCGGCTCGAGCAGGGAGGGAGCCCGGCTCGCACCTCATTCAGGGTCCTGGCGGCCTCGGGGCGGGTCTTCCTCCTGCAGGCGTCTCCCCAGACCGGTCGCAAGCATCAGATCCGCGCCCACCTGGCCGGCTGCGGTCTGCCGATCCTGGGAGATCTGCTCTATGGCGGGGCCCGCAGGATGGCCGGCATGCCGGTGCCGCGCCCCATGCTGCATGCCTGGCGCCTGGAATTGCGGCATCCCCTTGGCGATGTACCACTCTGCTTCGAAGCCCCGATACCCCCAGATTTCCGGGGTCTTCTGGACAGACTTGGCCTGCCCCGGGTTTGGCAGGCACCTGGGGCGGGCACGAAGAACCCCGACCCACATCACGGAGACGAAGGGAGACCCTCATGAACAAGACCATCCAAGAGCTCGATGTGCTCCTGGCCGATTTTCACGTCTTCTACCAGAACCTGCGGAACTACCATTGGAACGTGACCGGTCCGCAGTTCTTCCAGTTGCACGAGTTCTTCGAGAAGCTCTATGACGGCGTTTCGGAGCATATCGACAACCTGGCCGAGCGGATCCTGACCCTGGGCGGGAAGCCGACCCATACCCTGAAGGGCTACCTGGCCATGGCCACCCTGAAGGAGGATGAGGAGACCCCCGAGGCCATGACGATGGTCGATCGGGTCGCCGAGACCATGAAGGCCTTGAACAAGCGGATGCTGGAGATCGCCGAGCACGCCGGCGAGCAGGGGGATCCCGGCACGGCCATGATGCTCGAGGATCTCGTGGCCAGCTACGAGAAGACCCTCTGGATGATCCGCGCGACCCGCTCCTGACGAGTCGGGTCCCAGCTCGAGCAGGAGGACCGGGCGGAGATCCCCCGGTCCTTTTGCGTCGCCCCCTTTTTTGAGGAACCCGGAGCAGAAAACTCCATGAAGACCCTGGTGGAACTGGAACTCACCCCGGCCCAGGCAGCGGATCCGGCGGCCGTCCGGAAGGCCTGTGCCGAGCGTCTGGGCTGGAGCTGCGGGGATTGGCAGGTGGTCCCCCGGCACCGCTCGATCGACTCCCGACGCGGCCAACCCCGGGTCCACCTGACGGTCCAGGTCTATCGGGATGAAGAGCCGGCGCTCGAGCCGCCCACCTTCCGGGAGCCTCCTTCGCGACTCCGGCACCGGGTGGTGATCGTGGGTGCCGGCCCCGCCGGGTACTTTGCGGCCCTGGAGCTTCTCCTTCATGGAATCCGACCCGTCGTCCTGGAGCGGGGCAAGGACACCCAGGCCCGCCGTTACGATCTGCGCGCGATCATGCGCGAGGGGCGGGTGGACCCGCACTCCAACTACTGCTTCGGGGAGGGTGGAGCGGGGGCCTATTCCGATGGCAAGCTCCACACCCGCTCCGGAAAGCGGGGCGATGTCGGCCAGGTCCTGCGCTGGCTGGTCGAGCACGGAGCGCGCTCGGAGATCCTGGTGGACTCCCATCCCCATCTCGGCTCGGACCGGCTGCCCCACGTGGTGGCCAACATGCGCGCCACGATCCAGCGCCTGGGCGGAGAGGTGCACTTCGGCCACCACGTGAGCGATCTGCTCATGCAAGGAGGCCGGATTCGGGCCGCGGTGCTCGACGGAGTCGACTCATTCCCCGCCGACGCCCTGATCCTGGCCACCGGGCACTCGGCGCGGGATGTCTATCGCCTGCTGGATCGCCTGGGCTTGAGCCTGAAGGCCAAGCCCTTCGCCATGGGGGTCCGCATCGAGCATCCCCAGGAACTCATCGACCAGATCCAGTATCGCCAGAATCCCCGGGACCCGTTCCTGCCGCCGGCCAGTTATCGGATCGCGCGCGACGGGGTCTATTCCTTCTGCATGTGCCCGGGAGGCCTGATCGTGCCGGCCGCGACGGCTCCTGGTGAGCTGGTGGTCAACGGGATGTCCATGTCCTCGCGGAACTCGCGTTGGGCCAACTCCGGGATCGTGACCGGGGTGAGCGGGGAGGATTTCTCGGAATACCAGTCCTGCGGGCCCCTGGCGGGCCTGGAGTTCCAGGCTGCCTTGGAGCGGTCCGCCTTCGCTGCCAACGGGGAAGGTTCCCAGAAGGCCCCCGCGCAGCGCCTGGTCGATTTCCTGGCGGGTCGCGACCCGGTCGATCTGCCGCGCAGTTCCTACCATCCGGGCCTGGTGCCCTGGCCCCTGGGAGAACTCCTGCCTCCCCGCCTGGGGCAGGCCCTGCGGCATGGTCTGGACCGCATCGGTCGGGCGATGCGCGGGTTCTGTTCCCGCGAGGCGGTCCTGGTGGCGGTCGAGTCCCGCACCAGCTCTCCGGTCCGGATCCCCAGGACTGCCGAGAAGCACTATCCGATGTGCTTCAATCTCTTCCCCTGCGGGGAAGGAGCCGGCTTTGCCGGGGGCATCGTCTCGGCGGCCCTGGATGGCCAGGCGGTGGCTCGGGCCGTGGCGCTCGCCCTGTCGAGGGCAGGCTCATGAAGCCCTGGGTCGAGCTGGATCGGACGCGGGCACCCGGCGGCGGGGTCATGACCTTGTTGAACCGGGGGGAGGAGTTCGTGATCCGGGTGGACGGGATCGAGTTGATGTCCAGCCGTCTGCACGGGTCCGAGGAGAGCCTGGCCCGGATGGCCTGCGAGGCGGTTTCGGGCAACCCTGCCCCCTTGCGCGTCCTGGTTGGAGGTCTGGGCATGGGCTTCACGCTGCGGGCCGCTCTGGATGCCCTGCCTCGGGACAGCGCCGTGGTGGTCGCCGAGATCGTTCCCGAGGTGGTCTTCTGGAACCGGAAGGAGCTGGCAGCCCTCGCCGGTTCCCCCCTGGAGGACCCCCGCGTGGAGGTGGCCGTGCGGGACGTGGCCCAGGTGATCCGCGACCCCGAGGGTTGGGATGCCATCCTCCTGGATGTGGACAACGGGCCGGCGGCCGTGACCCGGGACGACAATGACCTTCTGTACAGCATCGCCGGTCTGGAAGAGACCCGCCGTTTCCTGCGGGCCGGAGGTCTCCTGGGCGTGTGGTCGGTCAGCCCCAACCGGCGCTTTGAAGAGCGTCTCCGCCAGGCCGGTTTCCACTTCCAGACCCATCAGGTTCCGGCCCGGTCGGGACGCAAGACCGGGAGCATGCACACCTTGTTCATGGCCCGGGCCCGGGAAGGGACGGCTCAGCCGGAGAGTCGGCGGGCGGCTTCGAGTTCGCCTCGATTCAGGTGGAAGATGTAGATCTCCCGCAGGAGATCCACCAGGTCGGCATCCGCCTGGTTCCGCTTCCGGTAGCCCTTGGTGGCCTGGAGGAATCGGACCTCGTAGCTCTTGGGGATCTCCTCGAAGGGGACATGGTTCTCGCGCAGGACGTGCCCGAGCAGGATCCGGGCCGTGCGGCTGTTGCCGTCCTCGAAGGGGTGGATGTAGAGGAATTCGTTGTACAGGAAGGCCGCCAGGTAGAGCACCTCGACGGTATTGGCGGGCTTCCAGTTCGAGGCGTCCTGCATCAGTTCGTGCAGGAGCGATTCGACCTGTCGGGCCGGGGCCGTCTTGAAGTGGGGGTTGTTTCGGACCTGGACCTGGTGGGTGCGGAAGTCGCCGCCGATCCTGGTGGAGGCCATGGCCACGCTGTGGTATTCCCGGACCAGGTCCAGGCTCAAACGGCGCTTCTCGTCGACCCGCTTGCGCATCCGCTCCCATGCCCGGGCATAGCACTTTGAAGATTCGGGATCGAAGAGCCCGGTGTTCTCTGGGATCACGCTGGCCTTGATGACCCGGGGCACGGGTCCCAGACCCCAGCCGACGGGACTCAGGCCCGGGGCTCCCAGCATCTTGCGCGCCTGCGCGGCCTGGGCCTTGCCGCCCGCCTGGGAGGCCAGGAGCTTCTCCTGGATGACCGTCTCCAACCGGATCTTCTTGCGGAAGAGCGCTCGGTTCCGGCGGATCCCCAGGAACTCGCACAGGCCATCCAGGAAGGGGTTCTGGATCAGCTTGCCGATGAACGGGCGGAAGGAGTAGACCAGGAGCAGGTCGTTGTGGATCAGGCGCGCGAGGACTTCAGGCCGGATCAGTTCGGTCGGGACGTCGGCTGAGGTGAAGTAGTCGAACCCGAAGACCTTCTTCAGGAAGTCGACCATGGCCTGGTCGAAGTAGGCGTTGTAGTCCAGATCGTAGGCCAGGGCAAAGGACAAGGCCAGGTTCAGCGCCTGGGCCCTCTTGTTGGGCGCCAGCGAATAGCGGTCCCCCTCGCGAAGGATCAACTTGTTGTCGACGAGTTCCTCCAGGGGGCGGAAGAGCATGTTCTCCTTGGGGATGTGCAGCAGGTGGGCCAATCGGGTCAGCGCGATCCCCTCAGGCCGACCTCCGACCGAGGCGAAGAGGTCCCAGCGGGTCAGTTCAGGGTGGCTGGTTCCAGGACCGGTCTGCAACAACGTCTTCCTCCGCTTGTCGGACCGCCCTCGAAAGGGAGGCCTTCAGGAATCAGGGGCTTCGACGCCCGGCAAGGGAGTCCCTTGGAGGGAAGCCGGCCCCAGGTCGGAATCTGGGGGGATGTTTCGTCGTGAATGCGTCTTCACTCCGCATCGGCGCGGGCTTCTCGAGATCACCGGAGAGATCGGCCGGGCGGTTCGGGAAAGCGGGATCCGGGAGGGGATGTGCAACCTCTTCGTCCGACACACCTCGGCCGGTCTGTGCATCCAGGAGAACGCCGACCCTTCAGCCCGGGTCGACCTGGAGGTCTTCCTGGACCGCCTGGTTCCGTTCCAGGACTGGTTCTGTCACACCTCGGAGGGGTGTGACGACATGCCCTCCCACATCAAGAGCGTCCTGACCGAAGTCAGCCTGAATATTCCCGTGGTCCAGGGGCGTCTGGCCCTGGGCACCTGGCAGGGGATCTACCTCTGGGAGCACCGCGACCGGCCGACCCCGCGCAAGGTCCTCCTCACCTTGTGGGAGTGAGGGGCGAACCGGGGTCTCTGCCTGGAGGGGGAGCCCCACTTGAAGCGAAGCCTGGGCACCGCATGGAAAGACTGCAGAAGATTCTGGCAGCGGCCGGATTCGGTTCCCGCCGCCGATGCGAGGACATGATCCGCGAGGGGCGGGTCACCGTGAACGGCAAGCCGGCTCGGCTCGGGGACTCCTGTGATCCGGAGCAGGATCGGATCCTGGTCGATGGGGTCCCGGCCAATCGTCGGGCCCTGGGACGCAGGGTGTACGTGCTGCTGAACAAGCCCAAAGGCTACGTCTCGACCGTGCGGGACGAAGCCGGCAGGCCGACGGTGATGGATCTGGTCGCCTCGATCAAGGAGCGGATCTATCCGGTCGGCCGGCTGGACCGGGACACCGAGGGTCTGCTGCTCCTGACCAACGACGGCGAACTGGCTTATGGCCTGACCCATCCGCGCCACCTGGTCGAGAAGGTGTACGTCGCAACCGTCGAGGGGTCCCCCTCCGAAGCGGTCCTGGCGGAGTTGAGCGCCGGGATCCTGCTGGAGGATGGTTTGACCGCGCCGGCTCGAGCCCGCCTGAATGCAGATGGAAGGGTCCGGTTGGCGATCCGGGAGGGTCGCAAGCACCAGGTCCGGCGCATGCTGGCGGCCGTGGGGCATCCGGTGCTGGAGTTGCGTCGGGTCCGGGTCGGGCCGCTGGAGCTGGGCGATCTGCCCCTGGGGTCCTTCCGGCACCTGATGCCACGGGAGGTGAAGGCCCTGCAGAAGGCCGCTGCGAGGGGAATCCGGGGGTGAGGAACCGGCTTGAGCTCCTGGGGATCGCCCTCCGGGTGCTGCTGAGCTGGCCGGGTCTGCTCTGGTACCTGGTGCCGCGCAGGTGGCGAGGAGGCTGGAAGAGCCCCTGGCAGCCCTGAGGGCCTGCCAGGACTCTCAGATGACGAGGTCCTGCTGGCTGAGCTTCTTCTTGGTCTCCACGATGATCTCGCAGATCTCCTCAAACTCGGGGAAGAAGAACTTTTCGAAGCGGATGAAGGTCTTCCCGTCGCAGACCAGGGCGCTGGGGAAGAGCTTGCGCTGGTCCGGGCGGGGACCCGAGAACAGGACATTCTCCCAGCGGATGTGGACGGGCTGGCCCTTGCCCTCGAGGTACAGGAAGTACTTGGGGCTCACCCCGATCCGCCGGCGGGAGTTCTTCAGGTAGACAGTGGTCAGGCCGGTGATGCAGACCACGGCGAAGAGGATTGGAAGATAGCCGGTCAGGTAGCGGAAAGGGTCGCCGGATTCCGGTGGGAAGGCGATCAACCCGAAACGGCCCATGTTGAGCAAGGCGACGATGAAAGGGGCAGCGATTCCACAGAGGAGCCAGAAGTTGCGCAAGCTCACGTGGAAGATCCGCTCTTTGGGCCCGGTGCGTGTAAAACCCACTTGCCGGCTCTTCGGCATGCCTGCCGGGAATTCCCTTCCCGGAATCGAGGTCGGAAGATGAGCTTGAGGATACCCGAGGCGGCGCTTGACGAGATCCTGCGCCGCAGCGATCTGGTCGAGGTGATGGGGCGTTACGTCCAGCTCCGCCGGACGGGACGGAAGTTCGTGGCGCTTTGCCCCTTCCACCAGGAGAAGACCCCCTCCCTGCACGTCGACCCCGAGAAGGGGCTGTGGCACTGTTTCGGCTGCAAGGTGGGCGGAACCGTGCTGACCTTCGTCATGATGATGGAGGGGCTCAGCTTCCGGGAGGTGGCCCTGAAGATCGCCGCCGAAGTGGGAGTCCACGTCGAGATCTCCCAGGAGGCGGCCCAGGAGGATTCCGAGCGCGAGAGAGCCTTCAACCTGCTGGATCGGGTGGCGGGCTATTATCACGAGCTCCTGCTGCGCAGCCCCCTGGGGCAGCCCGGCCGGGAGTACCTGGCCCAGCGGGGGATTTCCCGCGAGACCGCCGAGCGCTTTCGTCTGGGCTGGGCGCCCGAGGGCGGACGGGCCCTGGTCTCAAAGCTGGAAAAGGCCGGATTCTCGCCGCAGGAATCCCTCCAGGCCGGGGTCCTGGTCGAGCGGAGCTCGGGTCTGCGCGACCTGTTGCGATCCCGGCTGGTCTTTCCGATCTGCGATACCCAGGGCCGGGTCGTGGCCTTCGGAGGACGCGCCCTGGGAGATGGCCAGCCGAAATACCTCAATTCTCCCGAATCCCCCTCCTACTCCAAGCGGAGGCACCTGTATGGGATCCACCTGGCCCGCGGCCCGATCTCCCGGACCGACCAGGCCATCCTGGTGGAAGGCTACTTCGATGTGGTCTCGCTTCATCAGGCCGGGATCCTCCAGGCCGTCGCCTCGTTGGGGACCGCCCTGACCCCGGAACAGGCCAGCCTCCTCCACCGCTATACCCGGACCGCGATCCTGGCCTATGATTCCGACCCGGCTGGGGAGCAGGCGACCTTGAAGGGCGCGGAGGTTCTCGAGGAGGCGGGCCTGCGGGTTCTGGTGGCCACGATGCCTGAAGGGGAAGACCCCGATTCTCTGGCTCGCAGGGATCCCCAGGCCCTCAGCACCCAGATCGCCTCGGCCATCGGTGTGGTCGAGTTCCAGATGGAATGCCTCCAGCGTCGGATCGACCTGTCCACTCCGGAAGGGAAAGAGGATTTCGTAAGAGAAGTCCTGCCGTCCATCGGTCGCATCCGCGACTCTGCCCGGCAGGACGCCTACGTGCGAAGGCTGGCCTATCGCACCGGGATCTCCGAGCAGAGGCTGCACTGGAGGCTCGGGCGCAAAGGTCGCCGACCCGAGCCGGCCCGTCCGGGACCGCGGGTGCTCGATGTCGAGGAGAGGCTGCTTCACCTCTGTGCCACGAATCCCGAGTGGATCGGGGTGGTTCGCGAGATCGTCTCGCTCGAGATGATCTCGCGGCAGGAGATGCGGCCTCTCTTCGCTGCCCTCCTCGGACTGGGGGAGAGGACGGAACCCGTGATGTTGGCGGAGTTCCTGCCCCATCTCCAGGAAGAAGGAATGGTTTCCAGGCTGACGGAAATACTGGCCCAAGAGCCGCTGCAGTCCACGCTCGAGGATGTCCGCAAGCTGGCGGTGTCGATTCGGGACCGGGCCCTGCGCGAAAGGCTGGAGATCCTCCGCAAGGAGGTCTTGCCGGCCTTGGACGCAGGGCGGCTGGATCCCGATGATCCGCTTTGTCAGGAATACTACCAGCTTCGGCGGCATTTCCACGGTCGGGCGATGCAGTGAGGAGGACACAGGTGTCGGACAAGAGCAAGGTCCCTCCGGAGTTGAGCAGACTCCTGGCCGAGGGCAAGAGCCGGGGCTGGGTGAGTTCAGAAGACATCCAGGAGGCTCTTCCCGATCTGGAACCCGAGCAGATCGAGGAGGTCCTCCTGGTTTTCGAGGGCGAAGGCATCCGGATCAGCGATGGCACCGAGGAGGAGACCGAAGCCGAAGTCGTCGCCTCGACTCCGACGCCTCGCAAGAGCGCCAAGAAGAAGGCAACCACCACCGACTCGTGGCCCGAGGGGATGGCCCTGGACGATCCCGTCCGGATGTACCTCAAGGAAATCGGGCGCGTCGATCTGCTGACTCCCGACGAAGAGAAGAGCCTGGCCCAGCGCATCGAGAAGGGCGAGGAGCAGTTGCGCCTCCTCCTGCGGACCGAAGAGCTCAAGGAGATCTTCCTGCAGGTCCTGCGCGACCAGGTCGGTCAAGGAGACGCGGCCCGGCTGGCCCTGGGCACCTCCGAGGAGGACGTGGACGAGGACGCGCTGCGCCAGGACATGGGGCGCGGCCGTGGGGCCGAAGAGCTGCTCGCGCGTCTTGAGGCGGCCGAGAACGAGGATTTCGTCAACCTGGTCAAGGAGCTCCTGGAACGCCAGAAGGCGGTGGAGCGTTTCTGGGAGAAGGCCCGGAGCCAGTATCGCAAGGTCCTGACCTCCAGGCTGGAGGAGGAGCTGCGAGCCCTCCTGTCCACCAGGGATCTCCGGGGAATCCTGCTGGCGGATCTGCGCGAGCAGGCCTCCCGGCTCAAGTCCGCGCAGGCCGCCCTGGTCGTCTCCAAGGACTCGTCCGAGCAGGCCGGGCTGCGCCAGGACCTGGTCCATGCCGAGTCCGCTGCGGAGCTGCTCTCCTGTCTGGAGGCCTTGGAGGGCCAGAAGTTCCTGGTCCAGATCCGGGGCCTTTTGACCCGTCAGCAGGCGAAGTTCCTGGGCGCACGCTGGGATTGGGCGCGCGTGTACCTGCGCGAGACCGTGGCCCGCCTCTCGGAGTCGCAGGAGGGTACGGCTGCCGAGCGCTTCGAAGAGTTCCACGCCCGGGACCTGGTCTTCATGGACGGCGGCGAGGCCAAGCGCAAGCTGATCGAAGCCAATCTGCGACTGGTCGTCAGCATCGCCAAGAAGTACATCAGCCGGGGGATGCTCTTCCTGGACCTGATCCAGGAGGGGAACCTGGGCCTGATCCGGGCCGTCGAGAAGTTCAACTATCGCAAGGGCTACAAGTTCAGCACCTATGCGACCTGGTGGATCCGGCAGGCCATCACCCGGGCCCTGGCCGACCAGGCCAGGACCATCCGGATTCCCGTCCACATGGTGGAGACCATCAACCGCCTGATTCGGGTCTCGCGCCATCTTCTGCAGGAGCTTGGGCGGGACCCCTCGGTCGAGGAGATCACCCAGGAGATGTTCCCGATCGACCTCGAGGAGATCCGGGCCCAGGTCAGCACTCAATGTGGCCGGGAGATGGACCCCGACGATCCCCTGGTCAAGGAGGAGATGCTCAAGAAGAAGAAGGCGGCCGAGGATCGGGTCCGCGAGATCATGAAGATCGCCCAGGAGCCGATTTCCTTGGAGACCCCGATCGGCGAGGAGGAGGACTCCCACCTGGGGGACTTCATCGAGGATGCCGAGGCGGTGGCCCCGGCGGAAGCCGCCAGCACCAAGCTTCTCAAGGAGAAGATGGACGAGGTCCTGCAGAACCTGACCGTTCGCGAGAAGAAGGTCCTGCAGCTCCGCTTCGGTCTGGAGGACGGGCGCAGCCGGACCCTCGAGGAGGTCGGCCAGGAATTCGGGGTGACCCGTGAGCGGATCCGTCAGATCGAGGCCAAGGCCCTGCGGAAACTGCGCCACCCGACGCGCAGCAAGTGGTTGAAGGATTACTGGATGGGGCAGTGAGCCGTTGCTCGGCCCATCCCTGCTGGAGGCCCGGCTCTTCCCGAACAGGAGGGCCGGGCTGGTTTTTTTGGAGGATTGGACATGAAGTTCACCCGAATCGGTCTGGTTCTGGTGGCGCTCTGCGTGTGGGCCCTGGCCCTGGGCGGGCCCCAGGTCCGCGCCGAGTCCGAGGCGCCCTCCTGGAGGGAGGCCGCGGTCCGGATGAGTCGCCTGCAGACCCTGCTCGAGTACTTCTACATGGAGACCGGCGAGTACCCCCCCAACCTGAAGGTCCTGGAGCGCTTCTTCAACCATGGGATCCCGGCCGAGGCCCCCAAGGTCGCCGTGCCCGTCGATCCGGCCACCTCCAAGCCCTTTCTTTATGAGGTCTCCCAGGACGGACTCCATTACCGGTTGGCCCCTCCCGACCCCACCGTCTATGGAGCCCAGACCCTGACCCTGGAGACCCTGGATTGGGGATGGATGGCGGCGCTGGCCCGCCAGCGACGGGCCGAGCAGATGGGCATGGAGTGTCGGCTCAAGATCGAGGTCCTGGCCACGCAATGCGAGATGTATGCCAAGGATCACGAGGGAAGGTTCCCCGCCAGGATCGAGGATCTGGTGCCGAAGTACCTTCCACGGGTTCCGGTGTGTCCGGCCACGGGGCAGAGCCATCTGCTGGTCCCCACCTCCACGGGTTACTTCATCTCGTGCCCGAACCCCAACAACCACGGCCTGAAGCGCTTCGGCTACGCCTCGGACAAGGGGATGGTCGTGGAGGCCCTGGAGGCCCGCCCTCGCCCGGGGCGTCCTGCGGGTCCCCCCAGCCCCGCGCCCGCTTCGCCCGCCCCCTCGCCCTCGCCCGGCCTCCCCTGAGCGGGCGGCCTCGGGGGGGGAACCGAAAAATGTTGTGCATGCATGTTGACGGGGGGCGGAGGCGGTGCTAGGATAGCGGAGCCCCCGGGGAACCGGGGTGCAGGGAGAGCAACCGCCCCGCCGG
>JALHDH010000187.1 GCA_022839105.1 bacterium
TGTTTATGTTAATCTAAAAGTAGGCCACCATTTCAATTGAAAACTGGTCCACCTTTAAAATATAATACCCTTTAAGTACATTTTTTAAAGGGGGATACGGAGGTTGATAAAGTTGGATCAGAAAGCCGAAATATTAATGAAATATTTCAGAGAGAACAAATCTCAAAGACAGATAAGTAAAGAACTAAGAATTTCAAGAACAACAGTTAGTAAATATATTAATGAGTTTGAATCTAAGTATAATACCTTAGATGATTTAGCAAAAGATGAAAATTCTAATAGAAGTGAGATATTACAGCTAATAGAAGAGATGTCTTCTGTACCTAAATATGATACTAGTAGTAGAAAAAAAGTTAAATTAACGGATGAGGTGATGGATGAAATAGATAGTTTAATTTCCATAAATGAAAAGAATCGTCAAATGGGACGAGCTAAGCAGCTGATGAAGAAAATAGATATACACGAATATCTTGTGGATAAAGGATATGATATTGGATATACCACTGTTTGCAACTACATTAAAGATTTTTACGATAAAAAGGAGGTATATGTTAGACAGGAGTACGATTTAGGGGATACCCTAGAATTTGATTGGGGTGATGTTAAGCTTACCATTGCTGGGAAACCAATGATTCTAAATATGGGTCTTTTCACAACAGCTAAAGGATCTTATCATCATGCAAGACTTTACCATAATCAAAAGATGGAAAACTTTTTAGATGTTCATGTTAAGGCCTTCAATAAGATTGGCGGGATTCATAGAGAAGTAGTTTATGACAATATGAAGCAAGCTGTTAAGAGGTTTGTAGGCAGGAGCGAAAAGGAAGCAACAGATGATTTAATTAAAATATCTTTGTACTATGGATTTAGATACAGATTCTGTAATATAGCCAGTGGAAATGAAAAAGGTCATGTAGAAAGAGGAGTAGAATTTATTCGAAGAAAGGCTTTTTCAATTAAGACAGATTTTGAATCATTGGAAGAGGCAAATAAGCATCTTCAAGAAAAACTAGACAAGCTAAATTGTAAGAAGAGGAATTGGCTTCAAAATCAAAGTCCAGCTGATATCCTAAATCAGGAAATGAAATATTTACTACCACTAAAGCCATCGTATGACACATCTAGAAGAGTTGAGGCTAGGGTAAATAAATACAGTGTAATAAATATAGACCAAAACAAATATTCAGTTCCAGACTATTTAGTTGGTAAATTTGTAAAAGCTAAGATATATCCAGAAACAATAGAAATATTTTTCAAAGAAGCTAAGATAGCAGAGCATAAAAGATCATATCAATCTCACGACTGGACTGTAGATATAAATCATTTTGTTCACACATTAAAAAAGAAGCCTGGAGCATTACATTCTAGTGTTGGTAGACACCAGCTTTCCCCAGAACTTCAAGAAGTATATAATAAATATTATATCAATAACCCAAAAGATTTCATAGTACTTTTAGAATTAATTAAAGAAAAAGATTTAAAAAGTGTACTAAAAGCTATAGAAGAACTATCAAAGATAAAGAAGGAATTAGTAAATACAGATAATATTAAAAATATAATTTTCAAACTCCCTAGAGAAGAAACACCTTTAAATATTAAAGATACTTCAATTCAAAAGAAATCATTAGAGCAAATATCATCA
Source organism: bacterium (assembly GCA_022839105.1). Lineage (GTDB taxonomy): Bacteria > Vulcanimicrobiota > Xenobia > Xenobiales > Xenobiaceae > Xenobium. The sequence goes on from JALHDH010000187.1 coordinate 1,643, forward strand.
CTAAATGCTATGTTTAACTTAAAATCTATGGGAGGTTATGAAAATTGAATGAGATAATTAATGAAATAAAAAAATATGTATCAGAATTAAAAATACCAGGAGTTAATCAAGGGCTACAGATGAAAATAGAAGAAGCATACAAGCTAGATCAATCATACGAAGAATTCCTAAGAGATATATTCATTGAAGCCTACGACATCAGAAAGGAAAACGGAAGGAAAAACAGAATTAGGAATGCAAAATTTCCATATCAAAAACACTTAGACGAACTTCAGGTAGACTATCTACCTGAAGAAGGTAGAAAGAAGATTAGGGAGCTTAAGACATTAAAATTCATTGAGGAAGGTAGGAACATAATACTAGCCGGTAACCCAGGTACTGGAAAAACCCATATGTCAATAGGCTTAGGTATAGATGCCTGTAACAAAGGGTATAAAGTATATTTTACGACAGTATCATCATTAATCAATGAATTAAAAGAAACTAGGAGTGATAAGAAGCTATATACATTTGAAAAGAGATTTGAAAAATATGATCTAATAATTGCAGATGAATTAGGATATATATCATTTGATAAAGAAGGTAGTGAGCTACTATTTACCTTTCTTTCTCTAAGAGCAGAGAGAAAATCAACCATAATCACTACAAACTTATCATTTGATAGATGGAATGAAATATTCAACGATCCGGTGCTAACAGCTGCTTTAATAGATAGATTGACCCATAAATCCTATGTAATTAATATGAATGGAGACTCCTATAGGATGAAAGAAACTAAAGAATGGTTAGAAAAAACCAATTAATTTTTTATATTAAGTGGCACAGTTTTCGATTGAAATTTGGCACAGATTTCGGTTGACAAATACACAGAAAGAATGAAAAATTAGAATTCCAGCAAAAAAACACACGAAAACACCTAAATTTCAACTACTAAGGGTGAGGAGAAGATATAAAATAATTACGTCAAAAATCACACTAAAAACACCACAATTTCAGTTATTAATATAGAGAGGATATAGGTAAAAATAACTGACAAAAACTAGTCAATTTTTCTTTGTAAAAGTGGTATAAAACTATGGAAGGGTATAAAAATGTAAAAGTTAGGAAAAAACACAACAAAACACCATAATTTCAACTATTAAATATGGAAGGATATAGGTAAAATAAAATCTTTAGAAAAAACAGTCCTAATCGTTAAAAATTCAACTACTAAGGGTGAGGGAGAATAGTTTAAAAGTAATTTTAAGGAAAAAAACACAACAAAACACCTAAATTTCAACTATTAAATATGGAAGGAGGTATATATAAACAATAGATAATAAGTTGCAATATATACATTTTTTGTAAGTG
>JALHDH010000074.1 GCA_022839105.1 bacterium
CCGGTCATCCCGATGGACGTACTCGATCGGATCCTCGATGGTGATCACGTGGACCGGACGGGTCTCGTTGATGTGGCGACACATGGCTGCCAGCGTACTGGTCTTGCCCGAGCCCGTCGGGCCAGTGACCAGGACCAGGCCGTTGCGGTGGCGCGTGAGCGTCGAGAGGACCTCCGGCAATCCCAAGTCCTGCAAGCGCGGAGCTTCCCAGGGGATCATTCGGAAGACGACCGACATCCCATTGCGCTGGAGGTAGGCGTTGCAGCGGAAGCGGCAGCGACCGACCCCCGGAATGCTGCCCTCGTACGCAAAATCCAGGTTCATCTGGTCGCGAATCCGGTCGTATTCCTGAGGCAGGACGATCTCCTGGAGCAGGTCCACCACGTCCCGATTCTGCAAAGGAGGCATCGCCGTGGATTCCAGCCGGCCATAGACGCGGATGGCCGGGGGAAAGCCCGAAGCCAGCAGCAGATCCGAACCTCGAGACTGGATCATCTCGCTGAGGAAATCGTGAAGGGGAATCTTCATGGAGACAGGGTGTTCTCGCGACTTTCGAGCGCTCCTTCCAGGCTGAACCTTCCAACGCGAAATGTCACCCCTCTTGCCCTGGGCCCTGATCTGCAGGGGGCGCATCCGCCCTGTTGAGGGCTCGGCGCGGAGAGGAGCCGAACCCACCGAGGGGCTCGCCTGACCTGGCGCTGAGAGTCCGCGGCGCTCAGACCGGGCGGCTGAACTCCACGATGCGCTCCACCAGGAGGGCCTGCAGGTAATCCAACTCGTCCATGCCCAGGGCCCCTCCGAAGCAGGCCTGGACCCGGTCGCTGCGCGCGCACAGGACCCCCACCGGGAAGAAGCGCTCGACCTGGACCTCGCGGTGATGCTTGTCCTCCCTGGAATCCCGCAGGACCAGATCTTCCAGCTCTCCCAGCGGAATCTCGTGGCTCCCGTACAGGGTGGACTCCACCCGCAGCGCCTGGCGGGTCAACCGGAGGGTCTCGGTCAGACGCCGGGCCTGCCAGGAGGACCAGGTCGCCCGAGCCTCCATCAGACCACCGACCACCAGGGCCGTGGGCACGGAAAAAACCCAGGACTCCTGCCAGACAAAGACCGACAAGAGCAACAAGAATAGCGCCATCCCCAGAGCCGTCAGCACCGGCTTCCAAGGATTGGCCAGGTTGGCCCGGGGGATCCGGATCTCCAGGCCCTCGGGTCCTTCCAGGCAGCGGAGCCGGCAATTCGACGGGCGGCGGGGTCCGGGGACCGGTTTCCCGGTCCGCAGGTAGCGCTGGCCCAGGCTCTCGTCCAGTTCTGAACTCTTCTTGAGGAGCGGGCGGCCGACCGTCTTGTCCCGGAACCTGGACCCCAGCAGGCGGCAGACCGACTCCGCCGTCCAGCGGGCCCCCTCGGGATCGTCGGGGAACCGGTCCACCAGGAGGCTCCGATGGGAAACCCGCAGGCGGACCTCGTAGATCTCCTCGACCTGTCGGGGCCCATACCGCCCCTTGTGGACCTTCGATTCCCGGGTGATCTCGACGGCCCCGGCCTTGGCCAGGCTCAGGACATCCCGAAGCACGGGGCGGGGCAGACCCCACCAGTCGGTCAGGGTACGAGCCTCGCCGTCGAGGATCCTGCCCTTGCTCACCAGCATCCCCGCCACTCCCAGGAGCATGAGCCCCCCCCCGAAGAAAGCCCAGAAGAGTCTGAACTCCATCGGGGGAACCACCTCGACGAAGGCCAGGGCCTGGGCCGCCAGGGTCAACGTGCCGAGGAAGAGCGGCAGGCAGGCCGCCAGATGGATTCCCTGCAGCAGATCGGTCCTCTGATAGGTGCGGAAGAGGGTCCTCCCCTGGAGTTGCCAGGCGTGACGGGTCATGGCGGGAGTTTTCGCGAGGCCCGCAGGCGCCTCCTGGGAGGGCAGGCCCCGCCTGCGCCGGAGGACATGGAGGCCCCGCCGGGGAAGACCCCATCCGTTCGCCGGAAGGCCCGTTGCAGGGCCGAAACTCCAAGGCGCAGGGAGCCCACGATGTCGCGGACCGACCTGGCTGGAATCCTCCGTCGGAACTCCATCCGCAAGGGCTGGCGGGAACCGGTGCGGATGCCCGTCCGGGTGATGGAGCAGGATGGCAACACCCACGACTGCGAGCTGGTCGAGGCCAGCCCCCTGGGTTTCCGGCTGCGGGCTCCGCGCCGTCTGCCCCGGAACCAACCCCTGCTCTTCCGCTTCACCTGCACCTCACCGGATTCCAAGCCGGAAGGCTTGCCCGGGGGAGTCGTGGACATCCCCGGCGAGGTCCTCTGGACCCGCAAGGAGGGAAGTGGCGCCCTGAACGTCCAGGCCGGAGGGCGCTTCTCGCTGGGTCATCGCAGCCATTGGGAGGGCCTGTGCCGCCTGCTCCTGCATGGTCCCGGCATCGACATGGCCGACCTGGACGAGCGTCGCAGCCACGGCCGCGTGGTCGAGCATGAGGACCTGGACGGCCAGGAGATGGTGTTGCGGGACATCTCCCGGGGAGGGGCCGGCCTGCTGGTGCGCCAGCCGGTCGTGGTCGGTTCGTGGATGGATCTGCTCCTGGAGGGCGAGGGCGAGCCCCTTCAACTGCGCGGCCGGGTCCTGCGCTGCCAGGAGATCGTCCGGGGCAGCGTCTACCACGTGGGCCTGGCCTTCGGGATGATGGCCGCCGAGACTGGCCAGGAACTCCTGGCCTACCTCACCGGACTCCTCGAAAGGAAGGGCCCGAACCCGCCTCCCTGCCCCCCCTCGCTCTGAGCCCCTCCGGCGCCAGGACGCTGCGATCCCCGGCGTAGTGATAGCGCAGGGCGTCCTCGGGGTAGCGGTGAGCGCGCCCCCGGGGACAGGCATCCCGGATTCCCACCCAGACCCGCCAGGTGCGCTCGGGGTCCCAACCCACCTCCAGAGCTCGTTCGAGGGCCTCCATGCAAGGCCGCTGGCAGCCTTCCCAGCATGGAGCCGCAGGCCAGTCGGGGCCGGAGATCGGCAGGTCCAGGACCACCATGGCGCGCAGGGCGATCCAGGGACCGTAGACGGGATGCACGCTCAGGTGGGCCGGTGAGAGGCTGGCCATCCCGGCCAGGTCGGCAGCCCGTTGGATGGCCACCCGTCGGGGCGGCTTGTCGTGGGCGAAACGCGCCTCGAGCACGGGAAGCCCCTCGAGGGCCCGGGTCAGGCTCTCCTCGACATACAGGTCCAAGGGGTCCGAGGCTCGTCGGAGATCGGGTCGGCGGCCGATGGCCTCCAGGAAGAGCGGCCACAAGGCCCGGGTATTGCCCACGACCAGGGCCAGCCGATCCGGCGCTCCGGGAAGGCGGAATTCTTCGGGGATCTCCCGGTTATAGGATCCCAATGCCAGGGGGGCCACCAGGTCCAATCCGGCCGGGCCCACCCTTTCGGCCAGCAGACGCAGCGGAGCCGGCCTGAAGGCTTCATCCCGAAGCCGGTCCGAAGGTGGTACGGAGTCCATGGTCTGAAGTTCGCATCCTCCGGCCCGGCTCCTGGCCGCTCCCGCTCTCCAGGGCAGCCGCCGGGCGGGCCCCTGATGAAGAGCTTCCGGGCGCGCACAGGGTCCCTTCGATCCGGGCTCGAAGCCAACGGGATGGAATCAACCGAACTTCTGGAGCACTACCTCCAGACCAGCGCCGTGGTTCAACTGGTGCGGGCAACCCGGGAGGGGCTGGTCACCGAGTGCAACCAGGCCTTTGCCAAGGCCCTGGGCATATCCCGGAGCGAGCTCATCGGGCGCCCGATCTGGGGATGGCTGGTCGATCCCGACGCCGAGAGGCTTCGAGAAAAGGTCTTCGAGGGCCAGCCCGGTCTCCACAACCAGAGGATCAACCTCTGCGACTCGCGCCAGCACCCCTACACCCTGGAGGCCCTGCTGAGCCTGGATTCACAGGGGTTCGCCCTGATCGGCGAGCCCGCCTTGAAGCAAGAGGAGGAACTGCGCCATGAGCTGCTGCTCCTGAACAACGAGCTGGCCGTCCTGAGCCGCGAAAACGCCCGGCAGAACAAGAGCCTGCGCCAGGCGCAGGCAGAGCTCGAGAAGCTCTATCAGGATCTGAAGAACTCGCACTGGCACCTGAAGAAGATCCAGGAGGTCCTGCCGATCTGCATGGTCTGCGGCAAGGTGCGGACCCAGGAGGCCACCTGGGACGATCTGGTCCAGTACTTCAAGCAGAACTCGGATTTCCTGAGCCACAGCTACTGCCCGGAGTGCCTGGCCCGGGTCGAGGCCGAACTGGAACTCAAGAAGGAGGCCCCCTGATGGAAGCCATGCCCATCCTGGACCGCCTGGAGCTGGGTCATCGCCTGCGCAACCTGCGCGGCGAGATGACCCAGGCGGTTTCCGAAGAGCTGTGCACGCGCCGTCCGGAGCGTTTTTCGGGTCCCAGGAAGCCGACCCGCCAGGCCTGGGCCGAGGAGGCCGGCGAACACCTGGACTTCCTGGCCGGGGCCCTGGAGGGCGGCTCCCTGGCGGCCTTCGAGGAATACGCCCGTTGGAGGTCCAGGGTCCTGATCTCCAGGGCCCACTCCGCGGGAGACCTGGTGGAGGACTTCGAGGAGATGGAAGCCTGGCTGGGCACCCGGCTGGAGCCAGCCGAGCAGGATCTCGTCGTCCAGGCCCTCCGAGCTGGGGCCCAGGCCGCAGGCGACCTGGGAGTTTCGCCTGCCCGCCCCGCCCCCACTCGGCTGCGGGAGATCCAGGAGCGCTTCTTGTCGACCATCCTCAAGGGGGATCGCCGGGAGGCCACGGGTCTGGCGCTGGAGGCCCTGCAGGAAGGGCACTCCATTCCCGACCTCTATATCGAGGTCTTCCAGGAGGCCCAGTATGAACTGGGCCGGCTCTGGGAATCCAACCGGATCACCGTGGCCGAGGAGCACATGGCCACGGCCGTCACCCAGTCGGTCCTGGCCCGGCTCTATCCCTACATCGAATCCGTCCGCCCGCCCCTGGGCAATCTGGTCGTCACGGGGGTCGAGGGCGAGATGCACCAGATCGGCGGGCACATGGTCTCGGATCTCTTCGAAGCCCGGGGATGGGATGTCCGCTTCCTGGGGACCAATGTGCCCCGGGACGGAGTCCTCCAGGCCCTGGCCGAGCACGACGCCGACCTTCTGGGCATCTCGGCGACCATGCTCTTCAGCGTCCCCAACGTGGTGGAGCTGGTCCACGCCGTGCGCCAGAGGTTCGGCCCGACCCGTCCCCGGATCCTGGTGGGCGGCGCGACCTTCCGCCTGGCCCCCCGTCTGGCCGGAGAGCTGGGGGTCGAGTCCTGCGTCGGGGATCTGCGCCAGCTCTGAGGCCGGGGATGCCTCCGGCTCGGGGCGCCGGTCTGGACCATGAACGGGTCGGGTTGTCTCGAGAGGGCCGGGATCCTGCCGGGACAGGACCAGGATCCTGCGATTCGATGAACCTGCAGCCCGAGGGTTCAGAGGCCGAGGTACATCTGCGGGCTCTGCAGGGCCGGCAGGTGGTTGGCCTGACCGAAGTATTCCTCGCACTCCCGGCTGATCTGGCGCGCCCGCCCCATGCGCTCGGGGGCCACGAAGACGTAGAAACGCCACAGGCCCTCGTGCTTGCCGCGCAGCACCGCCACCTCGGGGATGCTCAAGGAGGCCAGGGTGCGCGGGGGACCGGGATCGACCTTCAGTCGCACCTCGGCCTCCTTGAGCTGCATCCCGGCGGCCGGACAGTAGACCACCAGCTCGCCCTCGGCCAGGCGCAGTCGGCGCACCAGGTGTTCTTCGGCCTCCTGGCGCAGGCCGGCATCGGAGTGGTAGCGCTCGACCAGCTCCAGGCGCCGCTCCTCGCCCACCGCCCGGGTCAGGACATAGGCCCGCTTGTACAGACGCCGGCTGGCCAGGGCTCCGGTCAGGCGGGCCACGACCGGATCCTGGCCGTAGCGGGTCTCGAGCAGGGCCAGCAGGCGCTCGTCGGTCAGGCCCAGCAGATCTTCGAGGGTCAGGCCCGCTCGCGTGGCCTGCTCCACCGCTCTCGAGACCATCGCCCCCGAGGCGGTCTTGGTGTGGTGGAAGTAGACCCGCTCGGTCAGGAAATAGCGCAGGCGCAAGAGATTGATGATCTCCGAGACGACATCCTCGCGGATGATCCCGTCCTTCTCCGCATCGAGGTACAGGTGCCCGTCCTGGATCCGGAAGTTCCGGAAGATCCGTTCGTCATAGCGCTGGGGAAGCCCGCAGAAGTAGGCATCCCGGGCCAGGTAATCGAGAAGGTCCGCGCAGACCGTGCCCGAGATCACCTCGCCCGGCCAGGGAGGATCCGCCCTCTTCTCCAACAAGCCCTCGACGGCCTCGGTCAGGCCCTGTCGGCGCAGCTCCCGCCCCAGCTCTCCTTGTCGGAGCAGCCTCCGGAGCCGGGCTGGGGAATCGTGTCGAGGGAAGAGGCGCCGCTCATCCTCGATGGTGTGCCCGAAGGGGATATGCCCCACGTCGTGGACCAGGGCCGCGGCCAGGACCACCCGGCGGGTCTCGGGGTCCATCCCGGCTCCGGCGCGCTCCAGCACCTCGAGGATCCTCGAGGCCATCGCGCAGGTGCCCAGGCTGTGATCGAAGCGGGTGTGGACCGCACCGGGGAAGACCAGGCTGGCCGTGCCCAGTTGCCGGACCCCGCGCAGGCGCTGGACCTCCCGCGTATCCAGCAGGGAGACCAGCTCTCCGGGCAGGACCAGATCGCCGTGAACCGGGTCCCGGAAGACCTTCAAGCCGCTACTCTTCGTCGGTCTCGTCGTCGTCTTCGGGCTCCCAGCGGAACTTCTGCTGTCCGGTGAAGGACGTGATCTCCAGGGAGGCCTCGGCAGCCTCCTCCTCAGAAGAAATCGCCTCGGCGCCCTTCTCCTCCAGGAGGGCCAGGACCCGCTTGCTCAGGCGGAAGGAAGGCTTTTCCCCGAAGAGCTCGGCCCACTGGCTGCGATCCAGCTTGAGGATCAAGTGCCCTCCGCACTCGTTGCAGGTATAGCGCAGCGAGTGCGGAGAGAAGCCAGAGAACTTCATGTCCTTGATCTGGCAGGAATGATCGAAGAGGCTGCCGTGGGTGTTCAGCTTCATGCTGACTTTCCTACGCCGTGCCGGAGGGCGGCTCCTCCCGCAGTTCGCGGGAGAGTTCGGCCACCTCGCGGATCATTCCGTCGAGTTGGGAGGCGGTCAACTGGTGGATCGGCGCCGCGGCCTGGAGGACCAGGATCTCGGTGCCCTCCTCGTCGGCGGCCAGGGCCAGACGCCCATACACGAGTTCCTCGTCCGAGAAGCGCAGGAGCTCGGCCAGGTCCAGATCCTTGCGCAGGGGACCGATCTCGGCCTCCACGACCACGGCCTCGGATTCTCCGTAGAAATCCGAATCGACCTCCACCAGCAGGACGTCGACGGAATCCTCCTCGGAGCGGCTGACGTGGAAGAGCCCCTCCTCGGGAATCCACTCCGCCTCAAGGTCCTCGTCGCGCTCGGCCTTGTATTCGATCAGCTCGTCGATCAGGTGGTCCAGGACCTCGGGAGGCGGGATGTCCACCTCTTCGTCCTCGAAGCGCTCGCGGTCTTCCATTTCATCCTCCTAGTAGCGGGCCAGGCCGAGCATGGCCTGACCCAGGTGCCCGGTCTGCGGCAGGATCGCGTCCTCCATCTGGGGGGCATAGGCCACGAAGGTGTCCTCGGCCCCGACCCGACGGACGGGCGCGTCCAGGTATTCGAAGAGCTCGTCCGCGATGCGCGCGGCGATCTCGGCCCCGTAACCGAAGGACAGGCAGTCCTCGTAGGCCACCAGGGCCCGGCTGGTGCGGCGGACCGACTCGGCCACTGCCTCCCAATCATAAGGGGCCAGGGTGCGCAGGTCGAGGATCTCGGCCTCGATTCCCTCACGCTCGGCCAGTTCCTGGGCGGCCTGGAAAGCGCGGTGGACCACCGCCCCATAGGTCACGACCGTCAGATCCCGGCCGGGTCGGACCACGCGGGCCTGCCCGAAGGGGATGCAGAAGTCGGGGCCGGGGTGGCGGCCCTTGTTGTAGACCTGGCGATAGAGATGCTTGTGCTCCAGGAACAAGACCGGGTCGTCGCAGCGCAAGGCCGTCCGCAAAAGTCCGTTGGCCTCTTCGGCAGTGCTGGGCATCACCACCCTCAAACCTGGGATATGGGTGAAGAGGACCTCTCCGGACTGGGAATGGTAGGGAGCTCCGCCCTTGAGGTAGCCGCCGATCGGCACGCGGATCACTGCCGGACACTTCCACGCGCCGGCCGAGCGCCAGCGCAGGTTGGAAAGCTCGTTGCGCAACTGCATGTAGGCCGGCCAGATATAGTCGAAGAACTGGATCTCGGCCACCGGCTTGAGCCCACGGGTGGCCTGGCCGATGGCCCGCCCCACGATGCCGGCCTCGGCCAGGGGCGAGTTGTAGACCCGATCCGAACCGAAGCGGCGCTGCAGGCCATGGGTGACCTTGAAGACGCCGCCCTTGCCGCGGCATTCCCCGAGCACCTCTTCGCGACTGGCGTCGGCCACGTCCTCGCCGAAGACCCGGATCCGGGGGTTCCGCTCCATCTCGTCGCGCAGACACGCGTTGATCAGGTCCACCATGGTGGTGGGCTGCCCCTGGGGAGCGGCCGGGGTGGCGAAGAGGTTGCGGTCGGTGGGATCGACCTCGGACGAATAGACGTGGGTCGTGACCGACTCGGGGGCTCCCTGGGGGGATGCGAGAGCCTTCTCGGCGGCCTCGGCCACCTCTTGTTCCACCTCGACGCGCCAGGCCTCCAACTCCTCGGCGGTGGCGTGCCCCTCCGCCAGGAGCACCTCCTCCAGACGCAGGATCGGGTCGCGGCGGGCCTCCTCGGCGCGCTCCCCGGCGGGGCGATACAGGGTCTCGTCATCCGAGAGCGAGTGCGAGTAGGGGCGCACGACGTGGGCCTGTACCAGGGCCGGCCCCCGGCGCTCACGGCACCAGGCCACGGCCTCGGCCAGGGTCTGGTAGGAGGCCCGAAAATCGGTGCCGTCCACCTCGCGGTACAGGAGATCCGGCCAGTGCCCGACCAGGCGGCCGATACTGCCCCGGGGGTCTGCACCTCGACGGGAACCGAGATGGCGTAGCCATTGTCCTCGATCAGGAAGAGGACCGGAAGCTTGAGGTTGCACGCGGCGCTCAAGGCCTCGAAGAACTCGCCTTGGGAGGTGGTGCCCTCACCCGAGGACACGTAGACCACCTCGTCGGATTCGAAGTCAAGCCCCTCGACCGGGTGCTCGGCCAGGTAGCGACCGGCCTCGGCGGCGCCCACGGCCTGGAGGAACTGGGTGCCCGTGCAACTGGACTGGGAGACGATCCTCAGTTCGCGATGCCCCCAATGGGAAGGCATCTGGCGCCCCCCCGAGTTCGGGTCGTCCTCGGCGCCGACGGCCGAGAGGAGCTGCTCGAGGGGAGTCATTCCCAAGGTCAGGCACAGGGCGCGATCCCGATAGTAGGGATAGAACCAGTCCGAGCCCGGGCGCAGGAGCATTCCCGCCGCCACCAGGGGAGCCTCGTGCCCGGCGCCGCTGATCTGGAAGAAGATCCGGTTCTGACGCTTGAGCTGGATCTCGCGATCATCCAGGCGACGGGAAAGCAGCATCCAACGCCAGGCCCGCCGGAGCGTCTCGGCGCCGAGCTCCTGGGGGGGGGAGTGCACACCTTCCGGGCGATTCCTGTTCATCGCTGAAGCCTTCCTCTCAGGATCCCCCGTGTTCCCCGGGGGCGACCCCTTCTCCTCGGGTACGGGAAGGACCTCCATCGCGCAGCCTTCCTGCCTCCCGGGAGGATTCCCAGGGGAGAAACAGAAAGCGAGCGCCCCGAATTCCCCCCGGGCTCGCGCCGGTCCATCCCGACGCCCCGGGCCTGATCCAGGAGCCCTTCCCATGTCCGAGAACCTGAGCGTGCTGGAGCCCCGCGAGGCCCTGCAGGAAATCGAGAGCCTGGTCCAGTCTGAGGACTTCTCCCTGGCCCTGGAACGAATCCAGGCCCTGGGTCGCCCCGAGCTCGATCCCCCCGAGCGGATCCTTCTGCACCACCTGCACGGCGTGGCCCTGGCCCGCCTGGGGCGGGGCCTGGAGGCCGCCAGCCGATTCCGCAGGAGCCTGGAGGCCGCCGAAGCCTCCCAGGACCAGATCGGCCAGGCTCGGGCCACCGAGGAACTGGGGGCCATCCACCACCACGAACGGCGGCTGGCCGAGGCCCAGAGCCACTACGAGCGGGCCTTGCGACTCTGGGCGCGCCTGGGCGATCGCCAGGCCGAGGCCCGGAGCCACCGCAACCTGGGCAATCTCTTCGCCGATTTCAACGACCCGGCCCGGGCCAGCGAAGCCTACGAGAAGTCCAGGAGCCTCTACCTCGAGCTCGGCGAGCCCGACGAGGTGGCGGCCGCGGTGATCCACGCCGCGTCGCTGCGCTACCAGTCCGAAGGGCTCGAGGCCGCGATCGAGGAGTATGCCCGGGGCCTGGAACAGGATGGCTGCCGGCATCATCTGGTCACCAACAACTACGGTTTCCTGCTGATGCTCCAGGGGAAGCTGGACCGGGCCCTGGAGGTCCTCGGGCAGGCCCGCCAGGATATGGACAGCCGCAAGGCCGCTGAGGACGACCTGGCCCTGGTCCACCTGAACCTGGGTCTCGCGCACGCCATGAAGGGTGACCTGCAAGCCGCCGAAAAACACCTGCGCCGGAGTCTCGAGCTGCTGGAGCGGCATCCCGAAGCCCGGGCCGTGGAGATCCTGCTGCTGGTCAACGAGAAGTGGCTGGACCAGGGTTTCAAGCCCTACCTGCTGGTGGAGAACGGCCAGAAGAGGGCCCTGGCCCACCTGAACCTGGCCGCGGTGCTGACCCGGGCCGGCCGGCTCCAGGAGGCTCGCGAGGAGCTCCGCCTGGGACAGGAGTTGGAGCGCTCGGCGGCCTACCCCTTCCTGGCGGCAGGCTGGATCCATCTGAGCGAGGGCGACGAGTCGGCGGCGACGGAAGCCTTCCGCCGGGCCCGAGGGATGGAGCCTGACAAGCAGGAATATCGCCAGGCCCTGAACCTGGTGAACCCCTATGCGGCCATGAAGATCGGACGCAACGACCCCTGCCCTTGCGGAAGCGGCAAGAAGTTCAAGAAGTGCCACGGGGCATAGTCCACGATATTCCAGAGGATCCCCGATCAGTGGAACGAACGCACAGACCATGCACCTCAATCGAGTAGATCGACTCCAGGCAGCCCTGGCAGGAGAGCGCGTCGACCGCCCTCCCTTCTCCTTCTGGCACCACTTCGGACTCCAGCACATGCCCGGAGAAGCCCTGGCCGCTGCCCACCTGGCCTTTGCCCGGCGCTTCGAGCCGGACTTCCTGCGGGTGATGAACGACCATCCCTATCCGGCTCCGGCCCTGATGAGCATCGATCGCCCCTCGGACTGGGCAGGCCTGGAGGTGCTCAACGGCAAGGAGGCCGGGTGGGGACACCAGCTCCAGGCCCTGGAGACGATCGTCAGGGGCCTCAAGGGGCAGACCTGGGTCGTGGACACGGTCTATAGCCCCTGGACCCTCCTGGCCCGCCTGGGGACCCGGGAACTCATGATACGGACCGCCCGCGAGAACCCCGGATTCCTGCGCCACGCCCTGGACATGGTCGCCCAATCCCTGGCCAACTACGTGCGCCACGCGCTGGCCACGGGGATCCAGGGGATCTTCTACTGCGTCACCGAGGCTCGCCACGACCGGCTCTCGCCGGCGGAGTTCCAGGAATGGTGTGCCCCCTATGACCGGGTGGTCCTCCAGGCGGCCCAGGGTGCCCCGTTCAACATCCTGCACGTCCACGGTTCCCGGATCTACTTCGAAGGGCTGAAGGACTACCCCATCGGGGCGGCCAGTTGGGCCCATTTCCATGCCGGTCCCGGGCTGGCCCGCGGCCTGGCGGAATGGGATCGTCCCGTCCTGGGAGGCCTGGACGAGGCCAGCCTGCATCGCCAGACTCCCGGTTCCCTGCACCACTACTTCCAGAGGAATGCCCCGGAACTGTGGCTGCCCCGACTGGTTTTGACTCCTGGCTGCTCGCTGCGCCCGGACATCTCCCCCCACATACTGGATGCCGTCCGCGCCGGGGTCGAGAGCCTTCGACGACTGAGGCCCCCGGAGGGCCAGAGCCGCCTGGGCGACATCCTGGAACGCCCCGAATTCGACCAGCACGCGACCCAGCCCCGCGAGCGCCCTCAGCGACGCGCCACAGGTCCCGTGGAGGGGGAGATCCGTCAAGGGCCTCCTCCGGGAGGGCCCCGTCGGGTCTTCCGCAAGGAGGCCCCCTGGCGTTCGGATCGCGAGGAACGGCCTGAACCCGGGGGATTCCGTCGCTACGACCGGGAGAGCCGCCCGCCCCGGGAAGGCGGTCCCCAACGCTTTGAGCGCGACGATCGGCCGCGCCGCGAAGAGAGGCTTCCCCGGCGGGAATTCGAGGATCGCCCGAGACGTGAGGGAGGACCACCCCGGCGGGAATTCGAGAATCGCCCGAGACGTGAGGGAGGACCGCCCCGGCGGGAATTCGAGGACCGCCCACGACGCGAAGAGGGTCCCGAAGGCCCCCCCCGACGCTTGAAGATCCCGCGTCCCCAAGCCGACGCCCCTCAGGCTCCGCCTCCGCCACCTCCCGAGCCCCCGGGAGAGGAGCTCTCGCCGGAGTCCTGACTCCGTTCCGCTTCAGGGCCCCTGGAAACCCGCGGACGGCCTCACGGCCGTCCGCGCCGCTTCCAGGGCTCGGACCACGACCACGGCCACCCAGGCATAGAGGGGGATATGGGCTGACTGGGTGATCAGCGCCCGCACGGCCAGCACCTTCCAGGCCGCCACCAGGTCCGGAACGGGAGCCAGGATCAGCAGGAAGACAGGGACCAGGATGAACTTGGTGAGGCCCTGGGAGACCGCAATCCCAACCAGGTAACGGCGAAAGCTGGCCGGTCCCGGGCCCGCCACCAGGGCGGGGAGGGCTCCTGTCAGCCCCTGGGTCAAGGTGAATCCCGGGAAGAAGAGACCTTTGGGGACCAGAAGGCACTCCAGGACGTCGCTGCTCACTCCGACCAGGAAGCCCGCCCGCGGACCCAGGACGAAACCCGAAAGGATGATCGGCAAGGCCGCAAAGCGCAAGAGACCTCCCGAGACGGGAGGGACCGGGAGGATCTGGATGGCCAGGGTCAGGGCCACGAACATGGCCATGCAGGTCAGGCGCAGGGTCGGGGACATCGCACTTCCACATGAAGGCGTGTCCGGAACCATGTCAAGACGGAAGGAGAAGTTTGCCTTCCTCACGAGATCTTAATCTTTGTGTCCCCCGCTCTTCAGAAGGAAGCGCCATGATCAGCCCGATGAATCCGATTCTTCCATCGGGCCGGCCGTCGACCCGGAGCAGATGCCGCCCGTTGGCCCTGGCGCTGGTCTGGGCGCTGGCGCTGGGCGCTCCCGCCTGGCCGGAGGCTCCGCCTTCCTCTTCCCCGGCAGGCGTCGGGCATTCCGTGGGACATTCCTTCGGGCAATCCTTGCATCCGACTCTTCCGTCTGAACCGGCGAGCCTGACCCTGGCGGAGGCGGAAGTCCAAGCTCTGGAGGGGCACCACCGGTTGGCGGCCAGCCGCTTCAGCGCCGAGGCGGCAGGCCAGCGGGTGGGGCAGTCCGCCTCCTCGCTCTATCCCACCCTGACCGCCACCAGCAGCTACAGCCACACCGATGTCTTCGGGCCGGACGCCAACAGCGCCACCGTGGTGACCACGCCCGGCGCGGGGACCAACATCCCCGTGGTGGTGACCGGCGGCAGTCAGCGGTCCGGTGCCCGCAAGAGCCTGAATGCCGGCCTGACCGCCCGTCAGACCCTGCTGGACTTCACTCGCCCCCACCAGCTCGAGCAGGCCCGCCAGAACGAACTGGTGGCCCTGGCCGAACTGGACGGCATCCGTCAGGATGTCCTGTTGGAGGTCCGCAAGGCCTGGCTGACGGCCTTCATCGACCAGACGATCCTGGAGATCCGGCGCGAGACCGTGGCCAACCGCGAAGCCCGTCTGGCCCAGGCCCAAGCCTTCTATAAGCAGGGCACCAAGGCCCGCATCGAGGTGGCGACCGCCGAGGCCGACCTGGCCCAGGCTCGCCTGGAGGCCCTCAAGGCCGAAACCCAGTTGCAGGTCGACTGGGTGGCCCTGAACGTGGCCATGGGACGGACCAGCCCGTCTCCCTACCGGCTGGAACTGGATCCCGAGTGGGACCGGATTCCGGAACTGGACTCCGAGCGCATGCTCGAGGTGGCCCTGGCCCGACGCCCCGAACTGGTGGCCCTGCAGGCTCGGCTCCGGAACCAGTTGGCCTCCCTGCGAGCCCTGGGAGCAGAGTCCCTCCCGACCCTCTCGGCCAACGCCACCCTCCAGGGAAGCGGTTCGCCGACCCCCCTGGACGGAACCTGGACGTTGGGGGTCAGCCTGAACTGGAGCCTCTTCGATGGCTTCCTGCGGCAGTATCGGGACGGTGAGGCCCGGGCCACGGCCCGGGCGCTGGCCGAGCAGTTCGAACAGCAACGGATCGCCGTCTACCAGGAGGTGACCAGCCGGCTGGTCCAGGTCCGACAGGCCACCGAGCAGATCCAGGCCGCGCAGGCTTCCCTGGAGGCGGCCCGGGAGAGCCATCGGCTGGCCTCGGCGCGCTACCGGGTGGGAGTCGGCAGCAGCCTGGAACTTTCCGACGCCGAGCTGGCCCTGTCCCAGGCCCGCACCGACCTGGCCGGCGCCGCCAATGCCCTGAGGACCTCCCGAGCCGAATTGAGCCGGGCGCTGGGAATCGAGGATCTCGCCGATCTGCCGGAGCCCGCCGCCCCGCTCGAGCTCGACCCCCTCCCTGGATTCAAGCCCGAAAGGAGCGCTCCATGAAGCGCTGGTCGATCTACCTGGTGATCCTGCTGATGTTGGGCGGGGGGGCCTGGTGGTGGGTGGCATACCGCGGCGGCTCGACCGCCGACATGTATACCCTGGCCCCCGTCGAGAAGGGAGATCTGCAGTCCACGGTCACCGCCACGGGAACCCTGGAGGCGGTCACCGCCGTCGATGTCGGAAGTGAGGTCTCCGGCGTCATCCAGAACCTCTTCGTCAAACACAACTCACTGGTCAAGAAGGGCCAGTTGCTGGCCCAGCTCAACCCCGAGACGGTCCAGGCCGAGGTGGACAGGGCCCAGGCCAGCCTCCAGCGCTCCCAGTCCTCCCTGGCCAACGCCCAGGCCCAGGAGGCCGGGGCCCGCGCGGGGATCCAGTCGGCCCAGGCCCAGGCCCTCTCGGTCCAGGCCCGGCTGGAGAAGGCCCGAGCCCAGGAGGCGAATTCCCGGGCTTCGCTCCTGGGCGCCGAGGCCAACGTGCGCAAGGCCCAGGCCGATCTGGAGAATGCCCGGCGCACGTACGAGCGCCTGGCAGCCCTGCGCGAGCAGGACCTGATCTCCCAGGAAGAGCGCGACCAGGCCCACACCCAATACCTCTCGGCCCAGGCCGCCCAGGACGCCGCCCAGGCCTCGTTGGAAGGAGCCCGCGCCGCGCACCGCTCGGCAGCCCTGGACATCGAGGGGGCCCGGGCCGACCTCCAGGCCGCCGGCATCGCCGTGTCGGCCGCCCGCGAACAGTTGGTCTCGGCCCAGGCCCAGGTGGCCGGAGCCCGCGCCGATGTCAGCCAGGCCCTGGCCACCCTGGAGGCGGCCCGGGTGAACCTGGGCAAGACCAGCATCCGCTCGCCGATCGACGGGATCGTCCTGGATGTGCTGGTCTCGGAGGGCCAGACCGTGGCCGCCCAGTTCCAGGCCCCCAACCTCTTCACCCTGGCCCGCAACCTCGAAGAGATGCAGGTCTCGACCACCGTGGATGAGGCCGATATCGGCCGGATCCAGACCGGGAGCACGGCCACCTTCACGGTGGACGCCTGGCCCGAGACGACCTTCGAAGGCCGGGTGGCCGAGGTCCGCCAGTCCGCCGTGAACACCAACAACGTGGTGACCTATCCGGTGATCGTCCAGGCCAGCAACCCGGGCCTGCAGCTCAAGCCCGGGATGACGGCCACGGTCAGCATCGCCATCGAGAGGCGCGAGGGGGTCCTGAAGGTGCCCAACGCGGCGCTTCGTTTCCGGCCCGCCGAGGATGCCAAGGTGGCCGAAGGGGTCTCGCCGTCCGCGGGCTCTCCTTCTCCAGGCCCCGAGGCCTCCCCCTCCCGCCGAGGACCGCGGAAGGTCACGCTCTACACCCGGGACCCCAAGGACCCGGCCTGGCTGGTGCCCCACCGGGTGGTCCCGGGCCTGACCGACGGGGTGCACACCGAGCTGGTGGAATCCGACCTGGAAGTCGGCCAGCAGGTGATCACCGGGATGGCCCGACCCGACTCCTCCCCAACCCCCAACAACTCTCGACGCCGCGGCCCGAGGCCCTTCTAGCCGTGGGCTGGTGGATGATCGCCCGGATCGCCGGGCGGGCCCTGATGCGCAACAAGATGCGCTCGTTCCTGACCATGCTGGGGATCATCATCGGGGTGGCCGCCGTGATCACCATGGTCGCCCTGGGCACGGGGGCCCAGACCTCGATCCAGAACTCCATCGCAGCCCTGGGCTCCAACACGATCACCATCTCGGCGGGTTCGGTCACCTCGGGCGGGGTGCGCACCGGGGCCTTCGGCAGCTCCCGGCTCACGGTCGAGGACGCCAGGGCCATCGCCGAGCATGTCCACCACCTGGCGGCGGTGACGCCCTTGACCCAGAACGGCTCGCAGGTCGTCTTCCAGGAACAGAACTGGTCGACGAATATCCTGGGGGTCAACCAGGACTACCAGATCATCCGCAACTGGAGCGTGGCCTCGGGCCGATTCCTGCAGGAGGACGACATCCGGGCCTCGGCCAAGGTCTGCGTCCTGGGTTCGGTGG
>JALHDH010000188.1 GCA_022839105.1 bacterium
TGGCGGAGAGGGAGGGATTCGAACCCCCGAGGAAGGTAGTTAGCCCCCCTGCTCGATTTCGAGTCGAGTGCATTCAACCGGGCTCTGCCACCTCTCCATATCCGGGTCCTGAGTGATTCGACGATCCTGGAAGAAACGCTGGAGGAGGGCACGACACCGGGCCTCCAAGACCCCGCTGCGGACCTGGATCTGATGATCCAGCCCGGGGTAGTCGACCAGGTTCAACCGGCTCCCCGCGCAGCCTGCGCGCGGATTCGCGGTCCCATAGACCAGACGCCGGATCCTGGCTTGGAGCAGGGCCCCGGCGCACATCGGGCAGGGCTCTACGGTGACGTAGAGATCCGCCCCATCCAGGCGCCAATCCCCGACCCGCCGGGCAGCCCTTCGCAGGGCCAGCGTCTCGGCGTGCGCCAGGGGATCCCGGAGGGTCTCGCGCAGGTTCCACCCGCACGCCAGCCTCTGGTCTCCCCGAACCACCACCGCCCCGACAGGCACTTCCCCCAGGGCCAACGCCCTGCGAGCGGCCCGAAGGGCTACGCGCATCCAGACTCGATCGTCCATCAGGTTCCATCTTCAGTTTTCAGATTCGGGATTCCCACCTGCCCATCAGGAGACTCAGAAAGGGCCCCGGCTATGCCATCGGCCCTTGCCGTGCGACCCCGATCGGTGCGGTCTGGCGCGCCGGGCAGGGATCGAACCTGCAACCTTCGGCTCCGGAGACCGACGCTCTATCCATTGAGCTACCGGCGCCCGTTTCGCCCCGAGAGGCACCCGCAGACCGACCGGCCTGCACAGCGGACCCATCCTAACACAGGCGCCCTCCGCTTGACAAGAGACCCCGGACCCCTGAATCCGCCGCCTGGACCCCGGCAACGGCGCGCAGGGGGTCCTCCGGGTGGGACAGGGACCTCCCGAGCCCGGCTGAGGGGGTGGATGGGCGGCGGTTGATGGTAGCCCCGGGCCGCGGAGGGGCCCTCGGGCGCCAACTGGCCCGCCCGCGGCGATTTTCGGGTATGGCTGCGCCCAGCCTGGCGTTCATCGAGTCGCCAGCCGAGGGTGACGAGCGCTCCGCGACCGCGTCAGGCCGGGGCGGCACGTATGAGCCCCAGGATCTGTCCTCGCACCTGCGCCAGGAACCGAGCCGCAGCCGTGGAGACTCGGACCACCATCTCGCGGGCGTGCTGCGTCACGCGCCCCGGCAGGTGGATCAGGTGGAACCGGACGGCCTTCAACCGACGCTCGGCCCACGAACGGTCGACTTTCGCCAGGGCCAGCATCTTCATCGCCTGGTTCAGGTTATGAGCCAGCACGGTGATCAGCCACCAGGCTGCGTTCACCCCGAAGTGCTTTGAGGGCATCGTTCCGCCGGCCAACTCGTTCTTCAGGACATCGTGGACCTGCTCGCTTCTGCCGCAGCGTTCGCGATGCCACCGGATCACCCGGTCGCCGTCCCAATCCAGAAGGTTGGTGACGATGGCCCGGAGCTTGTATGCAGACGTGTCGAATTCAGCGCCGGGCGCCTTCAGGTCCAGGTGCAGTTGCTCGCCCGTCTCCGGCTGAGGCTGGTTCCTCAGCAACTCGCGCACCGCCAGGTAGCGATACTCCGGGTTTCCCTTCTTGTGGGCAATCCGGTTGGTCACAAAGGGGACCTCGGCCCACTCCTGCTTCGGAGCCCTCGAGCCCTCCGGCTGCGGGTAGGGCTTCCACTCGCTGGCAGGAATCCTGGAAATCTCAGCCCTCAAATCCGGCGTCATGTCCGCGCCCACGGCGAAGTGGATCACCCCAAACCGGGGATGCTTGCCTTCGGCCATCCTCCTCAGCAGGTCATAGTCGTAGCCGGCGGTATCGGTCCGGACGCACACCTGCTGGACGCTGTCCGGCAACATGTCCAGGGCCTCCTCCAGCACTCGCCGGTTTTCGAACCCTGCCGGAACGTTCCCGTCGCGAAACTCGGTGTGAAGCATGACTCCGTGCTCCGCCCAATAGACGTTCAGGGGCTGGAAGGCCCGGTAGCCCTCGTAGCAGAAGAGCGCCTCACGCTTCTCCACCGCGACCAGGGTTGCGTCGATATCGAGGGTCGCCGTGTCCACCGGCTTGTGGGCCTGCACGGCAGCCACCATGTCCTGGTTCGCCAGGCGCAGCCCCCTCAAAGAGTCCGACGGCAGGGGGATGAAAGCTGAACCGTGGCTACGGCGGGCTTCCTCCTCCGGGTTGCGGAAACCGTCCAGGTAGCGCCGACAGGCACTTGGCGAAGGGACCGACCGAGTCGGTTCCTTCCTCCATCGCCGTTCCATGGCCCGGCGTTCCGGGCGTGAAAGGCCCTGCTGGTCCACCCGGCGCAAGAGCCGCCCGAAACCACCGTCCTGCTCCAGTCGGTCCAGGTCATCCACGCAGTCTCCACTGGCCAACTGCAGGAACAGCAGCGCCATCACCATCTGCCGATCGGTGTAGCCCTGCGTCCCTTCTCGCAGTTTCACGTGACGTTCGATGGCCGCTGGAAGACCCAGCACCTGTGCCAGATCCAGATAGGTTCCGAGCCCGGCCAGCGCAGTCTGACCATCGCCGAATCCTTCCACGCCCAGGTACTTGAAAGGCAGGAGCTCCTGTGCCATGCTGCGCATACCCCGTTGTTTTTGAATCTGGTCCGTGACAAGAACAGACTTCGACAACTGCGGGGTTTTTCTTGCCCGGAAGGACGCAATATCCCTGAGCTCTGGGGTCTTTCGCCGTCCGGTTCAGAGGCTTCGGCCATCGATTGGAGCGCAGGGCACCGAGGTCCTTGTCCCACAGGTCGCCGGGCCGGGCCTCTCTCCCGCGACGACGTCCCCGATCGGCTGAAAACACGACGGCTTCAGTCGCCGGCGAGGAACAACTCCATCGAACGTCTGGGGTCAAGACGACGAGAGAAGCCGGCAACGACCGCCACCCACGCCTCACCGGCTTCGCTTCACCCGTTGGGTGAACGAATCGACGACCGCCACCCACGCCTCACCGGCTTCGCTTCACCCGTTGGGTGAACGAATCGAGGCCACAGTCCAAAGCCCAGAGCCCAGTGCGCAGAGGATTCGAGCTCGCCTCAAACTTTTTTGGCGGCGGATCGAGGGACCTCGATCTGCACAACCAGCCCCCCACCCCTGGAAGGCCGCCCGGATCCCTCCGGAACGGCCCTCCGGGGTTTCTTCTCAGCCGACCGGCACGGCTTCGGGGGTCAGTTCCCTCAGGCGGACGGGCATGCACACGTAATCAAACGACGGGTCCTCCAAGGGCCTCAAGACGGCGCTGTGGCTCTGGTCCTGCAGGTCGAGCTGGACCTCCTCGGAATCCAGGACCATCAGGCAGTCCAGGACGAACTTTCCGTTGAAGGCGATGACCAGCGGCTCGCCCTCCAGAAGGGCCGGAATCTCTTCCCGCGCTGAGCCGAGATCCGGGGTATTGGCGGACAGGACCAGACGATCCGGGTCAAACTCCATCCGAACCAGGTGCGGCGAGTCCTTCTCCTGGGCCACGATGATCATCCGACGGATGGCGCTGGCCAGGGCCTCGCGTCCCATGCGGGCGCTTCGCTGGAACCCCTTGGGGATCACCCGGTTGAAGTCCGGGAAGGTGCCCTCCAGGATCCGGCAGTGAAACTGGATCCCCGGAACCCGGAAAAAGGCCTGGGACTCGGCGAAGAGGACCTCGACCTCGTCCTCCCCCTCCCCGAAGATCTTGACCATCTCGTGCATGGCCCGGGCCGGAATGACCACCCGCGCCTCTCCTCCAGAGACCTGGTCCAACTCGCAGGACATCCGCGCCAGACGACGGCCATCGGTGGCCACCAGGGTGATCCGGGAGGAGTCCATGAGGGTCAGGATCCCGGTCATCACCGGCCGGGACTCATCCACTTCGGCAGCCGCGATCCCGACGCGACCGACCATGGCCTTGAGGACCTTGCGGGGCAGGCGCAACGAGGAGGCTCCTTCGGGAACGGGGAGGCTCGGATACTCCTCCGCGGGCAAGGTCGCCACCTCGAAACGGGCCCGACCGCAGTTCAGCTTCAGAGAACCCTCCCGAACCGTCTGCAGGGTGGTGGGACCTGCCGGAAGCCGACCGACGATATCGGCAAGAAGACGAGCCGAACAGGTGGTGGCTCCTTCCTCGTGGACCCGGACGGGAATGGAAGTCTGGACGCCGATGTTGAGATCCGTTGCCGTGAGGCGGAGTTCGTCCCCTCTGGCCTCCATGAGGATATGTCCCAGGATGGGCAGGGGAGTCCGCGAGCTGATCGCTCGAGAGACCTGACCCAAGGCGTTTTCCAATACTGTTTTTTCACAGTCCAGGTGCATGGTCTGTTCTCCATTCTTCTTTCATGATCATGTTCGTCATAGTCATAGGGGGTGTGCACTCTGGGGATAAGAGCTTGAATCTTTGTCAATACGGGCTCTTGCGGTTTTCGGAGGCTGGGGACAGGTCCTGGATTTCCGCTGGACGCTCATCCCTTTTTCCACCGGGAACATCTTGAGACTGTGCAAGTGGATGTCGGTCCACAGGTCCTTGAACAGTCTTCCACATTGTTATCCCCAGGGTCGAGGTGGGCCTTGAGAACTCCGGGTCGTCGCAAACCGGAAAAACCGCTCCTGTGCAGGGGCGGTTCGTCCGTCTTCCGGCGCATGAGTCGGGTCGCTCAGCGCGTGGAGTTCTTGAGCCGTTCCTTGAGATTGGCGATGCTGGTCTTGAAATAGTGGTCGTCAAGGTTGCCTTCGACCTTGCGGTGAGCGTGCAGAACGGTGGTGTGGTCCTTGTGCCCGAAGTGGGCGCCGATCTCCGGATAGGAGGCGCTGGTCATCTCCTTGCAGAGGTACATGGCGATCTGCCGTGGACGGACGATCCGTTGGTCGCGGCGTTTCCCGATCAACTCTTCATGGGTCATTCCGAAGTATTCGCAGACAACCTTCTTGATGCTGGGGACGTCCAGGACCTTCAGATCGCTGTCCTTGAGAATTTCCTGAAGCGCTTCGGTGGCATTGTGGACGGTCAGTGAGCGGCCGGTCAACGAACAAAAGGTGACCACGCGCGTCAAGGCGCCTTCCAGTTCCCGGATGTTGGAGTGGAATTTCTCGGCGATGAAGGTCAGCACATCCTGGCCGACCGGCATGGCGCCGAGCTCGGCCTTCTTTCGGAGGATGGCGACCCTGGTTTCCAGGTCGGGTGGTTGGATGTCTGCGATCATGCCCCACTCGAAGCGGGATCGGAGTCGATCCTGGAGCGTGGGCATCTGTTTTGGAGGCCGGTCGCTGGACATCACGATCTGCTTGTTATTGGCGTGCAGCTCGTTGAAGGTGTGGAAGAATTCCTCCTGGGTGCGCTCTTTGTTGATCAGGAAATGGATGTCGTCGATCAGGAGGACATCCACGTTGCGGAACTTTCGACGAAACTCCTTCATCTGGGAATCG
>JALHDH010000075.1 GCA_022839105.1 bacterium
AAGTCGACCATGCTCAAGCTGCTGGCCGGCATCATGCCGGTCACCCGCGGCCAAATCGACCGCCAGGGCCGCCTGGCCTGCCTGATCGAGGTCGGAGCGGGCTTCCACCCCGAGCTGACGGGGCGTGAGAACGCCTTCCTCAACGGGGTGATCCTGGGCATGACCCGGCGCGAGGTGCAGGCCCGATTGGATTCCATCGTGGCCTTCGCCGAACTCGAGCGCTTCATGGACGTGCCGGTCAAGCGCTATTCGTCCGGCATGTACATGCGGCTGGGGTTCTCGGTGGCGGTGCACGCCCAACCCGAGGTCCTGCTGGTGGACGAGGTCCTGGCCGTGGGGGATCAGGCCTTCCAGCACCGTTGCATCGAGACCATCGGGAGGCTGCGCCGCGAGGGGACGGCGGTGGTCCTGGTCTCGCACAGCTTCTTCACGGTCCTGGGCACCTGCTCGCGGGCCATGTGGCTGGACCATGGTCGAATCCGCTCGGTGGGCCCCGCCGAGGACGTGGTCAAGGAATACGAAAGGCAGGTCCAGGGCCTGGAGGTGGGCCAGGACACGCAGTTCGAGGACGGGGAGCTGGCCCGCTTCCGCCAGGTCGAGCTGCGCAGCCCCCAGAGCCTGTCCGTCGGAGGAACCCTCTCGGTGGCCGTGGAGGTGGACCTGAAGGAGGCCATGCGGCCCATCCTGGGCTTCGGCCTGGTCCGCAGCGACGGCACCGCCTGCGGGGCCTCCAACACGCGGATTCAGCGGGTCCTGGTCCCGGAGATTTCGGGCCGGCACCGGGTCGAACTGGAGATCCCGGACCTGCGTCTGATCCCGGGGGCCTACCGGCTTCTCCTGGAGGTGACCGACGCCAACCAGGCCGTGACCCTGGCCCGATGCGGGCTTCCCTTCCAGATGATCAGCCCCATCCCGAACCTGGATCCCTCTTGTTACGGGGTCTTCCTTCCCGAGCATCGCTGGAAGGTGGACGGGAACCCGGTGGAGGAGCCGCGCGTGGGCTTCTGAGCCTGCCCGGCGGGGAGGCCCCCCGGCCGTCGCGGAGAATCCGGGTTCGGTGAACACGCAAAGGTTTGCCTGGCTCCTGTGTTCCTTCGTCCCGTCGGACCCCAAGCGGGTCGGCACGGGGCTCTTGTCGAGGCCCTGGACGGGTTGAGGACAACCCGACCCACCCTGCTCCCGCTCCGCGCGGGCCTGCTTCGGGTGGCGGGCCTGGCCTGGCTGGTCGGTTTCCTGGTGCTGCTGGTCGCGTGTACTTCCCGCCCACCTCCTCTGGGCGTCTTCTACGGGGCCGGCGAGTGGGATATCCCTCCGGCCTATCACGGCAACCCCTGGGCCCCAGGTGGGGTCGGGGCGGCGGCTCCCTACGTCTATGAGCCCCTCTTCGTCTACCTGGCCAGCACCGGGCAGTATCTGCCCCGCCTGGGCACCTCCTTCACCGAGAGCCCCGACGGGCGCGAACTGAGGGTGGAGCTGCGCCCCGGCTCCGCCTGGCATGACGGGAAGCCGCTGAGCAGTCGCGACGTGCAGTGCACCTTCTACCTGGGGGCCCTGAGGGGCCTGCCGGTGTGGGCCTACCTGGACTCGGTCGAGTGTCCCGATCCGGCCACAGTGCTCTTCCGCTTCCGCAAGCCCTCGCCGCTGGGCCGGGTAGACGCCCTGACCGAGCCGATCACCTCCCCGGTCCACCTCTTCGGGCAGCATCTGCCCGCAGTCCTGGAACTGGGAGGGACCCGGGTGGCCGGGGGAGGCGGCGACGCCCAGCCGCCGGACCCCGAACTTGCAGCCCGGCTCCGGGCCGTCCGGGAGGTCCTCTTCCGCTTCCAGCCCGCCCGCCCCGTGGGCACCGGGCCCTACCGGATCGGCCGGGTCGCCTCCGCCGAGATGTCGCTGGAGGCCTTCCTCGAGCATCCCGAGATCGGGCGTCTGGCCGTGCGCCGCGTCCGTCTCCTGCGCTGGGGAAGCAACGAGGTGATCTGGTCCTATCTCCTGGCTGGGCAGGTGGACGCCGCGGCTCCCGCCTGTCCTCCCGATGTGGCCCGCGAGATCCTGCGCCGGAGGCCCACGGTCAGGATGCTCACCCCGCCGGATCTGGCCGATCTGGGGGTCCTGCTGAACACCCGACGCCCTCCCTTTGAAGACGTCCGCGTCCGCCAGGCCTTGGCCCGGGCACTGGATCGGGATCTGGTGCGTCGGGTCGCCTCCCCGTTCTCGGAAACCTTCGGGGGATTCCAGGTGGGGATGGGGCAGCAGACCGCCCGGAACTGGTTGCCTCCCGAGACCCTGGCTTCCCTGGATCCCTATGAGCTCGATCCGGATCGGGCGGTGCGGGAGTTGGAGGATCTCGGTCTGCGCCGGGATCCCCGGGGTCGCTGGTTCGGGCCGGAAGGCCCCGTCCGCCTGGAACTGCTGGCCCCCGAGGGCCAGTCGGACCTCGTGCTGCTGGCCGAGACCGTGGCCGCCCAGTTGGAGACCTTCGGGATGGAAACCGAGATTCGGGTCTTGAAGCGGGACCTCTACTCGGCCCGCCTGGCAGACGGCGATTTCGACCTGGCCGCCAGCTTCGGGGGGCAACTCGGGCGCTACGGGGATCCCACCCTGGCCATGGAGCGCTTCTTCATGCCGGGCGGGCAGTTGCAGAGGGCCTCCGGACTTCCGACGACCCTGCAAGGTTTGGATGTCGGGGCTCTCTCCTCCGGTCTGCGCCTGGTTCGCGATCCGCTGGCCAAGAAGGAGACCCTGGGTCGACTGGCCCGGCTGGCCCATCAGGAACTTCCCTTCCTGGCCTGTTTCGAGAAGAGGCTGACCCTCTTCCTGAACGATGGGGCCCGGGTTCGGGGCTGGCCCGCAGAGGAAGACCCCTGGTGGACCGCCCTGCCGGCGGGCGCGGAGACCGTGTACGCGACCATGCTGGCCACGGGCCGGGTGCTTCCCGTGGAGGCCCGCTGATGGGGCGCCGCCTTCTGACCTCGCTGGCCACCATCGCCGTGGCCATGACCCTGACCTTCGTCCTGATCCGCCAGATGCCCGGAGACATCGTGCATCAGTGGGCCGTCCAACTGCAGATGCAGCAGGGGATCTCGTACGAGCAGGCCCGCCTGCAGGCCGCGGCCATGATCAACTACAACCCGGATATCGGGATTCTCGAGCAGTACCTCTCCTATCTGGGAGGTCTCCTGACCGGCAACCTGGGGCACTCTTTGACCTATCGGATCCCGGTGAGCCTGATTCTGGTCCAGGCTCTTCCCTGGACGCTCCTGGTGACCACCCTGGCGACCTTCTTCAGCTTCCTGGTCGGCGGTGGCCTGGGTCTGGTGGGAGCCCTGCGCCGGCAGAGCCTGCTGGACCCCCTGCTGACCCTGTAAGCCACTCTCTCGCAGGCCCTGCCACCCTTCCTGATCGGCCTGCTTCTTCTGGTGGTCTTCGGCATCGGCCTGGAGTGGTTGCCCATGCGAGGCAACTACACCCCGGACGTCGAGCCTGGCTGGAACCCGGCCTTCCTGCTGGACGTGGCCCTGCATGCCGTCATGCCGGTGATGGCCTTCGCCCTTCCGGCCATGGGCGACTGGGCCCTCGCCATGAAGGCCTCGGCCACCAGCGTGCTGGGCGAGGACTACCTGCACGTGGCCCGGGCCCGGGGCCTGAAGCCCGTCCGAATCCTGGTGCGCTACCTGGGGCGCAACTCCCTGATGCCCCTGGTGCCTGCCCTGGCCACGGCGCTCGGCTCGGCCCTGGGGGGGTCGATGCTGGTGGAGGCGATCTTCGGCTACCCCGGTCTGGGCTTCTTCCTGACCCAGGCCATCGACCGGAGGGATTATCCCCTGATGCAGGGGATCTTCCTGATCAGCACGGTGGGGGTGGTGCTCTTCAACCTGGTCGGGGAAGCCGTGCTCCACCGCCTGGACCCGAGGTTGCGCAGATGAACGCCTGGCGGACCCTGGCGCGGAATCGTCGAGCCCTGCTGGGGCTTATGGGCCTGGCCTTCTTCCTCTTGATGGCCTTGCTTGGTCCCGAACTGCTTCCCCTGGACCGGATGCCGGACCCCGACCGGCGCTTCGAACCCCCCAGCCTGGCGCATCTCCTGGGGACCGACTACGCCGGGCGGGATACCCTGGCCCAACTGGTCCACGGGTCGCGGGACATCATCCAGATCAGCTTCTTCACCGGCTTCTTCGCCGTCGTGCTGGCCCTGACCGTGGGTTTGACGGCGGGATTGATGGGCGGGTGGATCGACGAGATCCTCACCGCCCTGATCGACGTCTTCCTGACGGTTCCCCAGTTCCCCGTGATGGCCATCCTGGCCGCCCTGGTGCGGGTTGGAGATCCGGTCACCTTCGGGCTGGTCCTGGCGCTCTGGGCCTGGCCCGGCCTGGCCCGCTCGCTGCGCTCGCAGGTCCGGGCCCTGCGGGAGCGCGAGTTCATCGAGGCCGCCCGGGTGATGGCCCTCTCGCCGGTGTGGATCCTGACCCGTGAACTGCTCCCCAACCTGGTCCCCCTGATCAGCGTCGACTTCATCCGCGTGGCTCGCGACGCCATCACCATCAGCGTCGGCATCATGCTGCTGGGCCTGGTTCCCTTGAAGGTCGAGAACTGGGGCATGATGCTGAACATGGCCACCTTCCAGTCGGGAGCCCTGTACGTCCCGCGGGCCTGGGCCTACCTGCTCTCTCCGCTGGTGGCCATCGTGGCCTTCCAGTTCTGCCTGATCCAACTGGCCTCGGGGATCGAGGAGATGGTCGATCCCCGGCTGAGGAGGAGGACATGAGCCGGCTGGTCTTCGAGGACCTGGTCCTGGAATACGAGGTCGATGAGGGCGCGGTCCGCAGCGTGGACGGGGTCAGCATGGAACTGCCCGAGGGGAAGGTCACGGCCCTGATCGGCGAGTCGGGAAGCGGCAAGACCACCCTCTCCAACGCCGTGCTCCGCCTATTGGCGCCCAATGCCCGGGTCCGCCGGGGGCGGATCCTCTTCGACGGAGTCGATGTCCTGGGCCTGGGCCCCGAGGAGGTTCGTCGCTTCCGCTGGCATCGGGCCTCGCTGGTCTTCCAGGCGGCCCAGAGCGCCTTCAACCCGACGCTGACCCTGGGCGAGCAGTTGCGTGACGCCGTGGCCGACCACGGCCAGGACCCTCAGCGCCCGCCCTTCCCCGAGCGGATTCAGGAACTCCTCGCGATGGTGCGCCTGGATCCCGCCCGGGTCCTTCCGGCCTGGCCTCATCAGCTCAGCGGCGGGATGCGCCAGCGGGTGGCCATCGCCATGGCCCTGGTCCTGCATCCCCAACTCCTGATCCTCGACGAGCCCACCACCGCCCTGGACCTGATCACCCAGTCCTATGTGCAGGACATCCTCCAACAGGTGCATCTCAAGACGGGGGTCACCATGCTCTTCATCACGCATGACCTGGCCGCGGTGGCCCGTCTGGCGGATTTCGTGGGGGTCATGTACGGGGGAAGGCTGGTGGAGTTCGCCCCCGCCGAATCGGTCCTGCGCCACCCTCGCCACCCCTATTCCCGGGCCCTGCTCGCCAGCGTCCCGCGGGTGGACGGAAAGGGGGGCACGCGGGCCCGGGGCGCCCTGAGGGCTCCCGACCTGTTGAATCCCTCGCCGGGGTGCAACTTCGCGCCGGGTTGTCCCCGGGTCATGAAGCGATGCGAGCAGGAGCGCCCGGCCCTGGAGGATGGGGTGGCCTGCTTTCGGCCGGAAGGGGAGCCATGATTCCGGTCTTGAGCCTGCGGGACGTCCACGTCGAGTTCCCCGTCTCCGGGGGGCGGTTCTTGAGAGCCGTCCAGGGGGTGGATCTGGAGATCCCCGAAGGGGGCATCGTGACCCTGGTCGGAGAGAGCGGTTGCGGCAAGAGCACCCTGGGCAAGGTCCTGCTTGGAGTCCTGCCTCCCACCCGGGGAACCGTCTGTTTCGAGGAGTCCCGGCTTTGGGGGCGGGGATTCCGTTGGACCCGCGAGTTGAGGTTGCGGGTGCAGGTGGTTCACCAGGATTCCTATGCCAGCCTGAATCCCGTGCACCGGGTGGACACCATCCTGGGGGGGCCTTTGCGGGCCCACGGCCTGGTTCGGGGAGTCCAGGAGACCCGCAGGGCGGTCCGGGAACTCTTGGAACGGGTCGGGCTCACCCCGGCGGACTACTTTGCGGCCAAGCACCCTTTCCAGCTCAGTGGCGGTCAGCGCCAGCGGGTCGCCCTGGCCCGGGCCCTGATGCTGCGCCCCCGGTTGATCCTGGCCGACGAGCCGGTTTCGGGGGTCGACGCCTCGGTCCGGTTGTCCATCCTGGAACTGATGAAGGAGCTGAACCGCCAGGAGGGGATCGCTTTCGCCTACATCACCCACGATCTGGCCACCGCCCGCTTCTTCGGTGCCGGACACCCCATGGGGGTCATGTACCTGGGGCGCCTGGTCGAATGGGGAGAGGTGGGCTCGCTGCTGGACAACCCGCGCCATCCCTACCTCAAAGCCCTGCTGGCCGCGTTGCCGCCCCCAGACCCCCTGCTGGCGCGTGAGATGGGACCTCTGCCGCTCAAGAGCCTGGATCTTCCCGACCCGACCGCTCCCCCGGCCGGCTGTCCCTTCAATCCTCGTTGCCTTCAGGCGGAGGCCCGATGCGAATCAGGGCCGCCTCCATCCCTGTTGGAGGGGGTGGCCTGCCATCTGGCACGGGCTCGCTGATCTTGTGGGTGTCCCGACCACCGACGCGCTCTTCCTCGCGGCTATTCCTTCTGCTATCCTGACCGGGATCGGAGGTGCCCGATGAGCGGACCGGACTCGGCGGAGCGTCAGGCCCTGGCGGAACTGGGGCTGGGGGAGGATTCAGGCGGGAGTTCCTTGTTCCGGGCGCGCTCGCCCCTCTCGCGTCGGGAGACCCCCCTGGCCCGCCCGGTGGACGCCGAGGCGAAGCTTCAGCCCTTCTCGTGGGGCTGGACCCTGGCCAGCATCGTGGTCTTCGCCGTCTTCCAGTTGGGGTTCGGCTGGGCTGCCGGCAAGTGGCTCTTCACCGGGCCCTACCTGACCGAGAACATGCGCTTCTTCGTGGAGGGCGCGATCAACCTGCTGAGCTACTTCCTCAGCGGCCTTTTGATCGGGGTCGTCTCGCCCCGGGTCCGCCTGCTCGAGCCTGCCCTGGGGGCCGCGATCGTGGTGGTGGCCACCCTGTCGGTGGGGCTCTTCACGCCCAATCGCCTGCTGGCCATGGGACCATTGAAGCTGGCCTTCGGCGGCGCCCTGGCCTTTGGACTGGCCTTGTGGGGAGCCACCCTGGGAGAGCGCTTCACCCGGCAGATCTAGGTCGGATGCGGATTCGAGGCGTTTTTTCAGGAGGTTTTCAGGAACGACGGGGAAGTTCATGGTGTCATGACCATCCGTCCGTTCTCCAGCGCGCCTCTCCCGGCGCCTGCCGCGCGGCCGATGGCCCCCGAGGCCAAAGCCCCGCTTCAGGAGCTCGATCCCCGGATTGCAGCCATCGAGCCGCCTCCCCACCTGGTCGACCCGCCCCAGCCCGTCGGCCCCCTTCCCAGGCCTGTCCTGCTGATCGCCGGTGGCAAGTCGAAGGACGTGGGTCTCCCCGAGAGCATCCATTATCTGACATCCGGCGGGAACAACAAGTTCGCCGGGGTCTTCGGCATCGACCGCAAGGAGGAGCTTGAACGCGAGTACCGCCAGAACGGCGGGAACGTCTTCACCTTGCGCTACTCCAAGGCTTTCAACTCCTTCGACCAGAACGCCAAGGAGATCAAGCAGGCCGTCGACGAGATCCGCAGGCTGACCGGCGCGGATGAGATCGACGTGGTGGCCGAGTGCAAGGGCGCCATGGAGGCCCGGGAGTACCTGCGCGAAGGTCATGACGGGATCCGCAACCTGGTGATGTTCGTCCCCCCGAACCATGGGCTGACCCTGGGCGGAGATCTGCTCAAAGGGGTGGCCCGGCTTCTGGATCGCTTGAACCTGCCCGTCGAGAGCATCGCGGGCTATCCCATGGACAAGGAGACCCTGAAGGCCCTCGGCAGCTTCAGCACCGACTGGTCCCTGGGCCCCCTCCGGGGCAACAAGGTCCTGCATGCCCTGAACACCCCCGAGAATCGCGCTCGCGAGTCGGAGGTCCTCAACAGCCTGACGGTCATCTCGGGCAAGGGGAAGAACCTCCTGGCCAAGCAGTTGGGCCCAGGGCTTCCCACACCATTGAACCAGGGGGACCACGCGATCCCCACCTGGAGCGCCTTCCTCTCCCACGCCGACAACTTCTTCTACGAGGGGGACCGGGCCCACCACGGGGACGTCAAGTCCCATCCCGATGCCCTGGCCAAGATGGCCGAGACCCTGCTCTCCGACGGAAACCCCGTCAAGGACGAGGCCTTCCACGAGTCGGCTCCGGGGATCGGGCAGGTCATGCGACGCGCCGCTGCGTGGACCACCAGCGCCGCGAGTCGGCTCCACGTGGGCCTGCAGGCCTTGCAGGGAGCGCTCCTGGGGCCGGCCGGGCTGGTCCTGGGGGGGCTGGGCGCCGGAGTGGCGGCCCTGGATGGCTCACGACAACTGGTCTCGGTGGTCCGGGATACGGCTCCGCAGGGGCGGGTCAAGGCCAGCATCGGCTCGCTGGGCAAGTTCGCCCAGGCGGCCGGATGCGTTGCCGCCATGGCCGGGCTGGGCCTGCCTGCCGTCGGCCTGATTGCCGGGGGCCTGCTGGCCAGCACCCTGACGGCCTGAACCGGACTCGGGCGCCCGCCCCTGGGCGGGACGGGCGCCCTGCCGGCAGGCAGGTGCCATGTCGATTCAGGGCTGTCGGCGCTCCCGGCTCTCGCGTCCCGAGAAGCGGTCGCCGTGGCCTCGCGAGCGCAGTTCCTGCTGGAAGTAGGCGGCCTTCTGCGCCGAGCGGCGGTCCCCCCGGGCGAAGTGGGCCGTGATGTGCTCGAGGTCCTGGATTTCGGCGTCCCGAGCTGGGGAATCGGGCATCCGGCCAGCCAGTTCCCGGGCCCTTCGGACATACGTCCGGGCTTGGGCTCCGTCGCCCTGGCGCAGGTTCTCGGCGGCCTTGCGCTTCAGTCGGGCGATCTCCATCAAGGTGGCCGACTCGAAGACTTGCGGGTCGGTGGGAAACTCGCTGAGCCGCCCCCGGCTGACCGCGGGCAGCGCCAGGCTCCCTCGGAGTTCCCGGCGCCCTCCCTCCAGGGTGTCCCAGGCCAGCCGGACCCTCAGGATCGGCATCTCCCGTTCGCCGACGGGAGCCTGGATTCGGGCCCTCAAGACGACCTCGGTGGGAACTCCGCCAAGCATGTTGGGCAGCATGGAGTTGCCGAATTCGGTCTTTTCCAGGTGGTTGCAGATCCGGGCCTCGACGCCCGGAGCCGGCCGGACCCCCAGGCTGACCCTGCGGCCTTCCAGCAGCCTCAGGCCCTCCAGCTCCAGGGCGAAGAAGGTTTCGAACTGAGCGAACCCCTCGATGTGGAAGAAGTTGCCATCTCCTTTTCGGGACATGGCGTTGAGCAGTTCCTCGTGGTAGTGGCCTCCGAAGCCCATGGTGCTGGTGCTGATGCCTCGCCGGGCCAGCTTGCCGGCTTCCTTGGCCAGCACCGTGGGGTCGCATTCTCCGGCATTCGCCATCCCGTCGGTCAAGAGCAGGATCCGGTTGGTGGCTTCCGTGGTGAAGCCCCGGGCGACCTGGACCGCCCCCTCGGCCCAGGCGGCGTGCAGGGCGGTGGAACCACGGGGTTCGAGGCTGCGCAGGGCCCTCTGGATGGCCGGGATGTCTTCGACGAATGTGTTCGGGACCAGACATTCGACCCGGTCATCGAAGGCGACCACGCTGACGCGGTCGCGCGGTTGGAGTTGAGCCACCAGGTTGCAGGCGGCCTCCCGGGCCAGCTCAAGCGCCCCTCCGGCCATCGAACCGGAGCGATCCAGGACCAGGGCCAGGTTCAGGGGAGGGCGCGACTTCGGCGCGTGGGAGTCGGCGGCGGGCGGCACGATGCGCACGACCAGATCGAGTTCACTGATCTCTCCCATCGGGATGGCTCCGCGCAGGGGAAGGAACTGGATTTCAGGCAGGTTCATGTCGACCTCCATCACTTCGCCCGTGGGGCGTTCCTGCTCGAGAGAGGTTCTCGGCATCGGGCCGGGTGCGGACCGTCTCGGCGCTATTAGTGTATGTCGGACACCTGTGTTGTGTCAAGTGAACACTTTTTGTTTGCGGCTCGCAGAAGCGCGGCTCGTCGAAGTGGGTTCTGGGGTCTTGCCTCGAGAAGGGCGGAGTCCGCGGCAGTCCGGCGAATCTCATGATCGTGCCCGGCACTTCTGCAGGGAAAGCGGGCGCGGAAGGCGTGGCGCGCGCCGGATGCGGCGGGTGCCGTGAAGGCGAGGTGGGCAGGCATGCCGAGGATCGAACCTGGTCTCTCGGATGGCTCCAAGCCCGGGGGGCGCGAGGCGGTTCCAGAGGCGGCGGCCCTGGGACGGGTCCTGACCCATGGCCGGGAATTGGGCCAGGAACTCCTGGACTGGGTGGACCTGAAGCTCCAGGCCGAGCGGATGAAGCTTCAGGAACTGCTCAACGAGAAGCTGAATCTGGCGGCGGATGTGGCCCTGGCCATAGGGCTTGCCGGAGTGGGAATCTTCTTTGTGCTGGTGGCGGCGGCCCTGGGCCTGGGGACCTGGCTGGGCCATCCCGCCTGGGGCTTCCTGCTGGTGGGCCTGGTCTTCCTGGCGGTGGGGGCGGCCTTCTACTTGCTGCATCCCACCTTGAAGGATCTGCGTCGACCGGCTCTCGTCGACGAGGCGCGTTTGTCGCCGGATGCCCCGCAAGGTCGGCCTTATCTCCCCCCGCCCGCCGAGGAGGAGTCCGATGCGAAGTCTTGACAAGGAAGAGTTGCTGGCCCAATTGGCCGAGAAGGAGCGCAGGATCCAGGGGCACCTGGAGGCCATCAAGGACCAGGGAGACTTCGTCGCCCGGTCCTTGAAGGGGCGGGCCGAAAGTCTGGGTGGACATCTGGGCCAGGCAGGCCGGCAAATCCGCTCCTTTGCGCCCGTCCTGGCCGGGGGCGGGCTGGTCCTGTACCTGGCTGCGCGGGCCCTGAAGGCCGGGCGTCCCCGGCGCCGTCGCCCTCTGGACAAGCGCCAGTTGGCCCTGCTCTTTCAGGTCATCGCCTGGAATCTGGCCCATCCGACGGCCCTGCCCATGCAGGCCGGGGTTCGCTCGCTGGCCTCCGCCCCTCAGCCAGCCCTGGCGCCGCCGCCGAGTCCGCCTCGACCCTCGGGCAAGAGCGTGGGCGAGGTCTTCCTGCTGGTCCTGGCCGCCATGACCGGAGCCGCTGTGGCTCGTCTTCCCTGGCAGGATTGGCTGAGGCCGGCTGGCGACATCGGGGAAGGGGAGAGGGCGCCGAAGACCTGAGGAGGTGGGGTGAAGGGGAGGCCTTGGACCGGGCCGGCCCTGGAATCCCACCGCGGAGGGCCATGTGGCTGGAGGCCCCGGCGCGGCTCTTCGAGAAGGTCCCCGCGGCGCCCCGGGCTCTCCGGGCGCCCGATTCAGGACGGAAGGATGCGCTGGTCCATGCGCTCGCACAACTCCGAAGAGGCCTCCACATCCGAGGGGCTTCCCTTCCGATTCGCACCGGCCCTGTGGGCGATCCTGGCGCTGGCGCTGGGGTTGCGGCTCTTCCGTCTGGGCGAGCATTCCATCTGGCTGGATGAGGCCCATACCTGGTGGATCACCGCGATGCCGCTGAGGGACATGTGGGCCTACATCAACGTGTATGAGCTGCATCCGCACCTGCACTACCTGATCGTCCGCTCTTGCGTCCTGCTCTTCGGAGACACGGAGCTGGTCATGAGGTTGCCTTCGGCCCTTGCCGGAACCCTCGAGGTCTACGCGGTCTTCCTGCTGGGGCGCGAGCTCTCGGGACGGACGGCGGGCTTGTTGGGGGGGCTTCTGGTGGCCTTCTCCAACTCCGAGATCCTCTTCAGTCAGGAAGCCCGGATGTATTCCTTCCTGATGCTCTTCCTGGTGCTTTCGACCTATCACTTCATGGTGGCCCTGCGGACCAACGCAGCCCGCTCCTGGGCCTTCTTCGGCCTGTTCACGATCCTGGCCGCCTGGACCGACTACCGTGCCTTCTTCATCGCCTTGGCGCTCCATGGATATCTCTGCACGGCGCCCGGGATGCTGCGGGAGCGCTGGCGGGGTCTGCTCCTGGCCGATCTGGTGACGGCGTTGGCCGTTCTCCCCCTGGTGCCGGTCGCCGCCCACCAGGTGGGGCCGGGGGGAGCCGGGGCCAGTCTGGTCCTGTATTTCCCCGATCTCAGCCCGGCCTTGATGGCCCGCACCCTGTGGTCCTACCTGGGGGGATTCATCCTGCCGGTGGGGGGCGGGTGGATCTGGAGCGGGGCCCTGGTCCTGTTGGCGCTCCTGGTCGCCGGCGCGGCATTCCAATACCGCGACCAGGGCCGGATTGCCCTGGTGAACCCGCTGATCGTCGGGGTGAGCTTCGGGATCCTGGTGCCCTTCTCTCTCTTCAAATCGCAGTACTACGACGTGCGGAGCATGATGTTCCTCTCTCCGTTCGTGCTGCTCGGAGTGGCCCAGGCCGTGCTCGAACTGGGCCGCCGTTGGAAGCCGGCAGGCGCCCTGATCCTGCTGGGGGTCCTGGCCCTCAACGTGGCGGCGGGCAATCTGTGGTACTTCGAACCGAACTATTCCAAGCAGAATGTCCGGGATGTCGTCGGGCTTCTCTCGGCCCAGATGCAGGAAGGCGACCTGGTCGTGGTGGTCCCCGATTACCAGCAGTATCCGTTCCGGTTCTACTGGAGGTCGTCCGGGTCGATCCTCTTCCTGAAGCCTCCCGATCTCGAGAATCCGCAGGTTCAGGAGCGCCTGGCCGCGGCCACCCGGGTCTGGTGGGTCTTCGCCGGCGACAAGGTGATCGATCCGGCCGGGGTGGTGCGAAACCATGTGACCAGGAACTATCGGGTCGAGCAGGCCGTGGAAGCCCCCAACATGGCCTTCCATCCCATCAATGGCCCCTCCATCCAGATCTACCTGGCCCGGGCTCTCCCCTCCCGATAGGTCGCGCCTCCGTGCTGCGGGGGGAGGTCGTGCCGGACCCGGCAGCAGGCCCGTGCCTTCTTCGGGGCGCCGGGGCGGGGCATTCGAGCGCCGCTCGGCCCTCGGGCAGGGTCCCCCCTCATGGCTTGCGGGCGGGGTCCTCCAGGGGCTTGAGTGCGATGACGGGGATCTCGCGGGAGGTGGCCCGGCGATAGTCCTCGTAGGGCGGCCAGGCTCGGACGAAGCGTTCCCACAGGGCTTCGCGACGGGGAGAAGCCATCGCCTCGGCCTGGACATCCAGGATTTTTCGGCCGAACTGGATCCGTCCGCGTCCTCCCGCCGCCTGAAGGTTGGTCCACCAGGCGGGGTCGACGGGGCTTCCTCCATAGGAGGCCACCACCACCAGGTCTCCTCCATCCTCCAGGCACAGGAGCGGGGCCACGAAGGCCCGGCCGGACCTGCGCCCCACGTGATGCAGGAGCAGCACCGGGGCTCCCGCCATCCGGCCCCCGAGCCGCCCGCCGGTGGCCTGATAGAGCAGCACATGAAGTCGGGTCATCAGGCGCAGGAGCCAGGTGGCCCGGACGACCCGCATGCTGAACCATCCCGCAAGACGGCTGGACATGGCTTGCCTCCACCCTCCCGGACCCTTCACGCGGGGGCCGAGCACTGGATGGGAGGCTCTTCCCCGGAGCCGCTTCACCCCCCTGCCGGGAGGAGGCCCGTCGACGCGGCGGGGGCCCGCACCATCCCACCGGGTTCCGGCAGCCCATGGGGTTGCGGGTGCGCCACAAGATTCCGGTGCTCTGGCAGAAACAGGGTTTGCCACCCGGTCCCGGCGGGCAGACTCCGGGTTTCGGTCGGGGGCGACGCCTCAGGCGGCGTGGGTCCCCGGCGGAGGCCAGACCGGCCCGGCCCGGTACTCAGGGATGGCCTCGCAGACCCGGTCTTCGCCGGGGGGCAGGGCTTTCGGCGACTCGATTTCCAGCGGCTCTGCGTCGGGCGACTCGGGGTCAAGCGTTTCGCCTTCGTCCCCCTCCCAGGCCAGGGCCTCTCCGTCCACCAGGCGCTCGTCGCACCAGACCCGCCAGGGTTCGCCCTCCTGCAGCCCGATCTCCCAGATGCGGGTGACCGGGTCCGCACCCTCCACCCGCATCGTGCCGCCGTGGAGGTGGCGCAGGTGGTGGGCTGCGCAGACCACGGCCAGGTTCGAGAGCTCGTCCGACCCTCCCTGGGAGCGCCGCTGGATGTGGTGCACATGCAGGTTGGTGCGGCAGACGCAGCCCGGAACCTCGCAGCGGTAGCCGGCCCGCTCCAGGGCCTGCCGGCGCACCCGGCTCTGGCGACAGTCTTCGGAACCCGCCTGACGCAGGAAGACCAGACACAGCACATAGAGGCACTCCTCGCCCGTGAGCGCCTCACCGGCGTCCCGTCGCAGATGGGCTTCCGCGGCCTGCAGCAACAGGTCCACGGATTCCGGCAGGACCAGGCGCAGGCAGAGGGTAGCAGGGGACCCGATCGAAGCGCCGGGGTCCGGCTGGCGGGTCGATTCGCTTCGGGTGCCGGGAATCTCGGCATTGGCCAGCGTTCCGTCGGGGATCTGGGAGGCTGCCGCCAGGGACCTCGCGCCGCCGGCCGGCCTTTCCTTCGGCGAGGTTGCCCCGAGGGAGGATTCTGGGGTCGGCGCGGGCGTTGCGGATGTCTGGACTCCTTCCGGCGTGGTCCTGTTGGATTCGGCCTGCTGGAAGGCCAGGGCCAGATCCTCACAGGTCGACTCGAAGGCCTGCAGGCCAGCCTGACGGCGGAAGTCCTCCAGGGTCTCCTCGTCCCCCGGGGCCGAGCCCCTGCGGTGATTCCAGGTGGCGGGGAAGCGGCTGGCCAGGACCAGGGCGGCCTCGACCGCCTCCTCCAGACGGCGGCAGGTGTGGCATTCGGCGTAGGCCACCCA
The DNA here is from genome assembly GCA_022839105.1 of bacterium. Lineage (GTDB taxonomy): Bacteria > Vulcanimicrobiota > Xenobia > Xenobiales > Xenobiaceae > Xenobium. The sequence continues at coordinate 14,981 of JALHDH010000075.1, forward strand.
GTTCTCGGCATCCGCCCGCCGGGGCAACCGTAAGAGCAGGTCCACCTTGGTGGGGGGCAGACGGCCTTCGGAGAGGGCCTGGCGCAAGGGTTCATGCCGCTCCAGGAGCTGGTCCCGGGCGGTGGCCTGGAAGGCGGTACTGGCGGCGATCCCCAGGCTTTCCAGCCAGGCGCGGAAGGAACGGGATCCAGCCTCGCGGTACAGTCTTCCCTCCTGGACCCGGCGCAGAACCCGGCCGCGCAGCAGCTCCAGGCGCTCTCGCGAAGCCAGCAGTCTTCGGGCCAGACGGGTCAGTCTGCGAGGGCTGCGGGGGAGCTCCTGGCGCAGGAGGCAGGGGAGTTCCGGGGGTGGGGTGGCTTCGGGGGCCGCAGCGCTGGATCCGGCTTCTGGCCCGACAGCCCCGGCCGCTGCACTGCCCGCTCCGACCTCCGGGCCGCCCGCGTCGAGCGCCGAGGCGGTCGCCGTGCCGGGCCACCTGGGATCGCGCTGGAAGGGAGGCGGAGCCGGGGTAGCCTCCCCACCGCCCGCTTCAGGCTCTGCGACCGGCCCTCGAGGATCGTCCTGGCAAGGGAGCGGGGCATCAAGCGGCCGTCCCGCCGCAAACTCGGCCAGGATCTGCTCCAGAACGCTGGCATGGTTCAGATCCCGGCCCTCGCGGCGCCGGGCCAGCTCGACCGCAGCCAGCCACATGGCATAGGGCTCGGCTTCCAGGTCGTAGGTCCTGATCCGGGCGCCTTCCCTCTCTTCACCCGCCCTCGAAGGGCGCAGCGGCCTGGCAGCCCGGCGCAATTCCTGAACCGAGAGCCCGGCGGCCCTTGCCGCCCAGCCCGCATCCTCTTGGGGTTCCAGGCGCAGCAGCTCCAGGGCGTGGGTCCTGGGCAAGCGGCCTTCCAGGAAGACCTGCCGCAGGATCGGCCGTTGCAGGAGACCCTCGGTCAGACGCACCGAATCCCAGGCGGCGGTTGCCGAGATTCCCAGCTCTTCGCGACAGAACATCGCCGGCGTGACGTAGCCCAGGTGCTTGTGACCTCCCCGGAGCATGGGTGCGAGCACCTGCCCCAGGCGGATCTCGAGGAGGGGGCCGAAGCGGGCCAGTTCACCCAGGGCCTCCTCCATCAGGACGATCTGCCGGGCCCGGGAGGGCCGAAAGCCTCGAGGGTGGTCCTCCAGGAGCGCGAGGACTTCCGGACGGAGGTCGGGACTGGCCTGGGATGCCGGATTCTCCATACCTCATTTTACCTTGGATGGGTCGACCAGGTCCAATTTGGCGATCACGCAATCGCCTGCGCCGCAGGGGTTTGCGCGATTCGTGGGCGATGATTTCAGCCCATTTTGAGGACCTCGACGACATCAGTCCTGTCCGACTCCCTTCCAGGTCCTTCCAGGCCCTTCCAGAGGGCCTGGAGAGCGCGATTTTGGTGGGTCTCCCCTGATGCCGGTTCGAGCTCTCAGGCGGCCCCGTCACAAAGAATTAACAATCCGCTCCTGCTGAGGAGGGCGGAGGGGTGACAATCTGTGGCAGCGGCCTGGCCTATCCTGGATCCAGGCGGCTGGCGGGGCTTCCAGGTTGGTACCGGCTTCTCCAGCGTCCTCAAGATTGATGCGAGGGAGCCGGACATGGAAGGTCGCACCGCCCTGCCGGAGCTGCTTCCGGCCAGGATGCTCAACGAGTTCGTCTACTGCCCGCGCCTGGGTTTCTGGACCGAGGTTCCGGGATTCTCTCCCCCCCCGACCCTTCGGCGGAGGAGGAGCCCGAGCGTCCCAAGATCGCCCGCTCGGTCACCATGTCGGCTCCACTCGAGGGCTTGATCGCCCGGATGGACGTGGTCGAGGCCTCCGGGGCCGAGGCCACTCCGGTCGATTACAAGAGAGGCTCGGCGCCGGACATCCCCAACGGCGTCTACGATCCCGAGCGGGTCCAGCTCTGCGCCCAAGGGCTTGTCCTGCGGGAGAACGGCTTCTTCAGCCAGGGTGGCTGGGTCTATTTCGTGGCTTCCCGCCGTCGGGTCTGGGTCCCCTTTGACGAGGAACTGGCGGCCATGACCCGCGAGGCCATCAGCAGTTTCAGGAAGATTGCGGAATCCGGAATCCGGCCTCCGCCCCTGGTCCGCAGCCCCAAATGCCAGGGTTGCTCGCTGTCGTCGATCTGTCTGCCGGACGAGGTGGAGTTCCTTCGGGGCGAGCCCGAGGATTCGTCCGCCGAGCCCGGCCAGGTCCGCCGGCTCGTCCCCGCCCGGGACGACGCCCTTCCTCTTTATCTTCAGCGACAGGGAGCCTACCTGGGGCTGAGCGGCGAGACCCTGCAGATTCGCGAGAAGGGTCAGACTGTGGGCGAGGCCAGATTGCTCGACATCTCGCAGGTCAATTTGTTGGGCAATATCCAGATCAGCACCCAGGCGGTGCGCGAACTCTGTAGCCGCGGGATTCCTGTCAACTATTTCTCCTATGGCGGATGGTTTTGCGGGATGGTCCAGGGCCTGACCCACAAGAACATCCTCCTGCGCCAGGTTCAGTTCCAGGCGGCAGGCGACCCCGAGCGCTGCCTGGTCGTCGCCAGGGCACTGGTCGCCGCCAAGATCCTCAACTGCCGAACCCTCCTGCGGCGGAACTGGGAATCCCCGACGGTCGAGGTGCTTCGGGAACTCAAAGAGCTGGCCGGACAGGCGAGGCGGGCGGAGAGCCTGGAGAGCCTGCTGGGATTGGAGGGCTACGCCGGCCGCCTCTACTTCCAGTCCTTTCCCGGGCTCTTCAAGAAGCAGGCGATGTCCTTCGATTTCGCGGGAAGGAATCGACGCCCACCCCTGGATCCGGTCAACGCCATGCTTTCGTTCGCCTATGCCCTGCTGACTCGCCAACTGACCTGCATGCTTCAGGGCGTCGGCTTTGATCCGCACCTCGGCTTCTATCATCAGCCCCGCTATGGCAGGCCCGCGTTGGCTCTGGACCTGATGGAGCCATTCCGTCCCCTGATTGCCGACTCGGCCGTCCTGTGGTGCCTGAACAACGGAGTCCTGGGCAGCGAGGACTTTGTCCAGGCCGCCGGCGCGTGCAACCTGTCGACAGGGGGGCGCAAGAGCTTCATCCAGGCCTTCGAGAGAAGGATGGACGAACTGGTGACCCATCCCACCTTCGGCTATCGCCTGAGCTACCGGCAGCTTTTGGAGGTTCAGGCCCGCCTCTTCGGGCGCTTCCTGGCCGGTGAGCTTGCCGAAGTGCCGACCTTCCGGACCCGCTGAGGAGTCAACTCAAAGCCATGAGACGTGATTTCCTGGTCGCCTACGACATCTGCGATCCCGGCCGGCTGCGTCGGGTCTTCCAGATCATGCGCGGATTTGGGGACCACCTGCAGTATTCGGTCTTCCGCTGCGCCCTGAGCAGCCGGGAGAAGATCCAGTTGATCTCGAAACTCTCTGAGGTCATCCATCACGGAGAAGACCAGGTCATGCTGGTCGACCTGGGAGGAGTCAGCCCGCGCTCGCGACGGCGCTTCCGGACCCTCGGGGTCCCCCTGGTGAACAGCGAGCGCTACGTCCTGGTCTTCTGAGCTCTTTGAAAACCGAAGCCTTCGCGAGCGCTTCGGTGCTTGCGAAATCCCGGGAGGCGCTCGAAATCCCGTCAGACCCCAGTAAATCGGCATCCACCGATCCTGGTCCGGCAGGAGGCAAAGCCGCCGCTGCTGAAGTCATGCCCGTCGAAAGCCGCCTCTCGCAAAGCGATCAAGAAAGCCCCTGGGATCACGGTAGGACCTCGCGATTGATTCCCACGCCCATCCAGGCGTGGCCCCATTGAAGCCTCGGATTCGACCAGTCCGCCCAGCGGGAGGTGGCCTATTCCCACGCCCATCCAGGCGTGGCCCCATTGAAGCGCTGAAGAACCGCTCCAAGGCTGCGATGGATATTATATTCCCACGCCCATCCAGGCGTGGCCCCATTGAAGCAAGTGTGTCACGAGCTCGCGCATCGTGCGTTCTTGGTGATTCCCACGCCCATCCAGGCGTGGCCCCATTGAAGCGTATCCTCCTTTCTTTTATTTGTCCTCCCCCCCTGATTCCCACGCCCATCCAGGCGTGGCCCCATTGAAGCGGCCGAAAAACAACCCCATGCGACAGGAGGATTCTGATTCCCACGCCCATCCAGGCGTGGCCCCATTGAAGCAGGACGTGATAGGCGCCCTTCAGGGTCTCCTCGCCGTATTCCCACGCCCATCCAGGCGTGGCCCCATTGAAGCGTGGCCAGGAGGGCCAACCGAAGGTGACGCCATCCCCATTCCCACGCCCATCCAGGCGTGGCCCCATTGAAGCGCGTCAGAAGAGCACAGAATAATATCTGCGTCGATATTCCCACGCCCATCCAGGCGTGGCCCCATTGAAGCCTATTTCTCAGAAAGAGGTTACGGCTTTTGTTGAGATTCCCACGCCCATCCAGGCGTGGCCCCATTGAAGCTTCATTGTTTCATCCTCCATTCTTTGATACTGCTAATTCCCACGCCCATCCAGGCGTGGCCCCATTGAAGCCCCTCCGCGGAGAACCCTTCCCCTTCCATCTACACATTCCCACGCCCATCCAGGCGTGGCCCCATTGAAGCTTCCTCCCTGTCGACAGGATACTTCGGGAGCATTGCATTCCCACGCCCATCCAGGCGTGGCCCCATTGAAGCACCGTGACGGTCTCGACGATGGCCCACTCCCCGCAGATTCCCACGCCCATCCAGGCGTGGCCCCATTGAAGCAGGGCGTGCAACGCCGTGCTCAGGCGGTCCTCGGCTGATTCCCACGCCCATCCAGGCGTGGCCCCATTGAAGCGCCTCCAGGGCCTGTTTGCGGACCATCACCTCGGCGCATTCCCACGCCCATCCAGGCGTGGCCCCATTGAAGCGAGCTGTTCCGCCAGGACGGGGGCCGGGCCATGGCTATTCCCACGCCCATCCAGGCGTGGCCCCATTGAAGCGAGTCCTCTCGGGTCGGCGTCCAGGCGCATGTTGACATTCCCACGCCCATCCAGGCGTGGCCCCATTGAAGCAGG
>JALHDH010000076.1 GCA_022839105.1 bacterium
CGGGGGTCAGGAAGACCTGCACGTCGTGATGGACCAACGCGACCGGGACGTCCCGGGGGTCGGACGTTCCCGCTCGAAGCACCTGGTCCTGCGGGACGAAGCGGGCTTCGGCCACATGGTGGTCGGTCCGGATGTGCCCGAGGAGTTCCTGCACCTCGAAGCGCCCCAGGAGCTGGTGGATCCGCTCGGCACGCACCCCGATCTGGGCGAAGCGACCATCCTCCAACTGCACGTAGCCGAACTTGTAGTAGTTCCCGTCCCGCAGGCTCTTCCGGATGGGGTCCACCCGAGAGCGTTCGGGCGAGTGCATGAACTGGTGGGTCGGGTTGCCCTCGGGGGCGACCCAGCCGACGAACTCCCCGGTGCTGGAGTGGGTGACGACCCCAGACTTGCTGAAGAAGGTGATGAGGTCCACCCGGGTGGAGCGCGCCAGGGCCGCCAGCACCTGGTTGCTCATCCCGCCCTGGTAGGCCAGCACCGCCAGCCCCGCCGCGTGGATCTTCTCGTCCAGCAGGCGGTTGATGATCCCGGTGGACTCCAGGGCCAGCTCGAGGTTGTGGGCGTAGCTGGTGGCCAGGCGCTGGGACTCGGCCTCCATCTGCCGGTAGTAGAAGTCCTGGATCTGCAGGCGGATCAGCTTGCCGGCTCCCAGGAAGATGAGCGCGATGACCACCAGCATGGCCACATGGGTGCGGACGCTCAGCCGCATGTTCTCGGGGCGGTTGCGCCTCAAGCCGGTCTTCCCTCCACCTTGTCCTTCCCCTCCCGGGCAATTCCCCGAAAGCAAGAATTGCACGGAAGAGGCGGACCTCCTCTCGAGGCAATCTGCGAAAATTCACGAATCAAGGGCGACCGGAGCCGATGCCGGCTTTCAAGAACCTTTCAGGCCGGACCCCCAGAATGCCGGAAAACCCGATCCCAGACACGAGGTTCGACCGATGAAGCCGATTGATGCCGCCCGCCCCAGCCTGGTCCTGACGCCCCGCTCGGCGCCTCCTGGCCTGAAGCCTCAGACCTCGCCGGCCCCGACGGTTCCGGCCGACCAGGTCACCCTGGATGGGACGGCAGCCGAGGCGCGCCCCGAGCTCCCCACCTTCTCGATGCGCCGGCTGATCCTGGGCGCCCTGGCCCTGGTGCCCCTCCTGGGCCTGGCCGCGTGCTCGGCGGTTCCCGACGATCCGCCGCCTCCCCCTCCCAGCTCGATCAGCACCCCGGTCGAGACCCCCACCCGCCCGGGCCCGATCACCCCGGCCCCCGAGACTCCGGCCCCCGCCCGGGTGGGAGTCCTGATGCCCGTGCCCCAGGAGGGCGAGGGAGCCACGATCCAGGTGCCGGAGGGTGTCTCGCAGATCCTCTTCGAACAGGGAAGCGTCAGGGCCCAGGACGCCCAGGGCCATGACCTGGTGGTGCAACCCGACTGGGCCGGCCAGGTCTGGACGACCTCGCTTTCCACCCCGGACCAGGACCTGGGCATGCTGCACGAGGGCCTGAACGGCGAGATGCTCCTGAAGCTTCCGGAAGGCACCCGGACCGTCATGATCTTCCCCAACCAGACGACCATGGACGGAAGCCTGATCGCCATGGACAGCCAGGGCAACGTCCTGGGGGCCCACTACAACAGCGACATCCAGTTGCTCCCCCTGACGGCAGACGCCTTCGCCTGCGCTCGCATCGAGCCTTTCATGACCGAATCCCAGGACGGCAGCGTCAGCCTGGACCTGCCCGCCGGAACCCGCACGATCCACGTGAACGGGGCCCAGGCCGGGAACGACGGCTCCCTGGTCGCGGTGGACGGCTACGGCCGGGTCCTGCAGCTCCACCCCAACTGGGGCGGGAGCTGGTCGACCCAGGGCCAGAACCCCACGGCGGATCCGGCCGAAGGCCGGCTGGTTTCGGGCGACGAGTTCGAAGGGCTCTCGCTGAGCGTCGTCCCGGGAACCCGGCGGATCGAGATCCGGCCCCAGGGCTCGGGGACGAGCATCCAGGAGCTGGATGCCTCGGGGAAGGTCCTGGCCCGCCAGGAGGCCTCTCCCCTGGTCTTCCGGCCTGGCTCTCTGTAGGAGGCTGATTCAGACCTGGGGGGTTCCAGGCCTTGACGGCGAAGCGCCCGGCGATGAGCGCGTGCCGAATCTTCCTGCTTCCCTGGCTGATCCTCCTGCTGACGGGAACCGCCCTGGCCCTGCCTGCAGGCGCGCTGGTGGGGGCCGTGGAGGCCGAGGTCCCCGACCAGGTGGCGGTCTACCGCTGCCGACCCGGCCCCATGACGGGCCTGAAGGCGGGCGACGTGGTGGGCCTGGTGCGCGCGGGGACCTCCCTGGGGGAGGCCACGGTGCTGCGCACCTCTCCGGAACTGCTCATCAGCCTCAGGGGCCTCTTTGAATGCCTCCCGGGAGACCTGCTGGTCTTCAGCCGGAATACCCGGTCTCCGGCCCTCCCCCGCCCGCCGGTTGCCGGCCCGGCGCCCGCGCCGGATTCCCCCCCTTCGAACCCCGAACCCGACCCCCAGTCCGAAGATTCCGCGCCCGAGACGCCCCAGGATCCCGCCCGGGAGACCCTGGGGCAATGGCACCAGGACCTGAAGCTCCGCCTGGAGCACTTCCTGCGCCTGGGCCCCGCCGACAAGCCCGCCTCGCCCCATCCCGCCAACCTCCAGAAGGCCTGGGCCCTGAACGAACGCTCCGATTTCCTGGAGGCAGCCAAAGCCTATGGGAACCTGGCCGCGGCCCTTCAACGCGAGGGCCTGGGCGGGCTGACCTCGGATCCGGGACGAGGTCGGGAAGCCTGGTCCCTGGGCCTGGAGGCCCTGAGCCTGCGCGCCCTGTGCCTCTTCCTGGCCGAGACGCCGGATCGCGCCCGGGCCGCCTTCGAAGCCCTGGCCCGCGAGAACCCCAAGGGTGCCCTGGGTTCGGCCCGCGCCCTGAGCATGGTCAGGTCCCGGGCCAACACCTGGCTGGCCCGACTCCCCAAGCGGGGGGATGAAGCCCGCCGAAAAGGCTCGATCCGAATCCACCCGGATGGAGTCGAGCGATGAGCCTTTCCGGCCAGCAGAGTCCCCAGGGCCCTTCCCCGGGTGCTGCCGGTGGCCGCCTGCCGGTGGCCGAGTTCGTCGAAGAGCCTGGCGTCATCGATCTGGCCTGGGGCCACCCCGACCCGACTCTTCTGCCCTTCGAGGAACTGGCCGAGCTGGCCAGGACCACCCTGCGGCGCTTCGGCCCCGAGGCCCTGGCCTATGGGGCTCCGGCCGGGCCGGGCCCGCTGATCGAGGCGGTGGTCGATCGGTTGGGGCGGACCGACTCACGCCCCCCCGGGCCCGAGGAGATCTGCCTGACCGGAGGGGTCTCGGCTGCCCTGGAGCAGTGCGCGGGGCTCCTGGCCGAGCCGGGCCAGGTGATCCTGGTCGAGGCCCCCACCTACCACTTCGCGCTGCGGATCCTGGGCAGCCATCCCCTGGAGATCTGCCCTCTCCCCTTCGACTCCGAGGGGCTGGTGGTGGAGGCCCTGCCCGAGAGGCTGGCCCGGATCCGGGCCAGCGGAAGGAAGGTCGGCTTCCTCTACACGATCCCCACCTTCCACAACCCCACCGGACTGACCCTGAGCCCCGAGCGACGAGGCGCCCTGGTCCGGCTGGCCGAAGCCGAAGGCCTGCTCCTGGTCGAGGACGACGTCTATCGCGAACTCTCCTTCGAGGGGCCCGCCCCACCCTCGCTGTGGAGCCTGGCTCCCCCCGGGCGGGTGGTCCGGCTGGGCTCCTTCGCCAAGTCCCTGGCCCCCGGCCTGAGGGTGGGCTATCTCACGGCCGACCGGTCCCTGGCCGAACGCTTCTCGGGGCAGCCCTGGCTGCAGTCGGGCGGGGCCCCCAGCCACCTGCCCTCCCTGCTGGTGGCCACCTGCATGGCCGAGGGCCAGTACCCGGCCAACGTCCACCGCCTCCAGGCGGCCTACCGCCAGCGCCGCGAAGCCCTCCTGGAGGCCCTCAAGGCCGCGATGCCCGAGGGCACGACCTGGACCCGACCCGCCGGCGGCTACTTCACCTGGGTCACCCTGCCCGAAGGCGACACCCGAAAGCTCCTCCCCGCGGTCAAGGAAGCGGGGAGCGGCTATATCCCGGGGACGACCTTCCTGCCCCCGAAGAGGCCCGAAGCCTGCGGGCCCTTCGCCGAGCAGGCCTCGCGCTCGTTCCGGCTGGCCTGGAGCCGCTACAGCCCTGAAGACCTGCGCGAGTCGGTCCGCCGGATGGGCGGGGTGCTGCGGGGCTGAAGGGAAGGAAGGCTCGGACCGAGGCGGGAGCTTAAACCGGATAGACCACGCAGCGGGCTCCCCGCTGCTTGAGCCACTCGCTGAAGGGACCGGCCACGGCCCGGGTGCAGGCGAACTTGCGTTCCTTGTGCACGTGGTAGCCCAGTTCCCCGGCCTTCTTCTCGGCCAGCTCACGCGCCTCGGGCTGCAGGACCTGCCGCCACAGCACGCTGAAGGGGTCGCGATTCCCGTCCTCGCGCACCGTCAGGCCGGCCCGGTCGGTGGGGAAGTGCAGGATGAAGCTGCCCGGGTGGGCGGCCAGCAGCGAGGCGACGGCGGGCGGCATCTCCACCCCCTCGAACCACAGAGGCCCGACCCGGCAGCGGACCACCTCCTCGACGGTGATCGCCGGCAACTCCGACAGCAGCACGAAGGCGAACTCGGCTTCATCGGAGTGGTAGCGTGAGATCACGGTGCGGAAGGGTCCCGTGGCCTCCAGGTCATCCCCCTGGAGCTCGACCAGGTTCCGGGTCCAGCGACCGTGGTGCTGGTAGAGCTGCACGGTGTAGCGGGCGAAGAGCTCCTCGCTGGCGTCGAAGCGATCGAAGACCGTGGTGAAGAAGGCCCGGCGCCTGTCCGCCTCGACGCGGCGCAAGGCCAGATCCAGGCGGCTCCAGCGCGGCAGGCTGGCGCGCTGGAGTTCCTGATGGTAGCGGGCCTGCTCCAGCAGGCGCTGCTCGGCAGGGGAAGGGTCGGCCTTGGCCTCCAGGACCGGAAGGTCCACTCCCGCCAGAAAGCGGCTGGAAGCCTCCTGCTGGGAGAGGATCCGGCCCACAGCAGGCTCGGCGGGCAGTCCCGTGCGCAGGTTGATCTCCAGGCCGGGCCAGGTGCCGAATCCTCCCGAGGGGGCCAGAAAGCCCCAGAGCGCTTCCAGGCGGGCCGGGTCCGGGAAGAAGCGGTTCAGGCGCCCGGCCTGCAGGAGTCGTCTGAGCATGGCCAGGTAGATCCCGGCGGCCTCGGCTCCCAACAAGACCTGGGGCGGGCGGGGCGCGGAGCCGGCCAGGGCTCTAGCCTCCCTCTCGGGCGGCCTGGAGCAGGCCGTATTCCTTCTCGGCCAGCTTCAAGGTCTCGTCGATCCGCTTCTCGCGCAGTTCGCGCTCCTGCTCGAGGTTGCTCTCGATCAGGGCGGTGGTGGCGTCGTCATAGACCTTGAGCTCGCTGGTCAGCTTCTCGACGTTCTGGCTCAGGTAGAGCGAGGTGTTGGAAGCGAGCAGGGCCACCTTGTTCACGCTTTCCTTCAACGAGGTCATGGCCGACTGCATGTCCAGGGTCAGCTCGCTGGCCTCGGTGGCCGTCGCCAGCGAAGCCAGGTTGCCCCGCAGATCGTCCAGGACCTCGGTCCCGGCATCGTGGAGATTCTGCATGTTGGCATGCAGGTTGGAGAGCATCTCCAGGAAGTTGTTGTTCATCGCCACGATCGAGGAGATGCGATCCTCGGCGCTGGAGTACAGGCGCAGCCTGGCCCCGTGCTCCCAGATCTTCTGCTTGACCTCATCGACCTGCGCCTGGAGGGTCCGCTTCTCGGCGCTGGAGGAATCCGCGGCCAGGGCCTCCATCCGGGCTTCCAGGCGCGTCTTCTCCTCGCGCAGTTGCAGGATGTAGGCAGCCGCCTTCTCTTCGTTGTGCGCCGAAACCACCATCTTCTTGTTCAGGCGGACGATGTCGTCGCGGACCTTGGAGATCTCGACCTCCATCTTGTCCAGGAAGAGGCCGATCTCGCGAACGCGGGTCTCGGCCACGAGGATCTTCTCCTGGAGAAGCTCGGAGAGGGGGCGCTCCGGCAGGCGATCGGAGAGAACCGGGATCTTCTCGAGCAGGCCGCGCAGATTCGCACCCGCCTTGCCCAGATCCACCGTGGCCATCCCCTTGAGGTATTCCCAGGCGGACTTGGACTCGGCCAGGTCCCGGGTCATCTCCTTGGCGATCTCGTCGTGGGTCTTCTTGAGCCCCTCGAGTTCCTGGATCCTCCGGGTGTGGACCTCCTGATAGCTGGAGACCAGGCCCTGGAGGGATTCCCTGGAATACTCCTCGCCATCGTACACGACGGCAGCCTGGTTCTGGACCTGGGTTTCCTCGTTCATGCCGACCTCCGCCTGAAACAGCGTGGGGATGCGGTTCGCGGCGGCCTCAGGGCGTTCCTGTCCCCAGGGCCCGCACCGTGGCCACTCCCCCTTCGATCCCGTAGACCCGGACTCGGGGGCAGAGCCCCTCAGGCGGGCCGGGAGCCGGAACAGAGAGGACCGGAAGAAGCCCGCTCTCTCCCCGAAGAGCCCACCAGTCCGGTCGGAAATCCTCCCCCCGGGGGGCCCACTCGACCGCCCAGCAATCCACGAGCTCGCGCCAGGAGGCCTCCGGGACACCCTCCAGCCCGTCCAGGTGGACCCGTCCTTCCTGAAGGCGGGCCCGCGGAGCCGGCAGCCCCGGCGCCTGCCCCAGGCGACACACGCTGAAGGGAGACCTCACGCCCCCGTGCAGAAGGCGTCGCCGGGCCGCCTGCACGGCCGCGCTCCCCACATCACAGCCCAGCCAGCGGCGCCCCAGCCGCTCGGCCACCACCAGGGTGGTGCCGGAGCCACAGAAGAAATCCGCCACCAGGCCGCCCGGCTTCGAAGAGGCCCCCACGATGCGCTCCAGGAGCGCCTCGGGCTTCTGGGTGGCGTACCCCGTGGCCTCGCGTCGGTGCCAGGAGCGCAAGGGCTGGATGTCCAGCCAGAGATCCCCCACCGGGATCCCCCCGGCCTCGTCGAGGTACTTCTTCAGGCGCGGCACTCCGTTGCGGGTCCAGAAGACCCGCCCCTCGGCCAGGAGACGGTCCAGGCCCTCCTGGTCATGAAGCCAGTGCCGGCCGTGAGGAGGCTCCAGGAGGCCCCTCTGCCCGAAGGAACGGGCGGGTCCCGGCCCGGCCCCGGTCAGGTTGTCGGACATGAAGCGCCTTCCATCGGGATCCCGATAACGGTAGTAGCGGCGAACCAGTTCGGGATCCCGCTCGGAGCGCACGGGCCTCATGGAGTGGCTGCGGTCGGCGTAGAACAGGATCACGTCATGCACGGCCCCGTAGAAGCCGGCATCCGGATGGGAGGTGGTGCGCCGCCAGGCGATCTGGGCCCGGAATCGGCGCTCGCCGAGGATCTCGTCCAGCAGGCAACGCAGCACGTGGCAGGCCCGGGTATCGCAGTGCAGGTAGAGCGCCCCGTCGGGAGCCAGCAATCCACAGGCCGCCTCCAGGCGCGGAGCCATCCACTCGCGATAGCGGGCCAGCCCACCGGGGAAGCGATCCCGATAGGCGTGCTGAAGCCGGCGCCTTCCCTCGCGCAGGGTCGCGACGAGATAGTCCTGGCCGCTGGCGAAGGGGGGATCCAGGTAGAGCAGATCCACCTTCCCGGCATGCTCGGGATGCAGGAGGCGGGCCACGTCCAGGTTGTCCCCCTCCACCAGCAGGTTCCCGCGCGGACACCCGTCGGGCCCGTTCCTGTCCAGCAACTCCCAAGGCATGGCCGGGCCTTGTCCCCTGCCGGCCCGAATCCTGCGCCTCCCGTCCGAAGGAAGTGCGGAACGCTTGCCTTGACCCGAACCGACCGGCTAGCATGCGATCATGAAACGCCTGGGATGGCTCTTGCTGGGGGTGGCCCTCCTGCTGGGAGGGAGCCTGTGGCTCTGGCAGCGCTCTCAACGCGACATCATCCTGGATCTGGGCAGCAACGATCCCGACCTGGTCATGGCCGCCTCGCGTCAGCTCTGGGAGGATTCCCGGGACGGCGTCGAGATCGGCCCGATCCTCCTCAGGGGCATGAAGCACCCCTCGCCCCAGGTCCGGAGCCGATCGGTCCTGACCCTGGCCCGCATGCAGGTCTTCTCCCATGCCGATGAGGCCGCCGCCCTGCTGGCGGATCCCGACCAGGGCGTGCGCATCCAGGCCGCCCGGGCCCTGCGGACCCTGCGCGGTTGGACCGATCCGAATCCCCTGCTCCAGCGTCTCGAGGACCGCCACGAACTGACGCAGATCCGGGTCGAGGTGGCCGGCGCCCTGGGCAAGCGACGAGAATCCACCTCTGAGGAACCGCTGGCCCGCATCGCCTCGGACCCTTCGGAACCCCTGGAACTGCGCCAGGAAGCCTTGATGGCCCTGGGAAGCCTGGGTGCGGAGGCTCGCACGGCCTTCATGGCGCAGATCCTGTGCGATCCGGAACAGCCGATCCGGCTTCGGCAGGCCGCAATCCATGGCCTGGCGGGATTTTCCGGGGCGGAAGCCCGCTCGGCCCTGATCCAGGTGGCGGCCGATCCGCAGGAACCGGTCGCCGTCCGAGCCAAGGCGGCCGCTTCCCTGGGCTGTCAGGGGCGGGAGGCGGAGCAGGCCCTGCTGCGCGAACTTTCCGCAGACCCTCAGCAACCCTTGCTGGTCCGACTGGCCGCAGCCCAGGCCCTCAGCCATGAGGGCTCCCCCCCGGCGGTCCTGGACTCGCTGGTCCGCCTGGGCCTTCAGGATGAATCGGCGCGGGTCCGGATGGAGGCTGCCTGCCTGGCAGAGGCCTCGCGAAATCCCGACCTGGGGGATCTCCTCCAGGAAGCCCTGGACCGGGAAAAGCGGCGGCGGGTCCGCGAGAGCCTGGAATCGGCGCTCAAGCGCCTGCGCCAGGACGCCGAGATGGACCCCGACAAGGCCCTGGCCCGCTGATTCAACCGCTCCCTCCCGAGTCGGGAGAAGGTCGGGGTCGGGGCAGAAGGACCAGGTCGACTCCAACCCGACCGACCACCTGATAGCTGGCCGCGATCCGGGCGATGGCCTCGGGAGAGAAGCGGAGATTCCCCTCCAGGACCTGCAGGAAGATCACCGCGAAATCCTGGCGATCCACGCGTCGAAGCACGGGCTCCGGATCCCAGCGTCCGCTCCGGGCCAGGGTGAAGAGGATCAGGGGGTCCACCACCCAGGGGGTGCGCCCCAGGATCGTCGGATTGCCCAGGTTCTCTGCCAGGATGGGTCCCGGGTGCGCCTCCAGCCACGCGGCGATCTGCCCGACATCCGACAAGGCCTTCCTCCACGGCGGGTCCTGCCCTCGCAGGACGAACCCGGTCTCGAAGCGGAGGTGATCCAACGGCGAGAGAAGACAGGGGGGCAGCCGGGAGATCCCGCCCAGGGCCACCTGGGCGGCCACCAGGGCTCCAACGGCCCAAGCCGAGGCCCGTCCTCCTCGGGTGGCCGCGTCCCAGGCCAGCCCCGAGAGGACCGAGAGGGCCAGGTGGAGTTCCAGGCAATAGTTGTAGAACCCGCCTTCCCGACCGCTGCCCAACGCGATGGGAAGTGCTCCCGCCAGGAAGAACCACCAGAGACGGTGGCGGCGGATCCCCTCCAGCCAGGCGCAGGCCACCGCCAGGCCGACCAGACCCGCCGCGCTCGACAGGTAGGCCCCCAGGCAGAGGCAAGCCTGTTCCAGGCTGAAGGGCATCACGTTGTGGCCGAAGATGGCGCCCAGGAAGCGGCCTTCATTCATGGCCTCCAGGGCCAGGGCAGGGAGGGCTACCAGGGCCACCAGCAGGGCGGAAAGACGGGCTCCGGTCCGGAGGCTCCCGGACCAGGCGCACGCCATGGCTGCCAGGACGGGAGCGATCATGGACTGCTTGGTATAGAGGTCCAGGACCAGGAGGAGGGCCGCGGGGAAGAGGCGCCTCAAGGATGGCTCATCGGCGCGCATGGCCGCCTCGGCAGCCAGGAGGCCGGCGAAACCGAAGAAGAGCGCCAGGGAATCGGTCCGGTACAGGGGAGTCCAACCCAGCACCAGGGGGTGGAGCACGAAGAGGGTCGTCCCCACCAGCGCCGCCTGGATTCCGGCCCTCCGGCGCAGCCAGGTGAAGAGCAGCCAGGCCACGCCCAGCCCGGAAGCCAGGGAGACCAACCGGCCTCCGAAGAAGGTCGGACCGGCGCCCATGAACAGCGAACCCGCCCACAAGAAGACCGGTGTATAGGGGTTGACGAAGTAGGGGGCTTCCTGGATTTCGGGATGGATCGGGGTGCCCTGGGCCAGTCGGAGCGACGCGATCATCGTGCCGCCCTCCCCGTAGTCATCCTGGTAGGGGAAGCCCAGCAGGGCCACGCCATGGGCCAGCCAGACCAGCAGACCCAGCGCCAGGACGCCGGCCAAGGCGAAGCGGGGAAGGGAGTCGGGCCGGAAAGGACTCACAGCCGGACGGGATTCGTCTTGCCCCCAGGGCCCCCTGCGCGAGCCCGGTCTTCGAAATTTTGGAGGGAACGCCAGGCGAGGTGGGCGAGCCAGGCGTCGCGACAGGCATCGCGCGGATCCCGCGCAAAGGGGCGGGGAGAAGACAAGACCCGCCTGAACCGGCAGGTCGCCCTCATCGTCTGTTTGAGCGCCTCCACTCCCAGGGAGGGATGGGATTGGAATCGGCCCAGAGCCCACGCCTCTGGGCCCGAGCCTCGGCCTCGAGTCGCGCCAGGGCGGGCTCTTGATTGAAGCGCTCATAGTGCCAGGCCAGGCCCGCCCGCAACAACTCCACGCTGAGATCCTGGCCGTCCACCTGCACCCGGCAGACCTTGCGGCCATACCTGTCCGTGGTGATCACCCGGACCTGGACGGTCTTTCCGAAGGCCTTGCGCGAGGTGAAATCCTTGGCCTTGCGGCAATAGGGCTGGGGGGGACGCATCTCGGGACAGTCGATCCCCTCCAGGCGGATCCGGATCCTTTCCTGCCCGCGCAGGACCTCCAGGCTGTCGCCATCGGCGACCCTGACCACCGTGGCCCCGAAGGTCGACCCGGGCACGGCGTGACCGAGCCGTGGGACGACCATCCATGCCAGCAGGCCCAGCCCCAGAACCAGAAATCGCCAGGGCCGAGGCCGAATCGCGGACTCCAGGAACATGTCGTCCCTCTTCCACCGAGCCGATGATGGCCCTGCGACTGCGGGTCCGCTGAGCCCGGGCGCCTCGCCGGTCTGACCCGGACGGAGGGAGCGAGAGGCTGGACCCGGAAAACCCGGGCATGCACCCCAGAGTCCTCTCCGTCCGACAGCATCCGGAAATCGCCCCACGCGCCATCGCCTGGTTCCAGAAGACCTGGGCCTCCCCGGCCAGCGCCCCGGTCTACCAGGATTGCATCACCCACTGCCTGACGGCCCCCGGGCCGCTCCCCCAGTAGTACCTGCTGCTGGACGCCGAAGACCGGATCCTGGGCGGGGTCGGGCTGGTCCCCAACGACTTCATCAGCCGCATGGACCTGTGCCCCTGGCTGTGCGCCCTCTTCATCGAACCCGAGAGCCGGGGGAGATCCTATGGCTCGCTCCTGATCGACAGGGTCTGCCAGGATGCCCGGGCGGCCGGGTTCGAGAACCTCTATCTGGCCTCGGACCACGTCGGCTTCTACGAAAGGTACGGCTTTAAGCGGATCGCCACCGGCTACCATCCGTGGGGCGAGAGCTCCGGCATCTTCCAGGTCGGGCTCTGAGCCCGAGGGGTCCAGGGCCGAGAGCCCCCCTGGGAGTGGAGGGCGGGCCCTCAACCCAGACCCTGCGCCGCCAGGACCAGGAGGGTCGCCTCGAGCACGAGCAGCAGGCCCAACCATCGCCCCGTCCGGCGCACCCGGCGCAGACGACGGGCGAGTTCCTCGCCGGCCTCCAGCACATGGGCCGAGGGCTCGCCCGAGGCAGGCTCGCCGGCCAGTTGCGCCAGCCACTCCAGATGCAGGGCATGCCCCCGGGTCCGGAGGCCCTGGATCTCGGAAGGTTCCTCGCCGCGCAGCAGGACCCTGGCCAACCCCCACAGGAGAGGCAGCCCCAGAAGAGCCAGCCCTCCCATTCCCGGGGCGCTGGATCGCAGCATCGCGACTGCGGCCACCAGCAGGACTCCGGCCGCGATTCCCAACAGGCAGAGGTTGAGGACCATCCAGGGCAGCACCCGCTCCCAAAGCCGCTCGAAAGAGACCAGGGCGCGCAGACCCTGTCCGAAGAAACGCTCCCGCCCCTGGGCGCGGGCCACCTCTGCCAGACGGAGCAGCTCGGGCTCGGTGCCCTCGGGCAGGTCTCCGCAGGGCAGGCCCTCCTGGACCAGGAGCGCCCACTGCATCAGCAGATGGCGGGAGGCGGGGCCGGGACGGGGCACGATCGCCAGGCGGCGCATGGCCAGCCAGCCCAGCGGGCCCATCAGGACCGAAACCCAGATGACGGGGTATCCGCGCCCTCGGGCCAGCCTTGCTGCCGCCAGGGCCCCGAGCCCCCAGATGAAGGCCACCGTCAACCAGGCCAGTTCCACAGGGGAGTCTTCGCCATGCCCCAGGGTCCTCCCCCCATCCCAGGGAGGGGAGGATTTGCTAGGAGTCTGTGTGAATACCGCGTCGGTCGCCTCGCCGGGTCTCTTGCACCCCCGCTGTGTTGCAGAAAGTCTCATTTGCCTCCAGCAAACCACGACTTTTTGCGCCTTGCGGGGTGCACAAGATCCCTCGGCGATGCTCGGTCCGGATACTCACACAGGCTCCTAGGACTGCTTGTAGCGCGGTCCTCCCCCGCCCTCGGGCACGACCCAGCGGATGTTGTCGAAGGGACACTTGCGCTGGCAGGTCTTGCAGTGCAGGCAGTTGGAGGCGTTGGCGGGCTTCACCACTCCCTGGATCTCCTCATATACCCCGGCCGGACAGAAGGTGATGCATGGGGCCTTGAAGGTCTCAAGGCACTTCTCCAGGCAGATCTTCGGGTCGACGATCCGCAGGTGCGAGGGCTGTTCCTCGCGGTGCTCGGTCTGGGCCATGGCCGTAAAGGTATCCTTGTCGAACTCCCGGTTGCCCTTGAGCCGATAGTGGCGGGGGCGCATGGCCTTGAAGTCCGGTTCGACCTCGAAACGGGGCAGGAGCTCCGAGAGCACGCTCAGGGGCAGGCCCAGCAGGTTCCCGAAGCGGGCGATGGTCTGACGGTAGTTCCGGGCCCTTCCCATCTCGGCCACCAGGCCGGACTCCTCCAGGGCCGAGGTGTACTTCCGGGCCGCCTGCTCGGGCTCGGCCAGCGAGCCGGCGATCGCTTCTCCGGCCAGCCTGCCGGAATCCAGGGCGTTGTGCAGGCCCTTGATCTTGAGCATGTTGACGAAACCGGCGCCATCGCCGACCAGCAGCACGTTGCCCTTGCCGAAAGACCCGGTCTTGGGATCCCGGGGCACCGCCCGCAGGCCGCCCTCGGGGATCATCTTGGCCCCGGCCTCGACCACCTTCCCACCTTCGATGAAGCGCCGGACGAAGGAGTGGTTCTTGAAATGGACCAGGGCGTCCTGGGGGTTGAAGTCGTTCTCCTGCCAATCCAGCCCGACGATCATGCCGACGGCGATCTTGTTGTCGCCACAGGCGTACATCAGGCCGCCCCCGAACATCCCAGGCCCCAGGACCGGGGTCCAGATCGGATAGCCCAGGGCGTGGACCACGCGGTTGTCGCCGAACTGGCGGTACTGGTCTTCCGAGACCGCCACCACTTCCTTCACGCCGATCGAGTACAACTGGACGGCCTCGCGCTCCAGTCCGGCCTGCTCGACGAAGCGCTCGGTGACCAGACCGTCACACCCCTCGGCCAGCACGACCAGGTCGGCCCGGATGGTCTCTCCAGGAGAGAAGTTGGGCTGCTTCTCGCCTTCCTTGTTCAGGCCGCGGTCCACCAGTCGGACTCCAGCCGCCACCGTGTCCCCCTCTCCGGGGACCAGGGAGTCCACGGCAAAGCCCATGTGGACCTCGACCCCGAGGTCCTCGGCGATCTGGCCCAGCCAGCGGGTCAACCGCGAGATCGAGACGATATAGTCGCCCTTGTGGTCCATCTGTCCGGGGCCCAGTCGCAGGAGCCCGGCCAGCTTGATCAGGGGATGGAGCTGCAGGGCCCCGGCGGGACCCGGCAGGAAGAGCACGTCGTCCTTCTCGACGGTCCGACCCAGGATCTCCTTGGCCTGGTCGGACTCCCGCCAGCCGGGGAGCGCATGGTCCAGCAGGCGGTGCACCGAGGCGGGCTCCAGCACGGCCCCCGAAAGGTTGTGGTTCCCCAATCCCGGCGCCTTGTCCAGCACCACGACCTCGACCTCGGGTCGTTCCTTCTTCAGGGCGATGGCACAGGAAAGACCGGCGGGGCCGGCCCCCACGATCAGGACCTGGGTCCGGCTGTAGCGATCGATGGAATGCGGGTTCTCAAGCATGGTCTCTACACAGCCTCGAGCTCTTCCACCAGCTTCGGGACGATTTCTTCCACGTTCCCGATCAGGTAGTAATCACACATCTTGAAGATCGGCGCGTTGGGATCGACGTTGATGGCCACGATGGTCTCGGTGTTGGCCACCCCGATCATGTGCTGGATGGCCCCACTGATCCCCAGGGCCAGGTACAGCTTGGGGCCCACCGCGGTCCCGGTCTGCCCGACCTGGCGGATCCTCTCGGTGAAGCCCCGCTCTACTGCGCTGCGCGTGGCCCCCTTCTCGACCTCGGTTCCCAGCTTCCGGCCCAGGGCCTGGCGCAGCGAATCCAGCAGTGCCTCGTAGTTGTCCCGGTTCTGCAGGCCTCGTCCGCCGCCGACGATGACCTTGGCCTCGAAGTTCACCTCGCCGTGGGCGATCTCGGTGGCCAGGACGTCCATGCACAGCTCCTGGGGGGTCAGCTCGACCTCGCGCCGGATCACCTCTCCGGTGCGGTTCGGGTCGTCGGGGTTGCGTTTCATCACGCCGGGACGAGCGGTCGCCATCTGGGAGCGGGAGTCGACCGTCGAGATGGTCGCCATGACGTTCCCGCCCAGGGCGGGCCGGGTCTGCAGGAGGATTCCGACCAGCCCCTTGCGCGTGCTGTCCCGGATGTCCAAGGAGGTGCAGTCGGCCGTCAGCCCGCATCCCAGGCGATAGGAGACCAGGGGAGCCAGGACCCGACCCTGGGGCGTGGCGCCATACAGCACGATCTGGGGCCAGAACTCCTCGATCAGGGCGGCCACGGCCTTCCGACAGGCCAGCGGGTCGTGCTCGGCCAGCAGGGGATGCTCGGTCAGGTAGACCCGGTCAGCCCCGGCGTGGATCAGCTCCTGGGCCAGAGGCTCGACCTGCGAACCCACCAGGGCCGCCCCGACCTTGACCTCCAAGGAACGGGCCAGCTCGCTGGCCTTGCCCAGGAGTTCGAAGGTCGAAGGGGTGATCCGGCCTTCGCAGTGCTCGGCCATCACCCAGACATCCCCCTTGAAGGCCGGGTCGAACTTCTTCATGCCCTCGAACATGTCGTCCAGGGCCTTCTCGCTGAACTGCCCCTTCAGGCTGGCGACCACCTGGGCGCGAAGCTCGTCGGTCATCTCGTAGAGGTCCTCGATGCCGACGCCGCGCATCTGATCGGCCAGGATCCCGAAGGACTCGTTGTCCTTCTCGAGGCCCTCGAAGCTGCGCTCGAAGTTGTGGGCGCGACGACCGGGAAGGACGTAGTCCTTGGCGCCCTGGGCCGAAGCGGCGCCGCCGGAGCCCTGGTAGCTCTCGACCAGGGCCCGGGCCAGTTCTTTGGCATCGTGAACCTGCTGGCACTTGCGGTTGGTCTTGCCCGGGGGGAAGACCCGGGTCACCTGGGTCTTGGAGCCCTTGCTGCCGACCTGGGTGGCCTGGATATCGGCGGCTCCCCACTGCAGGACCTGCATCTGCCGGGCCCGCCGGGTGCCCGCCAGGCTGGCGAAGAGGGGATGCTCGTACTTGGCGACGGTCAGGACGACGGGCAGGTTGCGGGCAGCCACCACCTGGCTCCCGCCGCTGATGATGCGCTTGAAGGTGAAGCGCCCGTCCTCGTAGGAAGCGTCGGTCAGATAGGCGATGCAGCCGATCCCGAGTTCCTCGGCCATCTGGGGAGGGACCTGGGCGGTGTCGCCATCCACCGACTGCATGCCGGCGACGATGAAGTAGTCCTTCTTCCCGCCGAAGAGGTCCTTTTCGATCTTGCGGACCGCGTAGGCCAGGGGATTGGCGGTGGCCACCGTATCGGCCCCTCCCAGGGCCCGATCGGTCAGCAGCACGGCCGCGTCGGCGCAACGGCTCAAACCGTAGCGCAGGACCTCGTCGGCCATCGGGGGGCCCATGGTCAGGCAGACCACCTGCCCCTCCTCATCGCCGCTGAGCTGCTTCATCCGATGGACGAAGGCCAACGCCTGGGCATCCAGCTCGTTGATGACGTTCTGCAGGCGACTG
>JALHDH010000189.1 GCA_022839105.1 bacterium
GAACAGAGTTTTGAACTAATCACTTGGCTGATTATCAAATAAAGGAATATAAATGGATAAAGAAAAAATCAAAAATGCTTTGCAACTTTTTAACACTAAAGATACTTATTCCGCTGCTCTGAAGTTCTGGAATACTTTAGGTTATATTAGTGACCGTCAACCGGAGCAACATAGTTTTTCCTTTGATGAACTGAAAAAGAATATAGATAGTAATATAAAACCCGAAAAACTAAAATCGGAGGAATGGGTTAATCTTGATTACCTTTTCCAAATTACCGATGAAGAAATTAAACATCTTATCAGTAAGATTGAGCAATATGATATTTTTAAAAGAGAGCAAAATAAATTCAATAATTATGAAATCAATTCCTACCTATTCTCTGTTCTTGAACTAAAAGGTAATTCCTATAATCGTAGCATTTTATCAGATATCACACGCTTTATTAACAAACATTATCTTATTCCTACAATACTAACAATAAAATATGGTGATAATATTTCTATCGTCATTTGTGATCGCAGAATTAACAAAAAAGACCAAAACAGGGATGTTATAGAAAAAGTAACCTTAATTAAAGATATTAATATTGTAAATCCACATAGAGCTCATCTTGAAATACTATCTGATATATCATTAGAAGGTCTTATATCAACTGGTTATATAATTTATAATTTTAATACCTTGCATAAAGCGTGGAAAGATGTTTTGGATATTGAAGAACTGAACAACAAATTTTATATTAATATTAGAGAGTGGTTTTATAATGCAAGAAAGACAGTGACATTCCCGATAAATGGGGATAATTCTGAAAGCAATAGAACGGAAAATCTTATCAGATTATTAACCAGAATGATTTTTGTATGGTTTATAAAAGAAAAGGGATTGGTAGATAATCGTTTATTTGATTATAATCTTCTTAAAAAAGAATATTTAAATCCTGAATGCTTGGAAAATAGCCAATATTACAAAGCCATCCTTCAAAATCTCTTTTTTGCTACCTTAAATAATGAAATGAACAAAGATAATCCTGAATTTAATAGACAATTTATGCCTGATAAAAAGTATTTTACAAGTGGCTATAGAAATCAATTTTATTATCGTTATGGAAGGATGTTTAGTAATAAAGATAAGGCATTAGAATTATTTGAAGATACCCCTTTTCTTAACGGTGGTTTATTTGAATGTTTAGATAATAACGCTACAAATGAACGCAAGGATTACTTTACTAATCCTATTGAAAACAAAGATCTTATTTATGTTCCTGATGAACTGTTCTTTAATTTAGATGAAAAGGGAAAGCCTAAAGGTTTAATAGATATCTTTAAACATTATAAGTTTACAATTGAGGAAAATACCCCTATTGAAGAGGAAATTGCACTTGATCCAGAATTATTGGGAAAAGTTTTTGAAAGCTTATTATCTGAATGGGATGTTCAAAATGAAAAAACTAAGAAGAAAAATACAGGTTCCTACTATACTCCAAGGGAAATTGTTGATTATATGGTAACTGAAGCACTCATAACTTATTTGGATTCATTTTGCCAAGAAAACAATATATTTATATATGATAAAATCAGAATATTATTTGAATATACAACTATAGTTCCCGATTTCAGTTCAAAAGAAGTTAATATATTAATCCATGGCTTAAGTAATGTAAAAATTTTAGATCCAGCTTGCGGAAGTGGTGCATTTCCAATGGGAATGCTTCATAAAATTGTATTTGTTTTGGGTAAACTTGATCCTGAAAATGTCCTTTTTAAAGAAGAACAAAAAATATTAGCTAAAAGGGCAATAGATGAAGATATAAAAAAGGCAAATGAAATAAATGATATGGAAGCTCGAAAACAAGCAGAAGATGTTCTGTTAAGAAAAATGACAAGATTGGAAGAAGTATTCAGTGAAAAAAATCCCGAGTATTTTGATTATGCCAGAAAACTATATATAATAGAAAATTGTATTTATGGTGTTGACATTCAACCCATTGCTATTCAAATAGCAAAGTTGAGATTTTTTATTTCCCTAATTATAGAACAGGAAAAAGACAGTAGCAAGAAAAACTATGGATTAATACCTTTACCTAATTTAGAAACAAAACTAATCTCTGCAAATTCACTTATACCACTTATGAGAAAGATAAAAAATGAAATTTTCTACCGAGAGATTGAACCTTTAGAAATAAAATTGAAAGAAACAAGAAAACGCTACTTCTTCTCAAAAAGCAATGCTGAAAAAAGAGAACTTAGAAATCAGGATAATAATTTAAGAAAGCAGATGATGGATATTATTAAAAGTTATCTATTTAGCAATATACCTTATCAATGGCAAATAATGATCAATTGGAATCCGTTTGATTCATCAAAATCAGCTGAATTCTTTGATCCTTTCTGGATGTTTGATTTATCTGGTATTGAAACCGATGAAATTTCGGACTCAGGAGATAAAGAACCATCATATAATAAATGCTTTGATATCGTTTTAGGTAATCCTCCTTATGTAAGAGCAGATAATCCTTCTATAAAAAATCAAAGGGATTTGATTAAAAATACTAAATACTATGAAACTCTGTATGAAAAATGGGATTTATACATCCCTTTTCTGGAAAGATCATTCAAATTGCTTAAACCAAAGGGATTATTTTCTTATATAATCTCAGATTCATATATTTCATCTAAGTATGCCTTACTTTCACAAGAATATTTTCTCAAGAACGCGGCTATAAACCGTATAGATTTTTTATCTGAAATTAGAATATTTGATGCTGCTGTCCGTAATATGATTATTCAAATACAAAACATTGATAATTCAAATAATATTCCCTTACGCCTTGTTCATAATGATTATTTTGGCAATGTAACAAAACTTCCCGAGAAAAAACAAACAGAATATGGTGTTGATATTTTTAAACCATATAAAACC
>JALHDH010000077.1 GCA_022839105.1 bacterium
GGGTCTGGTAGTCCACGGCCTGGACCAGTTGCAGCTTGGCTCCTTCGAGCTTGTGGTCCTTCTGGGTGCACACCACGGTGCCCAGGACTCGTGCCACGATCATCGGAAACGTACCTCGACCCCGTTGCGGTTGGCGGTTTCCCGGGCCAAGGCGGTGACGATGCTGCCGGTGGCCACCTCCAGGACCTTCTGGCCCGCCTGCACGGCGGCCAGCACATCCTCGTTGGTGACCACGTCCCTGCCTCCCGAGACGGAACCCGCCAGGCAGGCCACCCCCTGGGAGAGTCGGGTGGCGATCCGGGCGGGAGGTTCCAGACGCATCCCCATGCCCTGGACCGTGCGGACATGCCCCTGCACAACCGAGAGGATCCCCCCAGGGATGCGCGAGGAGTGGCGGGTCAGACGCTCGGCCTCGTCTCCTCCGGCCAGGACGGGAACCCCCTGGATCAGCGCGGCCACGGCTGCGGCCACAGGTGGAGAATCCACCAGCAGAAGCGCGGTGCGGGCCAGCACGTCCAGGGTGGCGAAAGGCAGCACCACGGCCTCGACCGAGCGGACCAGATCGTCCCACACCTCAGGAGGGGAGACGACCTCGTCCGGGCAACGGCCGAGGCCTTTGGCGATCCGGCTGGCGGGATAGCCGGGCCAGTCCACCCCCACCCAGCGGACCCCGTCCAGGGAACGCAGGGCCTGCCAGGCAGGGGTCTCTGCGGCTGCTCCGGGCGCCCCGCACAACAGGACCCGCCGGCCTGGTGAGACCAGGGCCTGGCTGGGGATCGCTGGCGTGGGTTGTGCCCCTCCGGCCGCGGAACGGACCAGTTCCTCGACGACCCGCTCCGTGATCATGGCGATCAGGGAGTCGTGGTCCATCGTTCAGGCGCCAGTTACTTCTGGCTGGCCTTCTCGCGAGGAGGAGCGATGGGCAGGACATCGTCCAGGTCCCTGTGGGGACGGGGGATGACGTGCACCGAGACCAGCTCGCCCACCTTGCGGGCGGCAGCGGCTCCGGCATCGGTGGCCGCACGGACCGCAGCGACGTCGCCGCGAACCAGCGCCGTCACGTAGCCGGCTCCGATCTTCTCATACCCGATCAACTTGACGTTGGCCGCCTTGACCATGGCGTCCGACGCTTCGACCATGGCCACGAGACCCTTGGTCTCGATCATTCCGAGTGCTTCGTAGGTGGTGATCAACTCTGTGCCTACCGCCTTTCAGGACGTTCTCCCGGCGCTTGAAGAGCCCGGAAGACAAGACTTCTGCGGCCTGCGGCCCGAGATTGCGGCTGCAGGACGCGCTCTGCGTTCGACAGGCTGATTCGGGTTCCTCCAGGCTCGGGCCCCCTCAATCGTACCCCAGGGCCCGCAACCAGTCGGCCCGATCGCGCCAGTCGGGCTTGACCTTGACCCAGACGTCCAAGAAGACCTTCTTGTCCAGGAGGGCCTCGATTTCGATCCGGGCCTGCGTCCCGATCTTCCGCAGGGTGGCTCCGCCCTTGCCCACCAGGATGGCCTTCTGGCCCTCACGCTCGACGTAGATCAGCGCCCGGATGAACCAGGTGGAGGGGTTGTCGCCCGGTCGGAACTCCTCCAGGCGCACGGCAACCGAGTGGGGAACCTCCTGTCGGGTCGCCAGGAGGACCTTCTCGCGAAGGATCTCCTCGATCAGGATCTCCTGGTTCTGATCGGAGACCTGGTCTGGCGGAAAGTAGGGATCTCCAGGCGAGAGGCGGGAAAGCAGGCTCTGGATCAAGGGTTCCAGGTTCTGCCCCTCGAGCGCGGAGAGGGGGAAGACCTCCTCGAACTCGGCCAGTTCCTGGTAGGCCACGATCCGGGGGAGGAGAGCCTCCTTGGGCTGGACCCGATCCACCTTGTTGACCACCAGGAGCTTGGGAGCCCGGACCCCGGCCAGGAACTCTCCAACCCGGCGATCCTCCTCGGTGGGCATGTGGGTCCCGTCGGTGACCAGCACCACCTGATCCGCCTCCCTCCCCTCGGTCCGGGCCGACTCCAGCATCCTCTGGCCCAGCATGTTCTCGGCCGGATGGAAACCCGGGGTGTCGACGAAGACCATCTGATGCCCCTCGCCATGGCGGACTCCCAGGATCCGCCTCCGGGTGGTCTGGGGCTTGGGCGAGGTGATGGCCACCTTGGTGCCCACCAGACGGTTGAGCAGGGTGGACTTGCCCACGTTGGGCTTTCCAAGCAGGGCGATGAATCCGCTGCGAAACTCCGATTGGCTCATTGAGGTTCGAGACTCCCTTCCACGACCTGGTCATGACACCAACGCGCGATGCGGGCGATGCGGCCATCGACCTCCCAGGGCTCTTTGCCCTCTCGCGTCAACACCGCCAGGATCCAGGTTTTTCCGCGATCCTTCACGATCCCCATGTCGTGGCGCACCCCATCGAGCTCGCCGGTCTTGTTGAAGACCTGGGCGCTATAGGGGAGCCGGGCCGGGATCTTCTCGCGATACTGCTGGCGGGAGAGGATCTCCAGGGCCTCCTCCCTCCAGGCTCCCTGGAGGACCTCGCCCTCCCACAAGGCGCGGAGGATCCGCACGCAGTCTGCGGCCGAAGTCAGGTTGTCGCCGGCCGGACCCGGGGGGTGCATGAACCTTCGTCGCAGCGCGGTGTTCCTGGCTCCCAGGCGTTCCAGAAGCCGGTTCACCGCGGCAAATCCAAGCCGATCCAGCAGCAGGTTCGAGGCCGTGTTGTCGCTGACGACGATCATCAGGCGTGCCAGATCCCGCAGGGTCAGGCGCAGTCCGGGGTGCAGTTCGAAGAGGATCCCGGCCCCTCGGACCTGGTCGCGGGCACGCAGGAGGACCCGGGCCCCGGGGTCCTCCTCTCCCTCCTGGAAGCGGCGGAAGAGTTCCAGGAGGATCGGCACCTTGACCAGGCTGGCCGCCGGGAAGACCTCATGGGGCCGATGCACCCACCCGGGACTGCCGTCCAGGGGGTCCAGGACCACCGCGGCATGGGCAGGAAGACGCGAGAGTTCCTCCTCAAGACGCTCGGTGAGGCGATCGGGCCATGGCAGGATGGCGGTCTTTTCCGGCATCGCCCCCGATTCGCCTCGCGGGGGAGCCGTCCTGCCCCGGACGATTCAGGAGGCGCTGGGCAGGCGTTGGGCCTTCCTGCGCGTCCGGGCCGTCATGGTCCCGGTGCGCGGAGCGCTGCGCGAAAGTCGCTGGCGCAACTGGTGGCGGATGAAGCTGGCCGTCTCCTCGTCGGGGCCTTCGCGAAGAGCCTGGCGCAACTCCTTGCGCCCTTCCTCCTCGCGCCCGGCAGAGCACAGGGCGGCCCCCAGCCAGGCGCGGGTGTCGGCGCGCTCCGGTTTCTGGTCCAGGGCCTGTTGAAGCCTGGAGATGGCTTGCTCGAGACGCCCCTCGCGATAGAGGACCCGACCCAGGGCGTAGAGCACCTCGCCGTCCAGGGGATTGTGCTCCAGGGCGCTCTCGAAGAGCACGCCGGCCTCGCCCAGACGTCCCTCATCGAAGAAGATCCAGCCCAGGTTCAGCGCGGCATCCGCCATGCCGGGTTCCAGGCGCAGGGCACGCAGGTAGGAGCTGCGAGCGCGCTCGGGTTCCTCGAGGTTCTCATCCACCCAGCCCAACTGGAAGCAGGCGGGTGCCGAGTCCGGCTCCAGGCGGCAGGCCTCCTCCAGGACCTGGCGGGCCTTGGCCCACTCCCCCCGGCTCCCGTGGATGGCCGCCAGGAGCTCCAGGAGGGGGGCCTGGGCCCCCTGGTGTTCCAGCGCCTTGCAGATCCAGGATTGGGCTTCCTCCAGGCGTCCCTGGCGCAGGGTGCACATGGCCAGGCGGGTCTCGATCTCCTCCTGCAGCCCGGGGTCGAGCTCCAAGGCACAGAGCAGCTCGCTCTCGGCTTCGGCCAACCGGCCCGCCTGGAAGAGGGCCTCGCCCAGAAGCCAGCGGGCCTGGCCCCATGAACCGGCGCAGCGCTGGAGGTTCTCGATGGCCAGCGGCAGGTTGCCCCGCTGCAGGTACAGGCGACCCAGTCCGAAGGCGGCAGGATCCCGGAGTTCTTCGATCTCGCCGTGCAGGACGTGCAGGAAGTCCGCTTCGGCCCGCTCGGCCTCCCCCGCGTGGAAACGGCACCAGCCCAACTGCAGCCGAGCCGTCAGATAGCCGGGGTCTTCGAGAAGGAGATGCTCGAGAAGAGCCGTGCTCTCTTCCAGCCGGCCTTCGACGAAGAGGACCGAGCCCATGCCGCTCAAGGCGCTGCTCAGGCCGGGCGAGAGTTCCAGGGCCTCACGAAAGGCAGCCAGGGCCTGTTCGGTCCGCCCCAGATCCAGGCAAGCCCAGCCCAGGGCGTCGAAGCCTCCTGAATCCCCCGGTTCCAAGGCGATGGCCTGGCGAGCCAGCTTTTCGGCTTCCTCCAGCCGTCCGGATCGGTACAGCAGACGCGCCAGCGCCAGATGAGGCCCCGACTTGCCGGGGTCCAGGGCGATGGCCCGAAGCAGCAGGCGTTCGGCGATCTCGTCGTGTCCCTCTTGGGCCTCGACCAGGCCCAGACCGTACAGAGCCTCGCCACAATCGGGGGCGAGGGTGTGGGCCTCCTGGAACTGAGCCCGGGAATCCGCGAGGAGGCCCATCCGGCAGAAGGCGTGCCCGGCACGCAGGCAACGCCGGACCAGCCGACGACGACGATTCGGGCTCAGTTCGGGCTGAGGCTCCTGGGGAATCCCCCCAGGAGGAATCGGCATCGAGCGCGGGGTGCCGTGGTACAGATGCTCGACGTATTCGATCCGCTCGGTCTGAAGCGTGCTGCGGACAACGGCGCAGGCCGAGGCCAGTTCTTCCTTGCCCAGTTGCAGCAGGAGACCCGGGCGCCCCCGATAGGAAAGGACCTGGCGCACCCGGTCCTGAGGCCACCCGCCAAGCGCCGTGCGGAGGTCGGCCAGGATGCGATCGAGACGACCTTCCTCCAGATCTTCGGGACGAGGCAACTCGAAGACGATGGCTTTCAATTGTTCCTCCCGGGTGCGGGGATGAACCGAGGTTCCGGACTGGAAAGCCTCCGGCGGGGACCTCTTATTGAAAGATTTTAGCATGAACCATGCATGCGGTCAGCCCGAACATGGAATAGGAGTCGTGAACCCATGAATCCGCGAAATTCCGGGGTTCTACTGCAATCTGCAACCACATTCCCCCTCGAACAGCGTGAAAATTTTTCTGCACAGGACGGGAAGAGGGCCTCCCGGCGGGTGGCCGGGAGGCCCTCTTCAGGAGGAGCAGACCGGGTTCAGGAAACCGGGTCCGGGCCCTCCAGGGCGATCGGCGGCTCAACCTTCTTCCTGGCCACCGGGACTTCCGGTTCTGAGGAGGGCTCGGCCTTGTGGACCTTCTGCCCCAGACCGGGCAGATGGGAGGCCAGATCGCCCAGATCGATCCCCGTCAGGGCTTCCAGCACCGAGGGGACCTGCGCCACCACGTCGGTGACGTCCCGGGTCAGTCTCGAAGCTCCTCCGCTGCCCCCGTCGGAGTTGATCATCACGATCTTCTCGGTCTTGGCCAACGGAGCGGAGATCGCGCTGGCGATCTCGGGCATCCGGTCGATCAGCATCTGCATGATGGCGGCCTGGTTGTAGGTGCTCCACGCGGAGGCCTTCTTGACCATCGCCTCGGCCTCGGCCAGACCCTTGGCCCGGATGACCTCGGCCTCGGCCAGGCCCTGGGCGCGGCCGACTTCGGCGTGCGCCAGGCCCTGGGCCTTGTCCGCTGCGGCTTCGGCCTCGCCCTGCTTCTGGCGCACCTCGGCGCTGGCGAAACCCGTCAGGCGGTTGGCCTCGGCCTGCCCTTCCGCGGTGGTCTTGAGCTTGAACTGCTCGGCGGTGGCCAGCGTCTGGATCTCATACTGCTTGGCCTCGGCGGGCTTGCGAACCGTGGCCACCAGTTCCACCTCGCGGCGCTCGGCCTCGCTCTTCTGGACCTGGATCTGCTTCTGTTTCTCGACCACCTGGATCTGGACTTCCTGCTCCTTGACCTTCTGCGCCGAGATGTTCTTCTGCAGATCGTAGGACAGGTCGGCCTCCGCCTCCCTCTGCTTGGAGGCGATGTTGTACTCCGCCTGCTGGATTCGATAGTCGCGATCCTTCTCGGCGATGCGGGTCTTGGCCTCGATCTTGGCGACCTCGGCCTCCTGGCTGGCTCCGGCGGCGGCCTTCTGGGCATCCCGCGCGGCATTGGCCTCGGCGATGGCGGCATCGCGCTTGACCTCGGCGGTCCGGGGCTTGCCCAGGGCAGCCAGGTAGCCCTGGTTGTCCTTGACGTCCTTGATCGAGAAGGAGTCGATGGTCAGACCCATGTTGGCCAGGTCCCGGGTGGAGACCTCGGTCACCTTCTGGGCGAACTCGTCCCGAGCCGTGATGATGCCCTCCACGCTCATCTGACCGATGATGGCGCGAGTGTGGCCTTCCAGGGTCTGCTTGACGATCTCCTTGATCTCCATCGGGCTCTTGGAGAGGAAGCGTTCCAGTGCCAGGCGCACCATGTCGGGCTCGTTGCGGACCTTGACCTGAGCCACGGCATCGATGATGACCGGAACCCCCTGGGCCGAGTAGACCTCCGGGGTCAGGATCTCGATGGTCATGGTCTCCAACGAGAAGCGGTCCACCCGCTCGAAGAGGGGAATCACGAGCTGGCCGGAGCCGATCACCAGACGCGGCTCCACTCCCCGGCCCGAGATCACCAGGACCTCGTTGGGACTGGCCTTCTGGTACATCCGGGCGTAGATCATCACCACGACCAGGACGACCGCGAAGAACCCGACCACGCCGAAGAGGATCAGACCTGCTGAACCACCAGGAACTGTCGAGATATCCATGTAGCGGCTGCCTCCTAGACTTGACGCTCGACCCTGCTGACGATGAGGGTCGGCCCCACGCTTCTGTCGATGCGGACGGGTGTCCCAGCGGGAATGGCCACGCCGTCCGCGGAACGGGCCAGGGCCTTCTGCTGGCCGCGGCCGTCCCGATAGAGAACCTCCCCCACCCCACCCTCGGGGATCGCCGTGTAGACCTCAGCCGACAGGCCTTCCACCTTCTCGGTGCGGACCACGGACCCCCCGCGCACGAAGAGGCGGAAGAAGAAGTAGGAAAGGACCGTCATGCTGACTGCGGCAGCGACATTGGAATAGAGGATGCTGCGCAGGGGCGAGACCCCGAGACCGTGCAGGAGGATCAGGCCGAAGGCTCCCAGGCTGGTGGTGAAGAAGGCCAGGCTGATGGGGCTGAGAAAGCACCCCCCGCCATCGTCTCCCCCACCATCCGCCCCGCCATCTCCGCCGTCCCCGCCAAAGAGGAAGGCCACGCCGCAGAACAAAAGGCCGGCCAGGACGAACCCGCCATAGACCAGGGTCAGGTTCAGACCTTCGACGGCATCCCGGACTGTCTCCACGTGCCACCTCCTGCAAACCTTGCGTGGTTCGCAGGAAGGTCCGACCGGACCTGCCTTCAGGATGCCGAGGTCGAGCCGTCTTCAAGAGCGGGCTCGCCGGGTTCCTCCGAGGGGGCCTCGAGGGTGTCCTCGCTCGGGGCTTCGGCCGGGAGCGGCTCACGGGGCAGGAAGGGATCCGGGAACAACGGCGAGATCCCGCTGTAGCGACAGCGCCGATCGGCCTGATAGCAGGGCACGATGTTCTCGCAGTAGATGGCTCCCTCGGGCCCTTTGTGGTGTGGCCCCTTGTAATCGGGGTACTCGACGAGGACCGTGACCTCCATGTCGAGGATATAGCAGTGCTTGACCTGGGGTTCCAAGGCCTTCTGACGCAGCGCATGGGCGACCTGGCGCGACCTTCCCGCCCTTACATGTTGCAGGGGACTGGCCTCCTTGCGTGTCGACGCCCTCTGGCGGTTTCCGACCTTGCCATTCTACAGTTCCCCTTCGGACCCTACAATCCAAGGAGGCCTTCCCTGAATCCGCCACCTGCCGTGGCATTCGGCCGCAGACCCCTCCGGCATGATTCGACCCGCCCATCCCCCGGAAGCGTCGGAGCCTTCCGAGTCAAAAGCCATCCTCTGGTCCCAAGGCCGCCTTCAGGGCCTCCAAGGCCAGGGCCGCGCCGTGCCTCTTCGAAGCCGGCAGACCGCCCAGGGCCTCGATCAGGTGCCCCGGGTGGAGCGCGAGGACCTCACCCAGGGGAAGACCTCGGACCATCTCGGAGAGCATGCTGGCCGAGGCGATGGCAGCGGCGCACCCGAAGGCGCGGAAGCCCACCTCCTCCAGGCGCCCCTCGCCCACCCGGGTCCAGAGCTCCAACACGTCCCCGCAGACGGGATTCTCCAGACGGGCGTGGCCGGTCGGCTGCGGGATCTCGCCGACGTGTCGGGGGTTGTGGAAGTGGTCCAGGACCGTCGGGGAGTACATCAGGAGCGGGCCCTGGGGGCCAGCGAGCGCAACCTCCCGACGGCCTCCACCACGGCCTGGGCCGCCTGATCGATCTCCTCGGGGGTATTCTCCCGCCCCAGGGTCAGGCGCAGGCTGCCGTGGGCCAGTTGCAGGGGAAGACCCAGGGCTTTGAGGACATGGGAGGGTTCCAGGGTGGCGTTGGAGCAGGCCGAGCCCGTCGAGGCGCAGATTCCCTTGCGATCCAACTGCAGCAGCAGGGACTCTCCCTCGGCGTCCTGGAAGACGAAGCTGGCCGTGCCCGGAAGGCGGAGCTCGGGATGTCCGGTCAGCCTGGCCCCCGAGAGTTCGCCCAGGATCCGCCCGACCAGGCGATCGCGCAGTTCGCGCAGGCGCTCGGCGCGTTCCTCCCGCCCCTGGCAGGCCAGCTCCAGGGCCCGGGCCAGGCCCACGATTCCAGGCACGTTCTCGGTTCCCGAACGCAGCCCGCGTTCCTGACCGCCCCCAAAGACCAGGGGCTGGAGCCGGACACCCGACCGCAAGTACAGGGCCCCGACGCCTTTCGGTCCATGGAACTTATGGGCCGAGAGGCTCAGGGCATCGACCCCGAGCTGCTCGACATCCACCGGGATATGACCCACCGCCTGGACGGCATCCGTGTGCACCAGGATCCCGCTTCCCTTCAAGGCCGAGGCGATCTCCTCCACGGGCTGCAGGGTGCCGATCTCGTTGTTGGCCAGCATGACCGAGACCAGGATCGTCCCGGGTTCCCTGGCCTCGACCACGGCCTGGGGATCGACCCGACCCCACTCGTCCACGGGCAGGCGCGTGATCCGGAAGCCCTCGCGCTGGAGTTCGTCGCAGGCGTGCAGGATCGCGTGATGCTCGATCCGCGTGGTGATCACATGATCGCCTCGCTCGCGGTGGGCCCGGGCCAGACCCAGGATGGCCATGTTGTCGGCCTCGGTCCCGCTGGCGGTGAAGACGATCTCGCCAGGCTGACGGGCCCCCAGGTTCCCGGCCACGCTCTGTCGCGCCCGATCCAGGGCCCGGCGGGCCTCCAAGGCAGGACGATGGACGTTGGACGGATTGGCATAGACCTGAGTGAAGCAAGCCAGCATGGCCTCGACCACCTCGGGGGCAACGGCCGTCGTCGCGGCGTGGTCGAGATAGATCATCGGGTCCTCCTCGGGCTTGGGTGGGCGCCCCTCGAACAGAAAGAAGCCGGGGGGAATTCCCCCCCGGTCAAGGGTCACAGGCTCCTAGCCGCAGGAACCCGAGCAGCCGCCGCAGGAGCGGACGGCGTTGGGGTTGTTGAACTGGAAGCCCCCGCCATGCACGTCGCTGGTGAAGTCCAGCTCGGTTCCCTGCAGATAGGCGTAGCTCTGGCCATCGACCACGATTCGCAGTCCGTCCACCTCGAAGAGGTGGTCGTCCGGGCGGACCTCCTGATCGAAGCCCAGGGCATAGCCCGGTCCCGAGCAGGTCATGCCCTGGACCCCCATCCGAAGGACGGCTTCCTGCAGCTTGTGGTCCTCCATGAGCTTCTTGACTTCGCGAACAGCGGATTCGGTCGCGGTGATCATCGGTTGATATCCTCCTGGCATCCGGACCGCCTCCCGAGACCCCGAAGGTCGAGGGGGGCGGTCCTGCGAGTCCGATTATAGGCGCCCGGCCCCCTCCCGACAACAACCCGCCCTCCATCCCGGTTCCCTCGGAACCGGCTCGGGTCGGCCCTCCTGCCTCAGGGCCCCTCCCTCTCCAAGGCGCGATACTCCATGGCCTCGCAGACATCGGGAAGCGTGATCCCCTCGCGCCCGGCCAGGTCCGCCAGGGTCCGCGCCAGTCGCAGCACGCGGTCGTGAACCCGGGCCGACAGGGAAAGACAGCGCAGGGCCTGCAGCAGGAATCCCCGGGTTTCTGCGTCCAGGACACAGAAACGGCGGGTCTGGGCCGGCCCCAGATCGGCGTTTCGGCAACCCCGCTCCTGCTGGAGGGCCACCGCGCTCGCCACCCTGGCGCGGACCGCGGCCGAAGGTTCTCCGGGCTGGCGGGACAGAAGTTCCTCGGGTTCGGGCCTGGGAACTCGCACCTGCAGGTCGATCCGATCCAAAAGAGGGCCCGAAAGACGATGGAAGTAGCGCTCCCGCTGGGTGGCCGAGCAGGTGCACTCCCGCACCGGGTCTCCGTGATAGCCGCAGGGGCAGGGGTTCATGGCGGCCACCAGGGTGAAGCGAGAGGGATAGCGCGCGTGGAAACCGGCGCGCGCCACCAGGAGGCTCCCGTCCTCCAGAGGTGCCCGAAGCGCCTCCAGGCAATCCCTGCGGAACTCGGGAAACTCATCCATGAACAGGACCCCGCGATGGGCCAGGCTGATCTCCCCCGGAGTGAAGCTGCCGATCAGCCCGGCCAGGGAGACGCTCTGGGCCGGAGCCCGGAAGGGCGGAGTGCTGGGCAGGCCCTGCAGGGCGCCCGGCCGTTGCCGGGCTCCGTGGATGCGGGTCACTTCCAGGGCCTCTTCCTGGGACATCGGGGGAAGGATCGAGGGCAGACAACGAGCCAGCAGGGTCTTGCCCGATCCCGGAGGACCCATGAGCAGAAGATGGTGTCCTCCGGCGGCGCAGACCTCCAAGGCGCGCCGGGCCAGGTGCTGGCCGCGAACCACCTCCAGGTCCAGGCCTTCGGGTTCCGGAACGGCCGGGGCAGGCAGGACCGGGGCGGGCGACTCGCGACCCGAGGCCACTTCCACGGCTTCGCGCAGATCGCGGACTGCCAGCACCCGAAGCCCCGAGACCAGGGCGGCCTCGGGGCCATTGGCCAACGGGACCATCACGCGCGAAAGGCCCATCCTCCGCGCCAGCAGGACCGAAGAGAGGACTCCCCGGGTGGGGCGGACCGCCCCATCCAGGGCCAGTTCTCCCAGGACCATGAGCTCCTTGAGGTGGGCCGGGCGCACGACCGGCTTGCCCGTCTCCGAGGCCAGGATTCCCAGGGCGATGGCCAGGTCGAAGCGGGGACCCTCCTTGCGGATCTCGCCGGGGGCCAGGTTCACCGTGACCCGCCGG
The DNA here is from genome assembly GCA_022839105.1 of bacterium. Classification (GTDB taxonomy): domain Bacteria; phylum Vulcanimicrobiota; class Xenobia; order Xenobiales; family Xenobiaceae; genus Xenobium. The sequence continues at coordinate 11,430 of JALHDH010000077.1, forward strand.
GAGGAAAGCGTGTAGCCCGAGTTGCGCAGGGCCCCCTGGACCCGCTCGCGCGACTCGGCGGCGCTGGCATCCGGAAGGCCGACCAGGGTGTAGCCGGGGACTCCGGCGGTGACGTCCACCTCGACGCGGACAGGGTGGGACTCGACCCCTACCAGGGTCGCGGAATCGAGAAGAGCGAGCATCCGGAGGCCTCCGGTCCCTCGACTCGGGGCGGCCGCAGACCGCCTCGCCACGCCGCCTTCGGGCGCTCAGGACACTTCCGCAACACGCCGGAGTTCTCCTGCCGAATCCGAGGATCGGGTATCATGGAAGAGGCAGGCCCGCTTCCGGCCTGCCTTGGAGGAGGTCCCGACGATGACTCGATGGTGGCTGATCCTGGCCTGGGTCCTGGTCTGGGCCCTTCCCCTGGGCTCCGAGGAACTGCAGATCCGCATCTTCGAACTCTCCAACCGACCCGCCGAGGCTACGGTCGAGCCAGTCCGGATGGTGCTGAGCCCCTCTGGCACGGTGTTGCCCGATCCGCGCACCCAGACCCTGATCGTCCGGGATTCGCCCGAGGCCCTGCAGCGAGTGGCAGAACTCCTCGAGCGCCTGGATGTACCGGCCCCGCTGATCCGCCTGAGCGTCCGATTCGAGGGGGCTGCCGGACACCGCGGCCAGGGTGCCGGAATCGCCTGGGATCCGGCCCGCGACCGCATCCTGGCAGGCGCGGGCGCCCGGGAGGCCGGCTCGGTCTCGACCGGCCAGCAGGACCTGCTGGTCATGAGCGGCGAGGAGGCCCGGCTGGTCCTGGCTCGAGACCTCGTGGAGGTCCGCCCCTATTGGATCCTGGCCCGGGATTGGGGCCTGGTGGCTCCCGGCGTGGTCTTCCGGCAGGTCAGCACGGGCTTCGTCGTCCGCCCCCGTGCCCTGGGAGAGCGGATTTCCGTGGAGGTGATCCCCTGGTTCTCCTATCTCGGACCGGAAGGCCCGGGCGACGTGCGCTTCACCGAGGCGGCCACGACCCTCAGCCTCCAGGACGGACAGACCGTTCAACTGGGAGCTTCAGGTTTCCAGTCTGAATCCGCCCGCCGCGTCTTCGGAAGGATCCTGGGAGCCGGATCCAGCGGGTCGTGGGAGTCGAGCAGCTTGAGCCTCAGCGCCCGGATCCAGCCGGACTGGTCGAAGTAGCCTCCGGGCTTCGGTCCTTGGAGAGCTTGGGGAGCGCTGACCCCTCTGGGTCCAGGACGCATCGGAATCCCGAGTTGACCAGGGTTCCATTCTCGGGGAAGACGCCCTTGCGCGAGACGGTGGTGCACTCGGATATCGGGTCATTTCGCGAACCTCCCCGAGCCACCCTCAACAAGGGCAGGTCCTCCGCGCTCGAGCCCAGGGGGATGTACCAGGAGTCCACCCATTCCCAGACGTTGCCCGCCATGTCCTCCACCCCGTAGGGAGAGGCGCCCCGGGGGAAGGAGCCCACCGGAGAGGTGTTGCCGACCGCGGATTCAAAGCAGTTCAAGCGCCCGGGTTCCCAGGTGTTGCCCCAGGGATGAAGCCGGCCATCTCCACCCCGGGCGGCCTTCTCCCATTCCACCTCGTCCGGCAGTCGCTTGCCGGCCCAGGAGGCATAGGCGTCCGCGTCATACCACGAGACGGCGATCACCGGATGGTCCAGGCGGTCCGGGGTGGCGTGGCGCTCCCAGTTTCCCTGGGCCTGGTATCCGGTGGCCTCGACGAAGCGGCGGAACTGCCGGTTGGTCACCTCGAAGCGATCGATATAGAAGGCTTCCACCTCGACCCGGCGCGGTTCGACCCCGGGGCCGGCCTCAGGGTTCGGCCCTTGCAGGAAGGGCCCCGCGGGGATCAGGATCATCCGGGAATCGTCCTTGCGGTGGACCCAGGAACGCGGAAGAGGCTGACCGGAGGGTCTCGGGATGAGAGGAGAGGGAGCCGGCGTGACGACGGGGTTCGGAGCTTCGGGGGGCGAAACCGCGACCCGAGCCCAGGCCAGAAGACCCCAGACCAGGGCGAGGCCGGCCAGGGCGAGCAGTCCTGCGAACCCGGTCCTCCGCGCCGGTCCAGGGCGCCGCACCGGGGGCGCGGGGGCCGGGGCGGAGAGGCGGACACCCGCCTGGTGACGGAAGGCGAGCCAGGACTCCACCTCCTCGCGCAGTTCGCGGAAGGAGGGCCGCTGTTCCGGTTCCGCCTCCAGGGTTCGGAGCAGCGAGCGGCCGAGCGAGGGCGGCAGGTCCTCGGGAAGGGAGGGTTCGCTGCCCGGGATCAACAAGGTCAGGGCATCCGGCGGTGGCTGCCCTTCCCACAGGTGCAGGCAGGTGGCTCCCAGTTGATAGAGCCCCACGGCCGGTCCGACCCGACCCCGGCCGTGCTGCTCGGGTGCCGCGTAGGGGGGGGTGCCTTCCAGGGCCCACCCTGGCTCGCACAGCACCAGTCCCTGGCGGGTCCGCAGCAGGTGTTCCGGGCGAAGGTCCAGGATCAGGAGGTCTTCGGGCCAGCCCGAGGCCAGGCTCAGGATCTCGGCCAGGGTGGCCGGGTCGATCCGGGGCTCCAGGGCTCTTCCCTCGACCCAGGGCCGGACCGCGAAGAGACGGCCGTCCTCCTCCAGGATCTCCGCGGGCAGCACCACGCCGGCGGGGTCCAGGGCACGCAGACCCTCCAGGCGGGCCCGCGCCTCCTCCGGGCCGACTCCGATCAGTTCGCGCCAGACCAGGCCGTCGGGCCTCTTCCAGGTGCGAGGGCCCAGACGAACGGCTTCCGAGGCGCCGGGGAGTTCCGCCGGAGGGAGGCTCACGAGGGGGTCTCCCAGGGCTCCCAGAACGGGCAGGTCCGGGAAGGTGGAGGTTCCAGGTTCTGGGAGACCGGCTCCATCAGGTAGTCCTCGCGGCCCTTCCAGCCCAGGACCCGACAGCGGAAGATGAGATACCGGGTGTCCAGGATCCCGGGGAACTCTTCGCCCTCCTCCACCATCTCGAGGTGTCGGCACAGGGCGCAGATCTTCCAGGAGTCTTCCAGTCTCTTCACGGGCTCGGATATTCTAGCATGCCCCGGGAAGCCCGCGCCCCCTGGCACGGCCGAGGATTCACCGCTTCCCGCGGCCGGAGCACGTGCAGGGGCCCCGCCCCGGCGAACCGGAACGGGGCCCTGCGTCGTGACCGTCAGGTCTCGGGGGTCCTAGCGCAGATCGACGCTGGCTCCCTGACCGTCGCGCTTCTCGCGGATGGCAGCCTGGGCGGCAGCCAGCCGGGCGATGGGCACCCGGAAGGACGAGCAGGACACGTAGGTCAGGCCCAGTTCGTGGCAGAAGGCCACCGACTCGGGCTCGCCGCCGTGCTCACCGCAGATGCCGATCTCCATGTCCGCACCGCGGGCCTGGCGCCCCTCCTGCACGGCCATGCGCATCAGGCGACCCACGCCCGTGCGGTCCACCACCTGGAACGGGTCGACCTTGAGGATCTTCTCCTCGAGATAGACCGGCACGAAGGTCCCGGCCGCGTCGTCGCGGGAGTAGCCGTAGGTGGTCTGGGTCAGGTCGTTGGTGCCGAAGCTGAAGAACTCGGCCACCTTGGCCAGGTCCCCGGCCGTCAGGGCCGCGCGCGGGATCTCCACCATCGTGCCGACCTTGTAGATCGGACGCACGCCGGTCTCGGCCATGACCTGCTCGGCCACGGTCTCGACCATCTGGCGGTTCCAGAGCATCTCCTCGACCGTGCCGACGCCCGGGATCATGATCTCGGGCTTGGCATCCACGCCGGCCTGGACCAGTTCGCAGGCCGCCTCGATGATGCCGCGGACCTGCATCTTGTAGATCTCCGGGAACACGATGCCCAGGCGGCAGACGCGCAGGCCCAGCATGGGGTTGAACTCGCGCATCGACTCGACCCGCGCCAGCAGGTGCTCGAGCGATTCCAGGGTGGCCTCGGCTCCGCGCTCCTTGCGGATCTCGGCCAGGGTCTTTTTGTAGGCCTCCTCCGAGACGCCCTGGAGGGTCTTCAGGCGGACGACGTCCTCCAGAAGGTCCTCATGCTTGGGCAGGAACTCGTGCAGGGGCGGATCCAGCAGGCGGATGATCACCCAGTGGCCCTTCATGGCCTCCAGGATTCCGCGGAAGTCGCCGCGCTGGAACTCCAGCAACTGGGCCAGAAGCTCCTTGTAGCGGGCCCAGATGGGCTGGTGCTTGGCCTGATGCTCGGCCAGGCGCTCCTGGGCGGCTTCCTTCTGACGGCCGGTGGATTCCTCCACCTCGCGCTCGAGGGTGGCGAGCATGCGGTTGCCGTTCTCGGCCTGCCCGGCCAGGAGGATCATCTCCTGCACGTAGGGCAGCCGCTCCGGCTCCATGAACATGTGCTCGGTGCGGCACAGGCCGATGCCGGTGGCCCCGAAGCCACGGGCGCGGGCCGCGTCGCGGGGGTTGTCGGCGTTGGCGTAGACGCCCAGCTTGCGGGAGCGATCCGCCCAGCTCAGCAGGGTCTTGGTCTCGGGCGAGAGCTCGGTGGGCTCTTCCAGGGGCATCTGGCCCAGGATCACCTCGCCGGTGCTGCCGTCGATGGTCAGGTAGTCGCCCTCGCCGAAGGTCTGCTCGCCCACGGTGACCTTCTTGCGGTCCAGGTCGATGCGCAGGGCTTCACAACCCACCACGCAGGGGATGCCCCAGCCGCGCGCCACCAGGGCGGCGTGCGAGGAAGGACCCCCGGTGGAGGTCAGGATGCCCTTGGAGACCAGCATCCCGCCGGCGTCGTCCGGAGTGGTCTCGGGGCGGACCAGGATGACCGGGCCCTCGGTCGAGAGCCGGATGGCGTCGCCCTTCTCGAAGACCACGCGACCCGTGGCCGCGCCCGGAGAGGCCGCGGTGCCCTTGGCCAGCATGCGCTTCTCGGC
>JALHDH010000190.1 GCA_022839105.1 bacterium
GCGCCGCGGATGCATCGGTTTTCCCGTGGCCTGGGACCAGCTGTCGAGTTCATCGGCCCAGGTCTTCCTCTCGTTGTCGATGTCCTTCAAACGCTCCTTGTTCACATCCAGGTCCGGCTTCATCAGGCGAAGCACTCTCAACAGTTCGGCTGCGTATTCCTTCACATCAGCACAGGAAGCCACTTCGACCTTCCTGCTCAACCCCAGTACTCGAGGATCGACATCGACCTGGATGGCCGGGACGAGATCTTCCTGCGCAACGACCACCTTGCCGCCGTGATCGCGCCCGCGGGCGGGCGCGTGCTCGAGCTCGACCTCCGGCCGTGGGAACTGAACCTGTTCTCGGTGCTCGCGCGGCGCAAGGAGGCCTACCACGAGGACCTAGCCCGCGCGGCCGCCGCGGATGTTCCCACCGAGACGACCAAGAGCATCCACGACGTCAAGCGTCTCAAGGATCCTGATCTCGCCCGCGCGTTGGCTTACGACCAGTACGAGCACCTGGGATTCACCGATCTTATCCTGGCGCGGGCGCCCGAACCCGCGGACTTTCTCGCCGGACGGGTGCGCGACGAGTACGGGATCCACGCGCGGCAGTGGGCGTGCGACACGCGCCTCGAAGGCGCCGCGGCCATCGTCGAGCTGCGCTTGGAGGACCCCGCCGTGCCCCTGACACTGGCCAAGACCTTCACTCTCGAAGGGAAGGTGCTGCGCGCGGCCTACGCCGTCACGAATCCCGCGCGCGAGCCGTGGCGCGGCTGTGTCGCCGTCGAGGTTCCGTTCGCGCTCCAGACCGGAACGTCCCCGCGCCGCGTCTGGCGCGGTCCGGGCGGCGAGATTCTGGGCCAGCTCGGCGCGCCCCTCGCCGGAATCACGGGCGGCATCGGCGTCGCCGACTGGGATCACGACCTGGAGATCACGATTGCGGCGGGCGAGGCCGCGATCGCGAGCTACGCGATTCGCACGGTGTCGCAGTCCGAGGCCGGGTTCGAGGGCGTCTTCCAAAACGCCGTCGCGGTGTTCCTCTACGACCTCGCGCTTGGTCCGGGAGAAACGCGGCGCTGGGAGTTGGCGCTGACGGCGGCGCGCGCGCCGGTGAAAACGGACGCACCGCTCGCGGTGGGCGCGTAGCAATCGCCGGCCGCGCGCGGGCGCGGGCTCATCGCCCCGGGCCGGTAACGATTTGCGGGCGGCCGGGCGCTCAAGGCCTTGCCCTCGACGGTCGAGAACAGATCTCGTGGGGATCACACGCCGCGTCCTGCTCACAAGCCTCGCTTTGTCCATCGCCTTGACCGCGGCGCTGCTCATCATCCTCGCGAGCATCGGCGGCGCCCCGCCGCCGGCCGAGGCCGCCGGCCGGGCACTTGCGAGCGCGACGGACGGCGGGGCCGTTGCCGCGGCGCCGCTCCGCCTCGCCGCCGCGTCCGACGAGAACGGCGAGGGGCGCGTCCGCGCCATCGCGCACAACCTGGTCTCGCCCACCGGCAGGATCAACGCCCGGGCGGTGACGGCGCTCCAGGCCCTCGGCTCTCCCGTCATCCCCTTTCTCCTCCCCCGGTTCTACGGCGAGGACAACCCCACCCAGGAGGCGATCCTTCAGGTGCTCGAGGCCTTCAACGAGCCGGAAGTGGTCGGCCACCTGATCGACACCCTCGCCACGGTGCAATCGCCCCGCATGGGGCGCAGAATCGGCGCCGCCGTGCACGCCATGGGCAACGCCCGCTGTTGCGACCAACTTCTCGAGCTTGTCTTCCACGAACGCGAAGCGGTGCGGCTGGGCGCGGCCGTTGCGCTCCGCACGTGCTTGTCCGCCAACAGCGCGGCGGCGCTCACGCGGCAGATCTCCCAGGATCCGAGCGCCGAGTGCCGGCTGGCGGCGCTCGAGAGCCTGGCGGCCGCCCCGGATGACGCCGCCGAGGAAGCGCTTTTGCTGGCGGTCCGTGACGATGCGGCGGATGTGCGTCTGGCCGCCGTGAAGATGCTCGCCCGGCGCCGGCTCGCGGGCTTCCAGGACGAGCTCAGGCGCCTCTCGCGGTCGGATTCCTCGCCGCAGGTCCGTAAAGCGTGCGCCCAAGCGCTGCTCGCCCTGCGCATGCACGGCGCCGCGGAACCGGAGGATCCCGAGCCGCTCGAAAGCTCCTTCGACCCCGCAGCCGATAACTAGACTTGGCCGCGTTGCCGTCACGTTCCCGAGGCTTCGCCGAGGATTGACGATGCGTACAAAGAGCGTTCTTCTGGCCTTGTCCGCCCTCGCCTGCGGCTGCGCGACACCCCGTTCCGATGCGGCCCGGCCCTGCGCCGCCCTTCCGCCCGAACGTAAGGAACCCCCGCAAGCCGTCGCACAGGGGGAGCGCCCCGTCCCGGCGGCCGCCGTCGAACCCGATTTCGAGGCGTTCGCCCGCGCCTTCGTTCCGGCCCTTTCGGACGGCGCTGTCGATGCGTATACCCTCTCCGACGCCGATATCGACGCCTGTTTTACACCTAGTGTCGCCTCCCTGATCAAGTCCAACCGCCGCAGTTGGGCGCACGGAGTCCTGGCGATCCTGCAAGGCCGACTGCTGCGCTTCAAACACGTCGCGCCCGGACCCGGATATACCCTTTCCCGGGAGGGGCTCCCCGCGGGCGCGGCCCGAGTCAAGGATCTCCACATCGAGATCACCGTCAACGGCAATCCGCACACCATCGTCATTGGCGCCATGTACGGCGCGGGCGCCGCATGGAAGATTTTGAAGGCTGAAGTGTTCGAATGAGCAAGCCATGAGCGAAGCGATCTACAAGAAACTCCGGTTTCTCCTGCAGATTCAGGGCGTGTCTCCGAAAGTCGCGGCGGAGCACCTGGGACTCCCGCTGGAGCATATGCAGGGCATCGCGGACGGCGTCATCA
>JALHDH010000191.1 GCA_022839105.1 bacterium
TTCCTCCGACCGATGATCGGCGGGGCGGATCGGAATCGCGCCCGCCGCGAGGCGCTCGCCCTCCTGAAACGTTGCGGAATCGAGAAGCCTGAGGAGATCGACCTGGAGCTGATCGCCTGGCATGCATTCAAAGCGCTGATCCAGGAGCGCCCCCTGAACCACTGCAATGCTCGAGTGGTCCAAAGGTCACTTCAGGGCATGATCACCGTTGCCTCGGGGACCACATTGGGTTGCAGGCGTTTCAACGTTGCCCACGAGATGGGGCACCTGACCCTGCACCCGGAGGTCAATCAACTGACAAGTTGGTCGTCTCCCGGGGCAGGATCCCGAAGAACTGGATCAAGAAACCGTGGACGAGTCCCGCGTCTCCGCGTTTTCTGGGCGCTCTGAGGTGAAGACCCAGGCCTCTACGGCGCCTCGGTCGCCGGGGCGGTGGTCAGGGTCCCCAGGGTGTTGTTCACGGCAAGCCGGGTGGGGTTCTCCACCTCGCAGATGTTGTTGTCCAAGGGTACCCGGCTGGTGGAGGAAGAGGACACCCCCCTCTTTCAGCGGCGCGGCAGGCGGACGTCGCCGATTTCGACCCAGCCGTCGCCCTCCTCGATGGGCCTGGGGGCTTCGCCGGGGTCTGGCGCAAGGAGGTCTTCGGGCCGGGTGGAGTGGTCCACCTCCAGATCGGTGAGGCGGGTCCAGGTACCGGTGGAGGGGTCAAACGCCCACAGGGCAACTCGCCCCTGGCTGAAGAGGAAGCGGCCGTCCTGAAGGTCGCCTTCGACCTGGAAGCCGCGCTTCTGGGCGTCCAGCCTCAGGTCCGCCTGGATGCGGCCGTCGAATCCCAGCCGGGTCAAGCGGTCCTTGGAGCGGATCAGGAGGGTCCCGGGCTGGGCTCCAGCCCGGAAGACGTCGGCGTTGTAGGGAAGCGCGAAGAGTTCCTCGGTTCTGCCCTCCGGGTCCACCCGGTGGACCTTCCTGCCGTGCTCGGTGAACAGGATGCCGCCATCGGGGTTCACGATCAGGTTCTCGGTCGAGAGCGGCCCCGTCTTCCAGCGCTCGGTTCCATCCGGAGGCAGGCGCACGAAGTCCGTGCGGGTGACGAAGGCCGGCCTGGACTTGTCGGGGTCCCAGTTCCTGCCGACGCCGCCCCCACCTCCGAAGACCGGCTTTGGCTGACTCGGAAAGCCGGTGGCGGTGGTACAGGTCCGCTGCACCAGGACATCTCCACCCGCCAGCCCCCAGGCCCGCTCGGGAGCGTAGGCGGTCTGGTTCTCGGCGGGCCATTGGGGAACGGGTGTGATGGCCGCGGTGGCTGCGCCCGGGGCCAGGCGCACGGCGGCTCCGCCTGCCAGGACCATCAGGCCGCCCTCCGGCGTGGGCAGGACCGAGCGGACGCGCGTCCCCGTCAGGACGGGAGGAAGAGCGACCTCCCGGCCTTCCGCACCGACCGCGCGCAGGGTGCCCTTCTCGGAGAGGACCTCCAGGTGCATCCCGGAGGAATCCTGGTGGTGCGAGCGCACCGCGGGCCCGCCGGTTTGCGATTCGAGCAGGCGTCCGTCGGTCGAGCAGACCAGGTGCCCGTCCGGCGTTCCGACATGGATCCGGCCATCGGGCATCACCCCCACGTGGACGGCCTCGTTCTCGCCCAGGGCCAATTCCCATGCGATCCGGCCTTGAGGATCGACCGCGGCCAGATAGCCTCTCTGGCCCCGACCGGCCTCGCCGTAGCCGATGAAGAGCGTGCCGTCGGCGCCGCGCGCCCAGGAATTCGGAAGGTAGGTGGTCTCGGACTTGCCCAGCCTGTCCTGGTGGATCAGGCCTCGGGCTGCCCGGCGCAGGCGGTCGGCGTCTTCGGCCGGAGGAAGGGATTCGAAGCGGTCCTCGGGGAGAGGCGACGCCATGGCGGGAGTCGCCAGGGCTCCCGGCTTGGGAAGGCTGGGACCGACCGGAGGGATGTTCAGGCTCATGACCGTCTCCTGCTTCTGACCTGCCGAGGCCCGATCGGGAGGGCCCCGACGCCCGGTCCTGCGCGGTCCTGGGACCTGGTGGGCTGCCGGGATCGAGGCGCAAGGAGGTCGGGCCCCACTTCGACTGCCCCGCGCCCGGCTCCCCCCGCGGGAGGGCGCCCCGGACTTCAAGCCCGCCCCCGCGCAGGAAGAACCCAAGGCCACGTTCAATGGACCCCGAAAATCGCCAGCGGGGGGTCTTGATGCAGTTCCGGACCATGTTGAGGGCTTGTCTTGTCATGACCGCCTTCTGGCTGGGAGCCCCTCTGGCCTGGGCCCAGGAGACCCCGCCCCAGGAACTCGTCGAGGTGGACCTGCGCTACCACCTGACCCGGGTTCGCAACTCCAGGGGCTTCCAGGGCGATGCCCCGGGCCCGGCCCTTCAGGTCTCCGTCCCCCTGAACCCGCGCCTGCGCGTCGAGATGGAGTATCTCTGGGGCAGAGGCTCAGGAAGGGAGCTGCGCGAGCTGAGCCACTCGGACCTGGACGTGGGGCTCGCCTGGCGTCTGGACGACCCCCTCAAGGAAGGCGACGGTCCCCTGCAGAGGATCCACGCCCTGGGGCAATGGAGCATCTCGGAGAACCGGATGACCCTCTCCGACGGAGAGGTGATCTCGGAGCGCGACGAGGGGGCCGGGGTGGGCTTCGCCCGCCGTGCCCACCCCGACCGGGCCATCTCGCACTCCTGGCGGTTGGTGGTGCACCCCACCTTCATGAACCAGAACGGGAACAATATCGCCGGGCAACGAGCCCTGCTGGCCCGGGCATCGGCCCGTTTCCGACTGGGGCCGGACGCCTCGGCCGAGCTCGGCTACAGCTACAGGACCCACAAGCTGACCGTGGAGGTCAACTCCTCGGCCACCGAGCAGTTCTGAAGAGAAGACTCGGGGCCCGGCCACCCGTGGGGAACGGGCTGCCGGGCCCCTGGAGGTTGGCCTGGACTCAGGATTCCTTGGGTTCGGGCTTCGAGATGGCTTCGGGCTTCGGTTCAGGCTTCGGGCTGGCCTCAGGCTCAGGCTCGGACCTGGGTTCCGGACTCCCGGTCGGGGCCGGCTCTGCAGACCCCGGAGCGGGTGGCTCCGGCACAGCGGAAGCCTTGGGGGCGGGCGGAGCCTCCCCGGCGGAGGCCTGGGCGGCCTGGTTCTTCTTGCGCGGATCCCCGCCCAGCTTGTTGAGCAGGAACTGCACGTAGACGTACAGGCAGGGGATCAGGATCACGCCCACCAGGGTGGCCGTGGACATGCCGGTCAGGACCGCGGTCCCCAGGGCCCGGCGGCAGGTCGCGCTGGCGCCCACCGCGGTGGCCAGGGGCACCACGCCCATGATGAAGGCGAACGAGGTCATCAGGATGGGGCGGAAGCGCAGTCGGGCGCCGTCCACCGCGGCCTCGATGAGATCCATCCCTCCCTTCTCGTAGTTGGCCTTGGCGAACTCGACGATCAGGATCGCGTTCTTCGAGGCCAGGCCCACCAGCATCAGCATCCCGATCTGGACGTAGATGTTGACGTCCATCCGGATCAG
>JALHDH010000078.1 GCA_022839105.1 bacterium
CCCTCGCACAGGGTCGGGAGCGGCCGGAAGGTTCCCTCGGTCATGGTCTCGAGCCTAGAGCCGCTGCCAGGAGGCGACGTTCAGGGTCCCTCCCCCGGCTCCTCCGCCGAAGAAGGCCTCGAAGCCGGGCACGGGCTCCTGCTTCAGGGTGCTGGTGATGCGGGCTCCGCTGTGCACGAATTCACCGTCTCCGTAGGCGATGGCCCGGCCCACCAGGGTGAAGGCGGCCTTGGAGGAGATGCTGCCGTGGCAGAAGACCAGGCCCTCGAGGGTGGTGGCCCGGTTGAATTGGACCCGACCGCCGCCCACGGTGCCGTTCTGTCCGTCCAGGACCACGATGTTCAGCTTGTGGTTCAGGACCGTGTCGAAGATGGCCGAGTTGGCGTTGCCCACGACGATGGTGCCGGTGCCGACCGGCGGGTTCTTGAAGGTTACGCCGTTGGGGTAGTAGTGGACCTTTCCGTCCAGGTTTGTGCCGTCGTAGAGGGTCCCGGTGTGGGTCACCGCGCCCGAGAGCAGGGTGGACGGGTCGGGGTTGGGCATGACCTCGCGTCCCGCCGGGGGATCATTGGTCAGCCGGCCATCCGCGATGAAGGGCTCGGTGGCTGCCGTCGTGTCGTTGGCCACGACCTGGGCGGCATCCTTGATTTTGTTCTGGCCGGTGATGCTGCCCCGGGCCCGCACGTCCTGGCCCGGGCCCATGTCCAACTGGGCCTGGACGGTGAGGTTGCCGGAGGTCAGAAGGTGCCCCTGGCCGTCGATGGGTTCGATCGAGACCCGGGCGTTCAGGACCAGGTCCCCGTTGCTCTTGACGGTGCCGTAGACCACCCCGGCGGCCCCCATCTCGACGGTTCCTCCGGAGGAGATCGTGTAGGTATATCCGTCCGGCTGGCCTTCCAGGAAGACCGCGACCTGACGGGAGTAGACTCCGGCCTGGCTGGTGCCGGTGGAGAGCAGGTAGATCATGCCTGGCGGGACGCTGACGCCTCCCGGCCCGTTGATGGCGGTCGCGCCGCCCGAGTTGTTGGTGACCTGGACGGAGTAATCCTGGTCCTGTTCGCCGCCCAGGGCCACGTCGGTGAAGCCTGCGCTCCAGCCCGAGTCGGCCGCGATCTGGTTCAGGGCCGCATGGATCCCGGCCTCGGCCGACTGGACGGCTGCCACCGAACCGAGGTTGGCCTGGATCATCCTGGAGTGGCGGGCGCCGATGGCCACCACGGCCACCAGGAAGACCAGCAGCCCTCGTTCCTGGCGGAGTTGGATCAACATCTGAAACGACCTCCTCGTTGGGGCGCGGGCCCCCAGGGGCTGGTCACTTGCGGAACCAGACGCGGTCGGTCACCTGCACCGAGGTCCGTCCCCACAGGTCGTTGGCGGCCACCAGCGCGACATCGGTGGTGGAGGTTCCCGGGAAGAAGCCCAGGGACTCGATGTGCGTGGCCACCAGCTTGTGGGTCGCGTTCCCGTCGGTTCGGACCTGGCTGGAAGTGGGGATCAGGGCGGGCAGCTCGGCGGTCTCCGAGAAGGCCTGTCGGCTGCGCGTGAGCCCCTGATCGGTCAGGTGGAAGGCCACCCAGGCCTGCCAGAGGGCCCGGCCGCTGTCATCGTAGCGGACCGACCCGGTGGCGTCTCGGGCGGAGGGCAGGACCACGGCGTTGGTCTCGAAGCGCACGGCGGCCCGAGGGGCGCTGGCCAGCTCTTCGGTGACCTCGCGCAGGCCCGTCATCGCCTGGTGCTGCACGGTGGCGAAGTTCTCGGTCCGCCGGTAGGCATCCAGACCCATGGCCAGGCTGGCGTAGATGGTCCCCAGGATGAAGAGGAAGAGGGTCGCCCCGATCAGGACCTCGATCAGGGTGGCACCCCGGCGTTCAGCGGAGACGCGCCACATCGGTCAACACCTCCACATGTCGGGCCCGGTCGCCGGCCCAGGATACCAGGATCCGAACCCGCTTGAGATCGCTCTGGGGTTCGCTGACCTGGGTCTGGATCGAGTAGTCCAGGGTCGATTCGAGGCCCTGGTTCGTCGTCGAGACCTGGACGGTGTGGAGATCGTCCTCCACGTCCTCGAAGTCCAGGCTTCGCACTTCTTCCAGGCGGCGTTCGGCCAGGAAGGTCGCGTTCAGATACTCCTGGCCCTGCCGGACCGCGCGGGCCGCGGTGGGGAAGGCGGTCAAGAGCATGACGAAGGCGACGGCGAAGACCCCGACTGCGATGAGCAGTTCCAGCAAGGACATGCCTGAAGTTCTGGTTCGGGATCTCATGTTCGTGCGGGAAGGTCCCGCTTGCCCCCTTTCAACCCCTGTGTATCCAGAGTATTCCCGTTCCGGGCCAGGTTCAATGATCTCCGTCAAATCAGTTTGGAACCCTCGCCGGTCCGGGTATGAGGAACCGGGCCCACAGGACCCCTCGGTGCCGTTCCGGAACGGACCTATGACCGGAATCATTGCCGGTGCGGACTTCCATGAGGGATTTTGGAGCCGCTTCGGCGCATGCGTCGGGAGGGAGGGCAACCATGTCTGACCCGTCGAGCCTGGACCTTCTGGAACTTCTCAGGATCGCCTTGGACCACGAGGCCTCGGATCTGCACCTGGTGCGCGGGGCCCCTCCCAGCCTCCGGGTGGACGGCCGGATCCAGCGCCTCCCAGGTCCCCCCTTGCGGGCCTCCGACATCGAGAGCCTGGTGGCCCCGGTCCTCAACGAGCGCCTGGCGCGCCGTCTGGAGAGGGCCCGCGACGTCGACTTCTCCTTCGAGGAATCCGGGCTGGGCCGCTTCCGGACCAGCCTCTTCTACGAGCGCGGCTCGCTGGCGGCGGCCTTCCGGGTGGTCCCCTGGTCGGTCCGCTCCCTGGAGGAGTTGGGCCTGCCCACGGTGGTGAACGATCTGGTCAAGCGGAACGCCGGATTGGTCCTCGTCACCGGTGCGGTGGGGATGGGCAAGACCACGACCCTGAACACCATGATCGACCTGATCAACTCCGAGCGTCCCGTCCGGATCCTCACCATCGAGGACCCCATCGAGTTCATCCACAGCCACAAGATGGGCCTGGTCCTGCAGAGGGAGATCCGGGGAGATGCCCGCAGCTTCCATCGGGCCCTGGTCGCCACGCTGCGTCAGGACCCCAACGTGATCTGCATCGGCGAGATGCGGGACTGGCGGACCGTGGCGACGGCGCTGACCGCCGCCGAGACGGGGCATCTGGTGATCAGCACGCTGCACACCCAGGACGCCGTGCACACCCTGGAGCGCATCGTCGATGTCTTCCCTCCCCACCAGCAGGGTCAGATCCGCTATCAACTGGCCTCCGTGCTGCAGGCAGTATTGTGCCAGAAGCTGCTGTTGCGGGCCTCGGGGAGGGGGCGGGTGCTGGCCTACGAGGTGATGATCGGGACCCTGGCCATGCGCCGGCTGATCCGCGAGAACAAGACCGACCAGATCCCCACCCTGCTGCAGACCGGGCGCGAGAGCGGGATGATCTCGATGGACCAGTGCATCAAGAACCTCTACCACGCCCGCAGCATCAGCCACGAGGTGGCCCGGGCGGCCTTCAGCGACCCCGAACACTTCAAGGAACCTCAGTGGGAGCTGGCCTGAGAACCTCGGAACTGCTCGAGCCATTCGCTGGCATCGGTCTGGGTCAGGGCCTGGAGGACCTGCAGGTCGGGCAGGGTCATGGTCCCGTCGGCGCTCTCGACCAGGTAGCCCTTGCGCCGGAACCGGCTGAAGATCCGGATCGCCGTCTCGGTGGTGGTCCCGATCATCTCGGCGAAGCCCTGGCGGTCCAGGGGCATCCGCAGGCTCAGCCCCCAGGGGTGCATCTCGCCCAGTCGGGCGGCCAGGTTCAGCAGGGCCCGGGCGGCGCGCTGATCGGCGCTTTCCACGGCCAGGCCGACGGCCATCTCTCGTTGTATCTGCATTTTTTCCCGGCAGACGGCCGTGGCTTTGAGAAACAGGCCCGGGTGGCGCAGGCTGGCCTCCTGGAAGCGGATCCTCTGGACGAAACCCGCCTCGACGTCCTCCAGGCAGATGGCGCTCAGGCTGTAGGGGGTGCACTCTGCGGTGCACAAGGCGCCACAGAAGTCGCCCGGGAAGAGCAGTTCCATGATCACGTCCCGGCCGTGGCAACTCGACTGGATCAGCTTGACCGACCCGCTGACCACCAGGTACAGGCCTTCAGGGCGGTCTCCCTGGCGGAACAGGGCGCCACCCCGCGAGAGGTGTCGGGTCGTCAGGAGCCCCAACAAGGACTCCCGCTCGTCGGCGGTCAGTTGCGCGAAGAAGCCGGCTCTCATCAAGTCCCTGAGGATCCATGGGCTCCTGGCTGAAGAGTCGGGGCCCACCGCAGGGCATCCTGGATGGACCCCTCCGGACGGCTCCGCCCGGGACTCTTCTCCGCACGGCAGGGTCCATTCCTGTCATGCGGAGGAGGCCGCGGACCCTCCCCGGGAACCTTCAGGGCTCGGGGGGCTTCGGGAGAGACGCGTTCAGGAACCAGCCTGCCTGGAGCCTCCCCGGATCAGCAGCAAGGGGCAGGAGGCCCGGCGCATGACCTTGGAGGCCACGCTGCCGTGGACCCAGCGGTCGAAGCCGCCGCGCCCGTGGGTGCACATCACCACCAGGTCCACCTCGTCCATCTCGGCCTGGTCGACGATGGCGCTGGCCGCGTCATCCAGGCGGTGGATGGTCCGGCAGGCGACCCCGTCGGCCTCGAGGCGCTTCTTCCAGTCCTCGAGATACTCCCGGATCGTCTCCTGCTCGGTCTCGCGGTACCGTTCCATGTAGGCGGCGGCGGTCAGATCGGGGAGGGCGTAGACCCTGTCCGGCAGCGCCGTGGCGCGCAGGAGCGTGATCTCCGCCCCATACTTCCGGGCCAGGTCCAGAGCGTGGGGGACAGCCCGCTCGGAGAGTTCCGAGCCGTCCAAGGGAACCAGGATCCTGGAATACATGCGGCTCACCTCCAGTACCCGTCTTCCCGGCCCCAGGAGGGGCCGCATGGTCAGTATACCCTGTCCCGGAAGGAACAGAAATCACCGTCCGGCTCCGCCGGCCTTCCCCGGATCCTGGAGGAACCTCGGCCTTCTTCGGAGAACTGCCGCGCGTTTCCCAGTCCTTTTGGTATTCTGCATTGTGGCGACGGCTTTGGGAGGGTTCCCTCCCAGGCGGATCGGAGTTCCGGGATGGCCAGACTTGAAACCCTCACCGCGCTGGATATCGGGACCAGCAAGGTCGTTTGCCTGATCGCCGAGTTGGCCCGGAATGGGGATCTCGAGGTGGTGGCGCGGGGAGTCCAGCCCTGCTGTGGCCTGCGTCGCGGCGCCCTGGTGGACGCCGAAGAGACGGTTCGGGCCATCGAGGCCGCCGTTTCGGAGGCCGAGAAGGAAGCCGGCTATCCTGTGGGGCCGGCCCTGGTCAACCTGAGCAGTGAGTTCCTCACCTCACGTCCCAGCCATGGCGTCTGGCCCGTGGGAAACACCGAGGGGGAGATCACCCCGGACGACGTGCGTCGCGTGGTCGAGGCGGCCCGCCAGGTCGGCATCCCCTCGGATCGCGAGATCGTGCACGCCATCCCGCGCGGCTTCACGGTCGACGGGCAGAGGGAGATCTGCAATCCCGTCGGCCTCTCGGGTCTGCGCCTGGAGGCCGATGCCCACGTGATCGCCGGTTCCTCGGCCTTCCTGCAGAATATCCGCAAGGTCGTGCAGAGGGCGGGGGTCGAGATCCACCCGGAGGGCCTGGTGGCCTCCTCGATCGCCTCCTCGCTGGCCGTGCTGACCGATGAGGAGCGCGACCTGGGCACCGCCCTGCTGGACATGGGCCTGGGGACGGTCGACTTCTCGGTCTACTGCGGAGGGGAGATCGGTCACTCGGCCGTGCTCCCCATCGGGGGCGAGTATCTGGTGCAGGACGTGGCGCGATTCTTCCGGATCCCTCCGATGGAGGTCGAGCGCCTGATCCTGGAGGCCGGCATCGCCTCGCCCGAGTTCCTTGAACAGGTCGAAGGGGAAGAACAGATCCTGGAGGCGCCTCCGGTCTCGGGTGACGGGGTGATCCGGATCTCCAGGCGGGAACTCTCCGAGGTCCTGGAGGCCCGGCTGCAGGACATCCTGGAGTGGGTCGCCGAGCAGATCCGGACCGCGCGCCGCAAGCTGGGCCTGACGGTGACCAGCCTGGTCCTGACCGGAGGGGTCTCGCAGCTTCCGGGAATGGCCCTGGTGGCCCATCGGGAACTGGACCTGCCCACCCGCGTGGCGGCCCCCTGCTACCCTCCGGGCCTTCCCTTGAACCTGGCCTCGCCGGTCTACGCGACGGCGGTGGGGCTGGTCCTGTACGGGGCCACCCGGATCCATCGCCAGGAGGGCCGTCCGGGCAACGTCTCCCCGGTGCGCGCCTTCTTCGAGCGGGTCCACCGCATCCTGATCCAGGTCTTCTGAGGCGGTGAACTGCCCGTTCTGCGAGAACACCGACACCCGGGTCATGGATTCGCGTGTCACCGAGGACGGTCGCTCCATCCGGAGGCGACGCAGGTGCTCGGGCTGCTCGAGTCGTTTCACGACCTATGAGCGCTACGAAGAGACCCCCCTGCTGGTGCTCAAGAAGGACGGGAGGCGCGAGCACTTCGATCGGCGCAAGGTGCTCGACGGCCTCTTGCGGGCCTGCGAGAAGAGGCCGGTCTCCAGCCAGGCCATCCAGGACATGGCGGCCCGGATCGAGCAGGAGCTTCGCAACCTGGGGAAAACCGAAGTGTCGGCCGGAGAGATCGGCGAGCAGGTGATGGAGAGCCTCCTGCACCTGGACGAGGTCGCCTATGTCCGATTCGCTTCGGTCTATAAAGAATTCAAGGACGTCAACCGCTTCGCCGAGGAACTCCGGGTTCTGGAGGGCCTTCGGAAGCGGACCCGAGCCGAGGAGGAGACGTGAACCCATCCCCATCCTCAATTGTCGCCCTGGCCGCCGCGGCGGTCCGCCGGAAGACGGATCTGGTTCCCGAGATCGCGCTGGTGCTGGGCTCTGGCCTGGGAGGCCTGGCCGACGAAGTCGAGGACCCGGTCGTCCTCCCCTTCTCCGAGATTCCAGGTTTTGCCGCTTCCACCGTGCACGGGCACGTGGGCTCGCTGGTCCTGGGCCACCTGGAGGGACGCCCCGTGGGTGTCCTGAAGGGCCGGGTGCACTACTACGAAGGCCACAGCATGGAGCAGATCGTGCTGCCGGTGCGGGTGCTGCGCGCCTTGGGCGCGGGGACCCTCCTGGTGACCAATGCCTGTGGAGGCATCAGTGAGAACCTGAAGGTGGGCGACCTGATGCTGATCCGGGACCATCTCAACCTCATGGGGGACAACCCCCTGCGGGGCCCCAACGACGAGACTCTGGGCCCCAGGTTCCCGGCCATGTCGCGCGCCTACGATGCCGATCTCCTGGCACTGGCCCGGAAGGTGGCAGCCCAGGTCGGCTTCGAGCCGGCCGAAGGCGTGTACTGCGCCTTGGCCGGACCCTCCTACGAGACCCCGGCAGAGATCCGCATGCTCGGCCGCCTGGGAGCCGACGCCGTGGGCATGTCCACGGCTCCCGAAACCATCGCGGCCGTGCACGCCGGGATGCGCGTGCTGGGCATCTCGTGTGTGACCAACATTCTTCACCAGGGACCTTCCCAGGACACCCACGAGGATGTCCTGCGGGCGGCAGCCGAGGCTCGACCCCGCTTCGTCTCCCTGGTCCGTGGGGTCGTCAGGGAGATTTCCGGATGAATCCATATCAGTTGATCCTCAAGAAGCGCAACGGCGCAGAGCACACCCCCGAGGAGATCCGCGAGCTCATCCTGGGCTTCGCCAACGACCAGGGCATCGAGACCTATCAGATGGCGGCCTGGCTGATGGCCGTCTGGTTCAAGGGCATGACGGTGCGGGAGCTCTCCGCCCTGACCCAGGCCATGGTCGATTCGGGAGACCAGATCGATCTCTCCAGCCTGCCCGGAGTCAAGGTCGACAAGCACTCCACCGGAGGGGTGGGGGACACCACCACCTTGATCCTGGCCCCCCTGGCCGCCGCCGCCGGAGCCACCGTGGCCAAGATGTCGGGCCGAGGGCTCGGCCACACCGGCGGGACCCTGGACAAGCTGGAGTCCGTCCCCGGCCTGCGGACCGATCTGACCTCCGAGCAGTTCCTGGAGCAGGTCCGTCGGATCGGAGTGGCCGTCATCAGCCAGACCGGGAACCTGGTCCCCGCCGACGGGAAGATGTATTCCCTCCGGGACGTCACCGCGACGGTGGATTCCATCCCCCTGATCGCCTCCTCGGTCATGAGCAAGAAGATCGCCTGCGGCGCCGAGGTGATCCTTCTGGATGTCAAGTACGGTCGCGGGGCCTTCATGGAGAACCTGCCGGATGCCCGCGAGCTGGCCCGTCGCATGGTGGATCTGGGCAAGGCCCTGGGCCGGAGGGTCCGGGCCGTGATCTCCGACATGGACCAGCCCCTGGGAACCATGATCGGCAATGCCCTGGAGGTCCAGGAAGCCATCGAGATCCTGCGCAACGAGCGTCCTGGTTCGGCCCTGGAGGTCGTCTCGGTGGAACTGGCCGCTCATCTGCTGGAGATGGCCGGGGTTTCGAAGGACCTCGAACAGGCCCGGATTCGCGTTCGCGAGCTGATCCAGAACGGCGAGGGCCTGCGCAAGCTGGGCGAGATGTTCCAGGCCCAGGGCGGCGACCCGCGGGTGGTCGAGGACACTTCGCTTCTGCCTCAGGCGCCGATCCTCGAAGCCATCCCCTCCCCCTCGTCCGGTTTCGTGACCGGGATCCACGCCCAGCAGATCGGTTTTGCGGGCACGGCCCTGGGGGCCGGGCGCAAGCGCAAGGGAGACCCGATCGATCCGGCGGTCGGGATCGTCATGGAGCACCGCGTCGGGGATGCCGTGGAAGCCGGCCAGCCCCTGGCCATCGTCCACGCCCGGGATCGACAGACCTTCGAAGAGGCTCGGGAACTCCTGCTCGGGGCCATCGCCATCGGCCCGGATCAGCCCGAACCTCGCAAGCTGATCGAGGAGATCGTCGAGTAGGTCGGGGATTGGCCTGTGCGGGCCCGTCCGTCGGGAGGCGGGCGGGCCTGCAGGATTCCCCGAAATCCTGTGCGAAAGTTCCGGCGTTCGCGTCTCCGGAGCGGCGTTGCCTGAAGAACCGTCGCGAGTGGCCCGTGGCAGGTCCTCGCACCTGGTGGCTTGGGGCGCCCCGGAATGGCGCTGGCGGCCTGTGTGACGAGCGGAAGCGTTTGTCGCGCAGGTTCCCCGGGTTCTCCGGCGTGCCGGTCTTCCTCCAGGAAGACCGGGCGGGCCTGGGAGGGACCCGGCATCTCCTGGAGAGGGACGAAGGGCCGGCTGGGCCGGAACCCCGTCCCCTGACCGGGGACAGGCCGTGAAGCGGCAACGGCGGGTGGGTCCTTCCTGGGACCCTGCTGGTTGCGTGCGGCCGACCTTGGATTTTTTAGGAACCGGCCGACTTCGAGCCTGCCTGTTCCAGGGCCGATCCGACCCTGGACCCTCGGACCCCCGGTTCCCGGAGGATTTTTCGACCCATGCCGATCCGAAGCGCTCGGGGGACGAAGGATGTCCTGCCCGCCGAGATTCCTGCCTGGCATTTCCTGGAAGACCTGGCCCGAGACCTGGCCGAAGACTACGGCTATCGCGAGATCCGCACCCCGATGTTCGAGTGTGCCGAGATCTTCCTCAAGGGGATGGGGGCGACGGCCGGACTGGTCGAGCGCGAGTTGTGGACCTTCCACGACAAGCACGGCCGCAAGCTGGCCCTGCGGGCCGACATGACCGCTCCCACCATGCGGGCCTGCCAGGACCACGGCCTGATCCAGCCCGAATCAGGCCCAACCCGCCTGTACTACCTGGGCTCGGTCTTCATGCACGGCCGCGAGCGCGAGGTGGAGAGCCGCCAGTTGCACCAGTTCGGGATGGAGGCCCTGGGCTTCCGGGACCCCGCCTTGGATGCCGAGGTCCTGGTGATGGTCTCGGATCTGTGCACGGCGCTGGGACTTCCCGAGGTCAAGGTCCAGTTGAACTCCCTGGGCTGCAAGAAGTGCCGGCCGGCCTACCACCAGCTCCTGAAGGACTACTTCGGGGGTCGTCAGGACGAGTTGTGCAAGACCTGCAAGCGTCGTTATCGGACCCATCCGACCTGGACCCTGGCCTGTCAGGCCGAGCCCTGTCTGGAACTCTCCCGGGTGGCCCCCTCGATCTTCGGGACCCTGTGCCCGGATTGCCGGGATCACTTCTCGGCCTTGAAGACCTATCTCAAGGAGCTCAAGGTCGACTACCAGTTGAACCCCATGGTGGTCCGGGACCTGGAGTACTATGATCGGACCATCTTCCAGGTGACCTGCGCCGGTCACGCGGTGGCCTTCGGAGGCCGCTACGACGAGCTTTCGACCGTCCTGGGCGGCCCCTCCACGCCGGCGGTCGGTTGTTCGGTGGATCTCGAGCCGCTGCTGGAGGCGATGCGCGAGGCCGGCCTGGAGGCGCCCGGTCCCGAGCCGCCCCGGGTCTGCCTGGCGGGCAATGGCCAGGAGGCGGTGGCCCTGCTCCTGCCGATCGTCTACGCCCTGAGGCGGGCGGGGATCCGCTCGGATCTGGTCTATCCCTCCAAGCCAGAGGAAACGGCGGTCCAGGCCGCGGAGCGGGCGAGTTCGCCCTGGCGGATCCTTCTTGAAGAGGAGGACGTGCGTCGGCGCGTCGTGACCCTGGTTGAGGTCGACAAGGACCGCCGGCAGCAGGTCCGCCTGGAGGAGGCCATCTCGAGGATCGGTCGGGAACTCGGCCTGGAGGGCCTCAAGGACGAGTTGCGCCCCGTCGAGGTCCGTCGGGTCTCGATCGGCCGGCGCCGTCGGCCCGTTCGCAGCCGGGCCATGTACGGGGCCGACATCCCCCGCCTCTCGCGGACCTCCTCCTCGCGCTCCGAATCGGGCGAGGAGGCCGAGCGCACCCGCCGCCGCCGTCGCCGCCGCTCGGGGAAGGGCGAGGAGGTCGAGACGGCCAGGCCCTCCGCCGCCGAAGAGCCGACCCGGCGCAACCGCAAGCGTCGCCGGGCTCGGCGTGGAACCGAGTCGGCCGGCCCGGAGTCGGAATCGGCGGCCACCGGTCTGGAGCCGGGCGGCGCGGAGGCATCGCCGCCCCCCCAGACTCCCGAGAAGCCCCGCCGCTCCCGTCGGCGTCGCCACGAGTCGGAGGACTCGCTGGAGGCCGCGGCGGCTTCGGAGGTTCCCGTGAAGTCCGAGGAGACCGAGGCCTCGCAGCCCTCTTCCGGGCGCTCCGGACGCGGCCGTCGGCGCCGCTCCGCCCCGCCGGCGGGCGAGTCGGCGGAACCGTCCGGGACCGAGCCGGGTGCCGAGGGAGCGGCTTCGACCGACTCCGACGAGGAATCCGCGGGGACGCGGCGCCGCCGGGGCAGCCGTCGGCGCTCCCGTCGCGGCAGTTCGCGGGCCTCGGGCGCAGCCGAGGAGACCCCCCGGAGCCCGAATCCCGACCCGGGCTCGCAGAGCGCACAGCCTGTGGTCTCGGCTTCCGCAGAGAAGCCCGTCCAGGGGGACGCGAGCGCTTCAGAAGGCAAGCCTGCCAGGTCCCGGCGTCGCCGGAGCCCCAGAACCAAGGCGCAGGATGGGGAATCGGCCTCATCCGGGGAGGACTCATGAACGAGAAGCTGGAGATGGTGCGTTCCCTGGCCCGGGTGCTTCGCGAGGAGGGCCTTTCCGAACTGGAATACGAGAATGAGCAGATGAAGGTGCGCCTCTCGGCCGAGCGGGCGTCCACGCCGGAGCCTGTCCACCTGGCCTCCCCGCCGCGTCCGGCTCCCCCGCCGCCGGCCGAGGCTCCTGGCGCCACCATCCCCTCGCTCCTGGCCGGGGTCTTCTATCAGGCCCCGTCTCCGGGAGCCGCTCCCTTCGTCCAGGTGGGGGAGACCGTGGCCCCGGGGCAGACCGTCTGCATCATCGAGGCCATGAAGCAGATGAACGAGATCCAGGCCGAGTCGGCCTGCCGGATCCTCAAGGTCCTGGTCGAGAACGGCCAGGTGGTCCAGGCCGGGCAGCCGCTCTTCGGGATCGAGAGGCTCTGAGCCCACCCCCCTGGGTCAGGGGCGCTCGACCACCATCAGGAATCCCGCTCCGTTGGGAAGAGTCTCGACGCCGACGGAGCGGAACCCCGCCGCAGAGAGGACCTCGAGCATCTTTTCCCGGTCGGCGTCGGGGCGGAACCCTTCCTGGATCGCCAGGCGCCCTCCGGGGGACAGCGAGCGGACCAGGTTGGGCAGCATCTTCTGGCGGAACCACTCGATCCTGTCGTTGCAGAGAAGGTGGACCTCCTGCATGATCACGACATCGACCTGGGGGACTCCGGGATCGTGCGGCGCGACGGCCAGCCGGAACTCCAGGCGGGGGGCAAGTTCCCGGTATTCCTCGCGGGTCTTGGTATACTCGACGAAATCCCCCAGGCTGGGGTCGATCTCGACCAGGTAGACCTTCCCGTTGGGGCCGACCCGCCGGGCGGCCTCCCAGGCCAGAAGGCCCAGTCCCCCTCCAAGCTCCAGGACCCTCTTGCCCTCCAACTGGCCCAGATGGTCCAGGAGGAACTCGTTGAACTGGGTGTTGCCGGTCCTGAACCGGGTGGCCGGTCCGCCGCCGAGCTGGGCGAAGAGCTCCCAACTGAACCGGTGCTTCATGCGCAGGCGGAGGAACTCGGCCGCGGATTGCCGGGGGTTGGCGAAGACATAGTCGTAGCAGACCGCCTCGCCGGGGTCCAGTTTCTGTTTGGGATGGTCGCCCTCGCCCAGCTCCTCGGTCAGGAAGGTCAGGTACAGGACCCTCTGGAAACTCATCAACCCCGACCCGTCCGGATTGGGGCCGTACAGAAACTCGCGTGCCTCCAGGAGCCGACTCCGCAGCCTTTCCCGGTCTTCCGGTCGGGCCTCGAGGTACTCCAGGAGGATCCTCTCGGCGGGCTCTTCCGGCGAGGCCGGGGGCGGGGCTTCAACGGCCGGTTCGGGGGACGGGCTGATCGAGGCCTTCGGGGCGTCCGGGCTCCTGGTCGGGGGGGCCTCCTCCCGGGCCTGGACTTGAGGTTCGAGTGGGAGAGGGGAGGGGATCCGCGTCTTCAGGGTCTGGTGGATCGCCAGACCCAGCAGGAGCCCGAGCAGGAGGGTCTGCCAGAGGACCTTCGGCCACCTCGGACCGGGTCTCTTCCACCCCGCCGGGCACGCGCCCGACCCGGCCCTTTCCGGATTCCCGGGCTGGCCCTTGGCGGAGGGGCAACCCTGCGGATCAGGGCCAGGAGCTGCGCGCATCAGACGGACCCTCCTTGTCTGGTTCGACCTTCAGGTTCTGTGGCCCGGGCGGATCTCAGCCTCGCCTGCCGTCCAGCATCAGATCCAGGTCTCGTGGTCGAGGGACTGCCGGTTCGCGGGGGTCCCAGTTGATCCACAGGTAGACGGTGGCCGGCAGCGTCAGGGGGGTGAAGTAGCGCAGCCGCGAGGTGGGCTGCAGGCCGCGGCCCTCGCTCCAGTGCCAGCCTCCGAAGGGTCGGGTCTGGCCGCGGGCATGGTTGTAGCGCAGGCGGGTGGGGAAGATCGGGTTGATCCGGGCATGGAGGCGCTTGCCCCGGACCAGGCATCCCATGTCGCCGCGCATCAGGATGTCCATGTGGGGGGCCAGCAGGAGGTTCGACTCCACCATGGCCTCGCCCTGACCCTCGAAGCGATCCCGGACGATCACCGTCTTGGAGCCCGGCCGGAAGAGGACGTCGCGGTGCAGGGGCCAGGATTCCTCGGGGCCCTTCCAGATCGCCCGGGTGGCCGAGAACAGGATCCCGCCCTCGCGCTCCTGCATGCGGACTTCCCGGCAGGCCGGGTCCCCCTCCGAGAGGGGACGGCAGATCAGCGGCTCGGGCTCGCCGGGAAGGCGAGGGGCCGAGTGATAGCCGACCCGCGAGAGCAGGAGGCCGGCCGGGCTCTGGAGGGGGGGAAGCCCGGGTTCGATCAGGAAGGGCTCGCCATCCAGGACCAGGCACAGGCTCAGGGCGTCGTCGTGGTGGGCAGGGTTCTCGCGCTCGGAGGGGGGAAGGGCGCGTCCATCCGGGAAGCCGCCCGGAGCAGGGGCTCCCCGCAAAAGGCACCAGGAGGCCTTCCCCTCCCACTGGTCCCGGGCGCAAGCCAGGCCGACCTCGCTGAAGAGCCTGCGGTTCGTGCCGGGGTCGTGGTTGGGCAGGTAGTTGTACTGCTCGGCGGCCGAGGGGCCGCACCACCAGTACAGCTCGCCCGGCATCTCGCGCTGGGGGGGGCGCAGCTCTCCGCGCCTCAAGGTCAGGGCGCCCAGGGCCAGCAGGCGGCGGGCGTGCTCGGAGGCCCCGCAGTTCCACCCCAGGAAGCCCGGCGAGGCGCTCTCCCCCAGATCGGGAAGCGGTCCGGCCGGAGGCCGCAGGTGGTTCAAGACGTCCAGGGAAGCGGTCGCGGCCTCGGCCAGGCCGGCCGGGGGCGTCGTGCGGTTCAGGAGGTGCAGGGTCAGCGGCAAGAGCAGCCACTCGACGGCCAGGCGGTGCCGGGCCACCGAGCCGGAACGGTGCAATCCGTCGCGTCCCAGTTCCCAGGCGGCCGCCCGACCCAGGGCCGGGCCCGCCAGATCCAGCCAGCGGCGCGAGAGCAGCAGCTCGGGCATGCTCGAGGCCAGGATGTACAGGCCCGAGACCGCGGCCAGGGGCGGGTGCTCCGAGGTCCTGACGAACCAGGCCAGGATGGCCCCGTGAAGCACCAGGCAGGAAAGAATTCGCGAGAGCAGATCCGGGGTCAACTGCTCGGAGCCCAGGAACATGTGCAGCGCCAGCAGCCAGTTGATGCAGCGGGCCGCCACGGTCTCGGGGTCCAGCCAGTTCACGCCTTCCAGGGGCCGGTTGCGCTCGCTCCAGTCCACCACCTGGACGATGAACTCGCTGGCGAAGCGCTCGTATCCGGTCAGCCAGTAGGCCCTCCCCATGTGGACGAAGTGGGAGTGGCGATTGAACTCCCAGGTCACCGCGATGGGGCCCATCTCCACCGTGGGCATCGGCAGCCGCCCGGCGAACTGCTCGCGCAGGTCCAGCAGGTGGGCGCGTCCCCAACTGTGATCCTGGAAGTCCGAGAACCAGTCGATGGTGCCGCCGAAGGAGCGCGGCTCGGCGCCCAGGGGCGAGAAGCGATGGGCCAGCAGATCCTCGCTGCCCTGGAGGATGGCCCGGCATTCTGCGGGATGCTGCTCGAGTCGGGGGCGGAGCAGGTGGGGCTCGGAGTAGTGCAGGAAGAAGATCGGCCGGATCCGGTCGTGGAAGTGCTCCAGGAGCGCCTCCGCGGCCAGATCCAGCCGGCCTCTTCGGGCCTGCCCCCGGGCCTCGTCGGTGCCCGGGGTGCCGGCGAACTGGGCATAGAGATCCTCACCCTCCAGTCGGAGGGTGGTTCGCTCCTCCAGGCAGCGGGCCAACCGCTGCTCGAGGTCGAGAAGACCAGGACGCCTGCCCAGGCGCCGGCGCAGCCACCCGAACATGCTATCCCACCGTGGCGGGCGCGGGTGCGAAGGACCTGAGGGCTCCCAGGATCGCCTCGATCTGCTGCCCGGTCAGTTCGGGGAACATCGGGAGCGAGAGGACCTCGGCCTGAGCCTTCTCGCTGACCGGAAGCGAGCCGGTCGAGAGCCCTTGGTGGGAGAAGGCCTTCTGCATGTGCAGGCAGACCGGGTAGTAGATCACCGCGCCGACCCCCGAGGCCTGCATGTGCTTCTGCAGGGCGTCCCGGTCCGGGGTGCGCACGGTGTACTGGTGGTACACGTGCTCGCAGCCGGGCTTCTCGACCGGAGGGCTGGCGCAGGTCGCTTCAAGCCCGGCCGTATAGGCGGCGGCGATCTCCCGACGTCGGAGGTTCCAGGCCTCCAGGTGGCGCAGCTTGACCCGCAGGACGGCGGCCTGGATCTCGTCCAGGCGGCTGTTGGTCCCCACCATCTCGTGGTAGTAGCGGACCTTCGAGCCGTGGCCGCGCAGCATGCGAACCTTCTCGGCCAGCTCGGGGTTGCTGGTCAACACCATCCCGCCGTCTCCGATCCCACCCAGGTTCTTGCTGGGGAAGAACGAGAAGCAGCCCAGATCCCCCATGCTCCCCGTCCGGCGGCCGTTCAGGGTGGCTCCGGTGGACTGGGCGCAGTCCTCGACCAGGCCCAGGCCGTGGCGCCGGGCGATCTCCTGCAGCTCCTCCATGGGGGCGGGGTGGCCATAGAGGTGGACCGCCACGATGGCTCGGGTGCGGGGCGTGATGGCCGCCTCGACGCTGGCCGGATCCAGGGCATAGGTCTCGGGATCGATGTCCGCGAAGACCGGGGTGGCTCCCGTCAGGGCGGCGGCCCCCGCCGTGGCCACGAAGGTGAAGGAGGGGCAGATGACTTCGTCGCCTGCTCCCACGCCCAGGGCCCGCAGGGCCAGGTGCAGGGCGTCGGTCCCGTTGCCGACTCCGATTCCGAAGCGCGCCTGGTTCCAGGCGGCAAACTCGGCCTCGAAGGCCTCGACCTCGGGACCCAGGATATAGTGGGTGGAGCGCAGCGCCCGCAGGGCAGCCTCCTCCACCTCGGTCTGGATCTGGGCGTATTGGGTGGACAGTTCCAGGATGGGGATCATCGTCTCGGTTCCCTTCCATGTGGGCTCCAGAGAGCGGCTCTGCCGCTTCTCGGACCCCCGGTCTTCAGGACTTCTTCTGGGCGCTGAGCAGTTGCTCGGGCGGGGTGGGTCGCACCACGCGGGCGGGCACCCCATAGGCCACCTTCATGGGCGGGACGGCCCGGGTGACCACCGAGCCGGCTCCCACGACGGCCTCCTCGCCGACCTCGACCCCGGGCAGCAGCACCGCGGCTCCGCCGATCCGGCACCCCGAGCGCAGGACGCAGCCCTTGCGGTGCTTGAAGCGCTCTTCGGTGCGGGCCAGGTAGTTGAAGGCCGTGATGTAGACTTCGGCCTGAAGCTTGGTGGCCTCGCCGATGGTCACGTCGTTCTCGACGGTCACCCCCCGGCCCACGATCACCCGCCGGTCCAACCGACAGCGCTCGCGGATCGAGGCCAGGTCGGCCACGAAGACCTCTTCGGCCAGGACCGTCCCGGCATAGATCACCGCCAGGGCTCCCACGGTGCAGCCCGGGCCCATGATCAGGGGCGGCAACTCGCCCGCGGCCTTCAGGGTGCTGGTCGAGGCCGTGCTGGGCAGCTTGCCCAGGATCGTGTGGTCTCCGACCAGGCTTCCGGCTCCAACTCGGGTGTGGGGGTGGATCACCGTGTGGGAACCCAGCCGGACCCCGTCCTCCAGGACGGCACCCTCGCCGATCACCACGTGCGAGCCGATCTCGACGTCGGCGCCCACCTGGGCGCCGCGCTGGAGATGGCAGAAGGGGCCGATCTTCAGGCCCGGTTGGATCCGGACTTCGGCCTCCACCACGGTGAAGGCGGGAAGTTCAAGACCTGCTGGCAACTGTGCTGAGGCGTCGATCAAGGCTGTCCTCCTCCAGGACCTTCCAGGTTCCCCCTTCACGCAGCGAGTGCGTCGCGGCCTCCAGGACCCGCACCACCTGGTGGCCCAGGGCGCCTCCGCTGCGGGGGGGGCGCTTGCCCGTGCGCACGCAGTGCAGGAAGTGACGGCATTCCCGAGCCAGGGGCTGCTCGGAAGCCAGTTGTGGAAAACGGTCGGTTCCCGAGACGGTCAGGCCCTTGACCGGGTCGAAGCGCCGATCGGTGACGCGCAGGCGGTTGTGGGGATTCAACTCGTCCACCACGGCCATGCCCTTGCGGCCGACCACCGTCAGGCGGCGCTCCAGACCGGGATCCAGCCATGAGAACTGCGCCGCGGCGATCCGGTTCCCTGGGAAGCGCAATTCCAGGAAGACCAGATCCTCGATGTCGGGCTGAAGCCAGGCCTGTCCGAAGCAGTGCACCTCGGTGGGCATCTCGCCCAGCAGGTACAGGAAGACGGCCACGTCGTGGGGCGCCAGGCTCCACAGCACGTTCTCGTGCTTGCGGACCCGGCCCAGGTTCACCCGGCGGGCCTGCAGGTAGAGGATCTCGCCCAGGGTGCGGGCCTTCAGGACGGCCTTGAGTTCCTCGATGGCCGGCATGAACAGGGGAAGATGGCCCACCATGAGCATCCGCCCCCGACGCCGCGACAACTCGACCAGGTGGCGGGACTCCTCGCTGCACAAGGCCATGGGCTTTTCGAGGAAGACCGGAAACCCGGCCTCCAGTGCCCGGCGGGCCAACGGGTAGTGGGTCAAGGCCGGGGTGGCGATGGCCACGGCCTCGAAGTTCCGCTCGGCCAGGGCCTGGTCCAGGGATTCCCAGGTCGGGATCTCGGGATAGGTGGCCCGGGCCTCCTCCAGCAGCTTCGGGTTGATCTCGCAGATCCCGCTCAGGGCCTCGAGGTCGTGGAAGTTGCGGATCAGGTTGCGGCCCCAGTCTCCGGCGCCCAGGACCAGGACTCCCGCACCGGGTTCCCTCATCGGGCCTCCTCGTCCTGGTTGGGGGCCCCCAGCCGGGTGATCCCCTTGAGGCCCTCCAGGCCCCGGGTCACGCCCCGGGTATCGACCAGGCGTCGGCTGCGCGCGGCGATCTCGACCAGGTCATAGCTCGAGTGGTCGGTGGCCAGGACCACGCAGTCGTAGTCCTCCAGGTGTTCGAGATCGACCGAGTGCCTCTCGACCCCTGAGTGACAGCGGAAGCTGGGGATCAGGGGATCGTGATAGTCCACCCGGGCCCCCCGGTTCCGGAGGATCTCCAGGACCCGCAGGGAGGGCGACTCGCGGGGGTCGGCCACGTCCTTCTTGTAGGCCACCCCCAGCACCAGCACCCGGGCCCCCTTCAGGCCCTTCTCACCCAGGGCCTCGGCCACCAGGCTGACCACGTGGTAGGGCATGCGGGTGTTGACCTCTCCGGCCAGCTCGATGAAGCGGGTCTGGTGGTCGAATTCCCGGGCCTTCCAGGTCAGGTAGAAGGGATCCAGGGGGATGCAGTGCCCGCCGATCCCGGGGCCGGGATAGAAGGGCATGAAGCCGTAGGGCTTGGTGGAGGCCAGTTCGATGATCTCCCAGACGTCCAGGCCCATCTCGCGGCACAGGATGGCCAGCTCGTTGACCAGGGCGATGTTCACGCTGCGGAAGATGTTCTCGAAGAGCTTCTCCATCTCGGCGGCC
>JALHDH010000079.1 GCA_022839105.1 bacterium
GGCCCCCGCCCGCGGCCTCCGGGCCAGACGGGCCGCCCTCCCCCTCGACCCGGCTCCCGGCGCTCTACGTCGTGCCGACTCCGGAGGCAGGGTTGCCTGCAGCAACCTCCCCGACCGTCCAGGTCGCCCTGCGCGAGGAGGCTCCGTCCCCCGTCGGGCCGCTTCGCCTCCTCCCCTTGCTCTTGCTGGGCCTGGCCCTGGTCTTCCTGACCCTGGCCCTGACGCGCACCCCACCGGTTCCGTCGTGGTATCAGGACGGCACGGGCTTTGAGCCGGCTCCGCTGGAGCGGATCCTGGCCGGGGCGGCGACCCTGCATGGCGCCGAGTTCGCCCTCTTCGCGCCCGATCGGAGTTCCAGCGGCCTGGAACGGGCCCGGGCGACCTCCAACGCGCTGGCCTCCCTGCTCCGGGGGGGGGGCCTGGAGGGATTGCAAGGTCTCAAGCAGGACGGCGAATGGACGATCTCGAGCCGGGGAGGCACGCTTCTGGTGCGCGTGGATCGCAACACCGCCGCCCATCTGGGCGCCGACCCCGAAGAACTCGGACGCTGGTGGATGGCCCTCCTGGAGGATCACCTGGCCCTGCGGGAAGGTCGCGAGCCCGACAAGACGCTGGACTTCGAGCGGGCCCACCCCTTGAGGCGCAGCGGATCCCGGCCCGTGGCCCCCCTCTTCGATCGGGTCTACCGCCGGGCGCGCCATCAGGTGCCGGAAGGCAGGCTTCCCACCGGGGCCATGCTCCAGGCGATCCAGTCCCTGGACGCAGAGGAGAGCCGGGCCTTCCGCGAGGCGGCCCGGGAGCTTCCCCGGGCCCTGCCCTCGGGGGTCGGACGATGATCCTCCAGGTCCTGGGACGCCACCCCGAATGCGACCTGGTCCTGGATTCGCCCATGGTCTCCCGACGCCACGCCGAGTTGAGCCGGGAGGGCGAATCCTTCATCCTGCGCGATCTGGAGAGCGCCAACGGCACCTTCGTGGAAGGGGTCCGCATCCAGGAGGCGATCCTCTCGCCCGGACAGGAGGTCTATGCCGGCCCCTGCCGGCTGGTCTTCGACGGCCAGGGCCTCCGCGAGACCGAGGAGGGTCGCCGGATCGGGGTCGAAGCGATCGATCTGGTGTGGACTCCACCGGGCTCGGAGCGCGCGATCCTGGACCGCATCCGCCTCTCGGTCCGTCCCGGCGAGTTCGTAGCCCTGGTCGGCGCCAGCGGCGCGGGGAAATCCACCCTGCTGAGCTGCCTTCTGGGGCTGCGCCGCCCCACCTCGGGACAGGTCCTGTACAACGGGCTGGACTCCGCCCTGGCCACCGATCTCTTCCGGTCCCTGCTGGGCTACGTCCCCCAGGACGACATCGTGCATCGCGACCTGGGGGTGGAAGAGGCCCTGCGCTTCTCGGCCCGCATGCGTCTGCCGGCAGACACCGACCAGCGCGAGATCCAGCGAAGGGTGGACTTCGTCCTGGCCACGATGGGCCTGGGCCACCGCCGACAGAACCGGATCGGAACCCTGAGCGGAGGGGAACGCAAACGCGTCAGCGTGGGGGTCGAACTCCTGACCGAACCCGGGGTCCTGTTCATGGACGAACCCACCTCGGGGCTGGACCCCGGGATGGAGAAGAAGACCATGCAGTTGCTGGCCCGGCTGGCCCGGGGCGGACGCACGGTCATCCTGATCACCCACGCCACCCAGAACATCCTGCTCTGCGACCAGGTCGCCTTTCTGGCTCCCGGTGGCCGCCTGGCCTTCTTCGGCCCGCCCCGCCAGGCCCTGGAGTTCTTCGGGGTGGAGGATTTCGCCGACATCTACCTGGCATTGGACAGCGCCGAGGCTGGAATCCTCTGGCGCGAGCGCTTCCTGCAGAGCCTCCCCCCCCCCCGGCCTCCCCACCCGAGCGCGCCTTCCCGCCCGGTCCCGGCCCCCGGATCCGGCCCGGGCCAAAGGCTGCTGGCCTCTGGGCGACAACTGGGAGTCCTGCTGGAACGCTACGCCCGACTGCTCCGAGCCGATCAACAGAACCTGGCCCTGCTGCTGGGACAGGCTCCCGTCATCGGGATCATCCTGGCCCTCCTCTTCGAGCCGGACCTCTTCGGATTGCGCCAGGAGTTCAGCGGCCGGGGCCTCTTCCCCATCCAGGACGGGCAGACCCTGCTCTTCCTGCTGATGATGAGTTGCCTGATGTTCGGGGTGATCAACTCCTGCCGGGAGGTGGTCAAGGAACTGCCGATCTTCCGCAGGGAGCGGCTGGTCAACCTCCAACTGGTCCCCTATCTGCTTTCCAAGGTGATCCTGCTGGGGTTCGTGGGCCTGGTCCAGAGCGCGATCCTGCTGGCCACCGTCCTGCTCCGGATCCCCCTGGCCCTGGACGCATCCGGACTGGGCCAGGCCTTCCTCTTCCTGTTCGCGGCCTGCCTGGGGGGGGTGCTGCTGGGGCTGATCATGTCGAGCCTGACGGCCAGCGCCGAACAGTCCATGAGCCTGGTCTCGGTGGTGCTGATCCTGCAACTGGTCTTCTCGGGAGCCTTCATCCGGGCCGAGAACATGCCCGAGCCCCTCAACACCCTCTCCTTGCTGGCGATCAGCCGCTGGTGCTTTGGCGGGCTGGCCAGCCTGGCACGCCTGAACGAGCGCCTGGCGGAACTGGGTCTCCCCTTCGCCGGCGTCGATTTCGCGATTCCCCCCGGGGCCATCTTCGGGGTCCTGCTCCCCGTCCTGGCCCTCCACTTCGTCCTGGCGGCGGTGGCCTTGAGATGG
Organism: bacterium; assembly: GCA_022839105.1. Lineage (GTDB taxonomy): Bacteria > Vulcanimicrobiota > Xenobia > Xenobiales > Xenobiaceae > Xenobium. Next base: position 2,750 of record JALHDH010000079.1, read on the forward strand.
CGCGAAGCTCGCGGCTGACCCGGGCCACGCTGCTGGCCCTGGCCCTGGCCCTGTTCCTGCCCTGGAGCCGGCCGGCCCTGGCTTCTCCCGACCGCCGCCTGGCGATCCTCCAGGAGGGCAGCGCCTGGATCCTGCCCGAACTGGATCACACCATCCATCTTCCCCAGCGCTATACGCTCCGGGGCGAGGTGGCCCACCTTCGCGGCCTCGAGGGCCTGGTGGTGCGCCTGGCGGGCCAGTGGAGGCCCGGCGAGGTCTGGATCCGCCCCAGACTCCGAGACTTCGGCCCCTCGGCCCTCCAGGCTCCCGATGGGGCCACCCGGGGCCGCCTGCAGGCAGAGGTCCTCTCGCTCTTCCCGCCCCGGGCCCGACTGGCCATGGGTGGGGGGCGCCAGCGCGAGGTGGATCTGGAATGGGAGGGTTCGGCCCCGCCAGGCTGGTCGGAACTCTCCCCGGGCAGCCTGTGCACCCTGGAGGCCACCGTGGCCGGCTCGCGGGCCATGGACATCCGCGTGACCCCGCCCCGACAGGACCACGCCCGCCGGGGCTCGGTCCGGGTCCTGGCACAACTGGGAGAGGGCTTCCTGCAGCAGGCCCTGACCCGCTTCCGGCAGAGCCAACCCGGCGCCTTCCGCTGGACGGATGCCAAGGAGCAGACCCGCCTGGAGATCTCCGAGCTGGGGATGACCCTCCTGGGCTGCCAACCGGGCCAGGTCCGCCTCTACGGCTCCCTGGCCGGAACCACCCGAATCCTGGGACGTCCGTTGCCCGGAATCGAAGGGCACTGGGAGGTGCTGACCCGGCCGGCCCTGGTGGGGGCCGAGCTGGAGTTCAACCTGGTCCCCGACAGCCTGGAGTTGCGGATCACGCGTCCCGTGGCCCTGGCCCTTCCCGCCGAGGTGAGCGCCGGACTGCAGGCCACCCTGGCCGCCGCGCTGGCCCGGGGATTCCGGATCCCTGTCCCGGGCGCCTACTGGAAGGATCTGGTGGCTTCGGGCGCGCTGCGCGCCAGCGACCTGGGGGCGATGGAGGTGCTGACCCATCCCACCGGAGATCGGCGGACCGGCCTGGTGGTGGTGGCCGGGCCGACGACTCCAGGCGTCCGCGATTCGGGGCCCGACCTCCTCCGGGATCGCCTCCGGGAGCCCGGAGGCTTCGCCGTGGCCTTGTCCGCGGAAGCCATGAACGACGTCCTGAAACGCGCCATCCCCGCCTTGTTGCCGCTGCGCCAGACCCTCCCCACCCAGGCCCGGGTCCGCCAGCCGGTCCTCTTCATGCAACTGGAGATCGACGCCGTGGAGATCTCGGAACTGGAGGTGGACTACCGCGCCCATCGGGGGCAGGGCGCCCTGGGGGTCCAGGAGCTGGTCGCCAACGTCCACTGGAGGCTGGGGCCCTTCTCGGGCTGGGAACCCGGTGCCCGGATCCGCGGGATGGCGGGCCTGGAGAGTCGCCCGGGCCCTCCGCTGGCGATGGTCTTCCACCCGGACGTGGAGCGGATCGAGTTCCTGTCCAGACACCTGCGCAGCCGCAGCCAGGACGAGCAGGAGCGCCTGCGAAGACAGATTTCCGAGGCCCTGCGCACGGTTCCCCTGGACGTGTTGCTGCCCTCCCAGATGCCCGTGGCCGCCCTGGGTCAGGGGGCCGTCCTGGAGCTGCTGGACTTCCAGGCCTGGTCCGAAGAACTCGTGTTGCAGGGCCACTGGATGCCCCCCCCCTGACCCCCCCTTCCCTTTCCCGAAAAGGTCCAAGGTCAGGCCGCGACGAAAAACCTCCGGTCTGACCTTGTAGGGATTCAGAGCCCAAGATGCCCCATGCGGTGCCATCAGACTCCAAGGAGGAACCGAGATGATCGCCGGACTCAACACGATCGGCAACCTGGCCACCATGGTCAGTTGGATGCAGCAGATCGACCCCAAGAACCTCTACGTGAACATGGGCCCGGACCTCGACCCCAGCGTCGCCATGGGCAATACCGGCACGATGGCCGTCCCCGGGGTCAACTTCGACGAGCTCCGCCAGCTCATGATGACCCTCCAGGAAACCACGGCCGCCCTGGACGAGCGGGATCGGCTGATGGCCGAGCGGGGTGAAAAGGATCTCGAGGAGGCCAAGGCGGACTACTTCCGCGAGCACCACTACGAGTGGCCCAATGGACCTGAGGGAGAGCCCGTGGCGGTCCGTGGCCCCGAGACCCCCGAGCAGGCCGTCCTGCGCCAGAAGTACGAGCGCCGCAAGCTCGAGGCCTATCAGGACGCGCAACTCAACGCCGACAACACTCCCCCCAGCGGCTCGGCCCGGGCCCGCCTCGCCGAGTTGACCGGGAACCCCTCCCGGATGCAGGAGATGCTCTCCCAGCCGGATGGTCAGAAGCGCTTCCAGGAGCTTTCCGAGCAGGCCCAGGTCGAAGAGGAGACGGCCAGCATCCGCGCCCGGGCCCAGGAACTCAAGCAGACCATGCCCCCTGCCCTTCACGGCCAGGTGAACCAGGTGCGGGATCGGGTGCTCGATCGCCGGGCCACGACCCGCGCGCAGATCGCCTCCAGCCCCGAGGCCCTGGCCCTGAAGCAGTATCAGGACAAACTCCAGGAATGGGCCGCCGCACAGAAGCGTCAGATCGCCGAGATCTCCGACAACTGGGCACCTTACAGCCCCCAGGCCTTCAAGATCTGAGTCGGTCGATGGGGGGACCTCGTGGCTGCCCCCACCGACCTTCCCTTGAAGTGGCCGATTCGCCTCCCTCCCAGGCCTCCCCCCAGGTGGCCCTGATCCGTCCTGCCCTTCTCCAGGTCCCCGGAAGCCTGAGCTGCACGGGCGCCGCGCCCCCGATCGGACTGGCCTGCATCGCGGCCGCCCTGCGGGAAGCCGGGATTCCCCTGCAGGTGATCGACGCCGCCGGCGAGGCCCTGGACCGCCATCAGATCCTGGCCAGCCCGATCGGCCCCCTGGTCCTGGTCGGGCTCAGCCCCCAGGAGATCCTCCAGCGCCTCGAGCCCTCCGTCCGGGTGGTGGGCATCTCGCACATGTACCTGCACGAGTGGCCCACCCTCCGCAGCCTGACCGAGATCCTCAAGAAGGCCCGCCCCGAGATCCAGATCGTCCTGGGGGGCGAGAATGCCACCTCCTTCTGGCCCTGGATCTTCCGCCAGTCGCGGGCAGTGGACTTCTGCGTGCGAGGCGAAGGCGAGCGGACGGCGGTAGCGCTCTTCCGGGCCCTGTTGGAGGGCCGAGGGCCAGGGGCCATGCCCGGGGTCGTCTCGGCCCGGTCCGCTCCGGCGAGCCCCGTGGAGCGCTGCCGACACCCCGAAAAGCTGCCCAGGCCGGCCTGGGATCTGCTCCCACTGGAGAAATACCTGGCGGTTCCCGACGGCTTCGGGGTGAACCGGGGCCGGGCCATGCCGATCCTGGCCAGCCGCGGCTGCCCCTACGAGTGCAGCTTCTGTTCGGCCCCAGGAATGTGGACTCGCCTGTACCGGACGCTCCCTCCCCGCCAGGTCGTCCTGGAGATGAAGTCCTACGTCCAAAGATTCGGGGCCCAGAACTTCAACTTCTGCGACCTCACCGCGATCCTGCACAAGGACTGGATCCTGGAGTTCTGCAGCGAGATCCGTCGCGAAGGCCTGGAGATCACCTGGCAGTTGCCCTCCGGCACCCGTTCGGAAGCCCTGGACGAAGAGGTCCTGGGCGCCATCCGAGCCGCCGGGTGCCGGAACCTGACCTATGCCCCCGAGAGCGGCTCGACCAGGATGCTCCGGGTCTTCCGCAAGCGGGTGGACCTCGAGAAGATGCTGGGGTCGATCCGGGCTGCCAGCCGAACCGGCCTGGTGGCCCGGGTGAACGTGATCATCGGGCACCCCGAAGAGAGGCTCGCGGATCTCTGGGCCTCATTCCGATTCCTGATGCGCTGCGCGTGGGCGGGAGCCCGCGACGCGGCCGTGATGGTGTTCACGCCCTATCCGGGATCTCGGGACTTCGAGAAGATCCTCCAAGAGCAGGATCTCGAGGTGGACGACCTCTACTGCTACACGGCCCTGGCTCGAGGCGGACGCCTCCAGGCGACCTTCAACCCTTCGCTGGGCAGGCGCTTCCTCCTGACAGCACAGAAGGCCCTGCTGGCAGCCTTCTACGCCGTGGCGCTGGCCAGGAACCCCGGGCGGGTGCTGGGAGTCCTCAAGAGCCTGTCCACGGGGCGCGAAGAGACCCAACTCGACCAGTTCCTGCGCACCCGCGGCAGGTTCGCAACCTCAACCCGGCTCAATCCCGGGAAGCCGCGGACCGCGCCACCCGAAAACCAGAACCGCTGAGCCGTTCATCGGGAAGGAAGGGCTGACGAGCCGAGGTCCGCGTCTCCTCCGGGCCGTTATTGTACCAGCAACCTCCACGCGAAACCCGGTACCGGGTGCCGAAGGCCTCATCCTGGTGGTCGCTGCCCGGATAGCGATCATACCAGTCCTGGCACCACTCATTGGCGCTTCCGGCCATGTCCAGGCATCCGAAGGGCGAAGCTCCCGCAGGCAGGCTCCCGACTTCACGGACCTTGCCTCCGGTGGAATCCAGGACCCAGGCCTTCTTGAGATCCCACTCAGGACCCCAGGGGTACTTGTTGCCCTCCGTCCCGCGCGCGGCCTTCTCCCATTCGGCTTCGGTGGGAAGGCGCAGGCCGGCCCATCGGCAATAGGCCTGGGCATCCTCCCACGAGACCCCCAGGACCGGAGCCTTCGGGCCCCATTTCCCGGCTTCGGCCTTCCAGACGCTGCCGGCGTCGTGGCCGGTCTCCGAGACGAAGCGCTCGAACTGCGAGTTGGTGACCTCGGTGCGGCCGATCCAGAATTCCGGCAGGTTCAGGGTGCGCACGGGCTTCTCGGACTCCTCCGCGTCAGCCTCCTCCGAGCCCATCGTGAAGGTCCCCGCGGGAATCTGGATCAGGACCGAGCCATCCTTGTCATGCACCTGCTGCACTCCGGTCCTGACCGGCACCTCTTCCGCCGCGGGCATGCCGGGGGACGGACTCGGACTTGGACTCGGACTCGGACTTGGACTCGGACTCGGACTTGGACTCGGACTCGGACTCGGAGAGATCCCGGGTTCTGGCGAGGCCACCGCGACCCGGCTGACGGGAGCGGGCTCCCCTCCCTGCATGGTGACCGGGCGTCCGCAACCGACCAGCGAGACCAGAACGAACAAGGCGACTAGGGAGCGCAGCATGGAGACTCCTCGGCCGGAATCGGCCCCAGGTGCGTGGAATGCCCCCCCTTTCTGAACGGGCCGGGCTGGTCCCTGCCCTGGAACCGGATGCGACCCGGCGCGCCGAGGGCTCAGGCCACAGGCTCCTAGAGGGTCTCCAGGGCCTGGCGTGCCACAGCGACTCCGGCCTGACTCATCCCGAAGAGGGTGGCCGACATCGCCAGGGCCGCCCGGGGAACCCCGGAGGCCTCCAGAAGGGCCAACCCCTGCTCCGGGTTGACTCCCTGGCGCAGGGAGGAGGCGAAGTGCATCAGGGCGGAGATCTGCCGGTCCGTCAAGCCCAGGCGCCCGGCCAGACGCCGGATCTCGGCCTCCTCGGCTTCCAAGAACTGCCCGTCCTGCCAGGCCATGGAACACAGATCCAGGGTCAGGGCGTGGCGCAGATCCGTGCCGGAAAGGCGCTCGAGGGTCCCTTCCAGATCCTCGGTGCCGGGAGTGGTCGCCGCCATGACCCGCCCGCGCGCGTCGGGACCCAACACGAAGTGCCTGCAGAGCTCCTGCAGGGCCAGGATCTCCTCGGAGCTGACCTGGCCGTCCGCCCCGGCCATCGAGGCCACCACCGCCAGGTAGTCGGCCCGATCGGATTCGTTGTATTCCATCAGGTGCAGGTCCGCCATGGAAGCCCCCTGTTTCGAAAGGATTGTAGGGGCAGGCCTTCGCCGGGGCCGGCGGGCGACCTGCCTGGAAGGGTCACGGGCGGGCGGCCGACCCGGTGCCTGGCCCCGAAGGGCCGGCCTTGGACTCCTGCTCCTGGACCCGGGCCAGCATGCCTCCGAGGAGTTCCATCAGGTCCTCCTCCTCGCGCTTGCGCTGCTTCCAGGCCTCCAGGGCAGCCTGGAGGTCCGCCGAACGGGCCTGCAGGGCCTGAACCTCGCGATTCAGCTCGTCCATCCTCTGCTCGAGCGCCGCCCTGCGCAGGGCGACCCTCTTCTCGAGAAGGATCTCGTAGGCATCCAGGGCCTCGTCCCGGCTCTGCCCGTCCAGGAGGACCTCCCGGATCGGGGCGCCCTTCTCCTTGAGGATCCCCAGGACCAGGACCCGCGCCTCGTCTTCCGAGAGTCCCTGGACCTTTCGGTCGAGCTCCTCCAGGCAGACGCCCCCGGGCGGCTCGCCCAGGCCCTGCTCGCGATAGATCTCCTCCCACGACTTCTCCAGGCCGAGTTCCGTCGCCTCCTGGCGGACCTGGTCGTCGAGCGCGCGAGCCCGCAGATCCTCCAGGCTCAAGACCACGGTCGAAAGCGGAGCGGGCTCCTCGGCGGGGGAGGCCTTCTCGGGCGCGCGCTCGTGGACCAGACCGAGCTGGACCAGAAGACGGGTCAGTTTCATGAGATTCCCAGTTCCCTCTTGAGTTCGTCGAGACGCCGATCCAGTTCGGCTGGCTCGAGGTGACGATGGCACTCGGGAAGGAAGGCCTCGTCGGTGCATTCCTTGACCGCCACCAGGTCCATGTATTCCAGGTTGCGCCGATGCGGAACCGGACGGTACTGGGAAACGACCTCGGCCAGGACCTCCTTGAGGCTGCGCTCGGCCTGGGCCTGCAGGTCGAATTGACGCTGGGCCCGGACCATGACGGCCTCCATCTCGTTTCCGCCGACATCCAGACCGGGGGGAAGCTCGGGCAGTTCCTCGGGGGGCAGCCCGACCTTCCGGGCCATGGCCACGAAGAGTTCCTGGCGCTCGGCGTCGCTCTGGGGTGGGAAGAGGGGGATGTGGACATCCAGGCGTCCGGGCCGCTTGAGGTCGACCTCGACCAGGTCGGGCCGGGAGGTGGCGAAGACCCAGATGATCCGGCCCCGGTTGGCGGTGTTGCTCATCTCGGCGGCCAGCATCGCGTAGATGCGCCCCGAAACCCCGCTCTCATCGCCTCCTCCGCGCTTGCCGGTCATCTGGTCGGCCTCGTCGACGAAGACGATCACCTGGCCGAGCGCCCGCAGGACCTGGAAGATCTTCTCGAGGTTCCCCTCGGTGGCGCCCATCCACTTGTCGCGGAAGTTCTTGAAGACGACGAAGGGGACCCCGACCTCGCCCGCAAAGCAGTTCGTCAACCAGGTCTTTCCGGTGCCGATCCGCCCGGTCATGAGGTACCCCATGGGGACGGACCTGAGCTTGCCCTCGCGGATCAACAGGGCGTCCTGACGCAGCCAGGCTTTGGCTTCGGCCAGGCCGGCCACGTCCTGGAGGGTGCGCCGGGCCTCGACGAACTCCAGCAGGCCATAGCATTCCTTCTCGATCAGCTCCTTCTTGAGGTCGGCCAGGTACTTGACCGAGATCGGGCGCTGGTTGCGGACCGCCAGGGCCACCATGTGCAGGATGTTGACCCGGGTCAGGCCCACCAGCTTCCCGGCCATGCTGGCCAGGGGCAGCTCGCAGGCGGATTCCAGGTCGGGGAACTGCCCCTTGAGGAACTCCAGGTACTCCAGGCAATCCGACTCGGAGGGCAGGGGGATCTGGACCTTGGCCGAGTAGGGGTTCTCGACCAGGGATCGGCTCAGGCCCGCCAGGTTCTCGGTCAGGAGCACCGTGGCCAGTTGAGCCCCCAGCATGCCGGGGTCCGAGGCCCAGTCCAGAAGGCGGATCAGGGTCTCGGTCGAGCGATCGTTCATGTGCGCGGGATCGGCCTGGGGGACGATGTACTGCACGAAGTCGATCAGCACCGCGGTCCGCAGGGGGGCGCGGACGACCTGCCCCTTTTCCACCACGGTCCGGGTCTGGCTGTAGCGCAGGAAGGAGTCCATCATCTCCAGGGCCTGGCTGGCCTCCCGAGGCAGCCGGCCCGAGGTGAAGGTGGTCTGGGTCCACTCGTCGAGGATCTTGAGGTAGCGGTGGAACTCCTCCTGCCCCTTCAGGGGCTTGAGCCCTGCTCCCCGGCTATAGTACAGGACCACGTCGAAGGATCCGAAGAGGACCTGGGCCAGGAACTCCTTCAAGGGCAGGTACTTCAGGCCGGACTCGCCTCGCCAGGGAACCAGGTCGAAGACGTTTCCCGAGACCAGGAACTGGCTGATCGTCCCCGCCCGGAAGATCTCGCGCATCTCCTGGACCCAGGGGGGATAAGGGTCGGTGCGGGTCGTGCTCATGGACTCTCCTCCATCAGGCCTCGATCCCGAAGACGGGTGGAGGCGCGTCCAGTTCGGTTTCCACGCTCCCCAGGATCTCGGAATTGGCCTTCATCCAGTCCTGGGTCTGGACGAAGGACTGCATGACCTCATCCACCCGACCGCTCAGGGAGCCGGCGTCCCGGGACAAGGTGGCCTCCTGGATCATCAGCTTGACCTGCTGCTCGATCCTCAGCAGCTCGGCCTGGATGAACTGGGCGTTCTCGTAGGCCTTCTCCAGGTTCTCGCGCTGCTTGCGCGTCAGTTCGAGCGTGCTGGCCAGGGACTTCGCGATCCGCTCCTTGGCGGGGTCCTCCCGGACCTCCTCGTAGTGCCGCTCGTAACCCGCGATCTCCTTGTCCAGGACCTCGCGGCTGTTCTGGCGCAGGTGGGCTTCCAGCACCTGGCTGGAGACCAGCAGGCGCAGGAACACCCACAGCATCCGATTCAGGCCCTCGTGGAGGGGTTGCTCGAAACCCAGGCTGCCGCCGGTCTTGCGGGCGGCTCCGAGCATGTCGCGGCAGCGCCTCTCCAGATCGCGATAGCGCATCTGGCGCTTGTCGGTCAGCCCCTCGAGCATGGCCTCCTTGCGGGCCACCTGGTCCCCGCTGTGCTCGGCCCTCTCCATGGCCTGGACCCACTTGCGGAAACGCTCGTCGTGGCTGACCAGGTACAGGTAGGCCACCTCGACGCTGGCCCCCAAAAGCCAGAAGCCGGGATTGGCCAGGCCCAGGACCGCGATCCCGCCGACCGCCAGGACGTTGACGGGGACCTCTCCGAGGCCCTTGATGTGGGGCTTCACGAAGAAGGCCCGCTTGACGTAGTCCCAGAACGAAAGGTGCTCGCCAGCCATCTCAGGTCGTCACCCGGGTGAACTCTCGCGCCACGAGCTGGACATCCTTCTTGAACTCGGCCGATTCCTGGGCCTCCAGGGGATCGGTCCCCCGGGCGCGCGGGGGTTCCTTCTCGATCTGGACGGCCAGCCGGCCGGGAGCGGGGGTGAAGATCCAGATCCGGTCCCCGAGATAAACCGCTTCGGCGATCGAGTGGGTCACCAGGAAGACCGTGGCCTCGACCTCGTGCCACAGATCCACCAGCAGGCGCTGCATGTCCAGCCGGGTCGGCTCGTCCAAGGCCGAGAAGGGCTCATCCATCAGGATGATCCGCGGGTGCAGGACCAGGGAGCGGGCCAGGGCCACGCGCTGCTGCTGCCCACCCGAGAGCTGCCGGGGGTACTTCAGGGCGTGGTCCTCCAGCCCCACCTTCCGGATCCACTCCATGGCCAGATCGACGCGCTCGGCCCGGGTTCGAGCCGGCTCCTTGAGCAGGTCCAGGCCGAACATGACGTTCTGCAGGACCGTCAGGTGAGGAAAGGAGCTGTACTTCTGGAAGACCATCCCCCGGTCCGGCCCCGGGCCCGTCAAGGGCTTGCCGAAGACCAGGACCTCGCCCCGGGTCGGTGGGACGAAGCCGCGGAATCCGGCGATCAGGTTCAGGACGGTGGACTTGCCGCAGCCCGAAGGCCCCAGCATGGCGATGAACTCGCCGCGGGCCGGGATGTCCTCGATGTGGAAGCTCAGATCGCGGATCGCGGTGAACTCGCGGGGAGTCCCACGGTTGAAGGTGTGACTGACATCGCGGAACTCGACGACGTGCGGGCGCTGGCTCATAGATGGCGGTAGGGGAACAATCGCCGGCCCAACCAGCCCAGGAGCTGGTCGGCGGCGAAGCCGATCAACAGGATGATGAGGGCCGTCCAGTACATGTGCGGCTTCTCGAAGCGGTACGAGCTCATGAAGATGAAGCCGATCCCGGCATCGGCCAGAAGGCTCTCGGCCACGATGATCCAGGTCCAGCCGATGCCGAAGGCCAGGCGCGCGGCGCTGTAGATCTCGGGCAGGGCCATCGGGAAGAGGACCCGCATCAGGAGGTCATGGCGCCGGGCGCCCAGGGTCTGGGCCGTGTTGAGGAAGATCTCCTCGACGTTCTCGATGGCGGCGATCACCAGGGGGAGCATGAAGAAGAAGCAGGCCATCGTCAGGAAGGCCAGCTTCTGGGACTCTCCTGAGAACCAGGCGAAGGTCACCGGGATGATCGTGATCAGGGGGAGATAGCCCGCGATCACGTTCAGCGGCTCGAAGAAGGCCCGGACCGGCCCGAAGGCGCCCATCACCAGACCCAGGGGGATCACCAGCAACAGGGCCATCCCCCAGCCCTTGAGGACGCGGATCAGGCTGACCTGGATATTCTCGAAGAGCTGGCGCCGGGTGATCAGGTCGGGCAGGGACTCGGCGATCTCCTGGGGCGAGGGGAGGATCACCGAAGAGATGACCCGTTCCTCGACCGGCCCCCGGGTCATCCCCCACCAGGCCCCCAGGACCATGGTCAGGAAGATCAGGCCCAGTCCCAGCCCCACCAGGCCGGGAAGGGGCTGCCGGATCTGAAAGAGGCTGCCCACCTTCCCGGCCATGTCGTGAAGCCGGCCGCTCACTCGGCTTCCAACTGGTAGACCGAGACTTCAACCCGGCGATTCTTGAAGTGGTTCTCGGGGTCGGCGGGGTCGGCGGGGACTTCCCAGCCCTTCCCCTCGACCACGAACTTGTTGCCCGGGAACTTGTACTTGTTGACCAGGGCGTTGCGGACGGCCTCGGCGCGCTGGGAGGAGAGCTCGCGGACCAGCTTCTCGTCGACGGCCCCCCGGCGGGAGGCATCGGTATGACCCACGATGGCGATCCGGGCGTTCCCGAACTGGCCTGCCAGCTTGGCGGCCCGATCCAGCACGGCCTCCACGTTGGGATCGTACAGGGTGTTCGGCTTGGGGTTGCCCATTTCGTCCCGGGCCGGCTCGCGCAGATCGGCCGAGTTCGGATAGAACTGGATCTGGAGCGACGTCGAGACGATCGGGGCCTCGGCCGAGACCTTCGAGTAGGTGGCCGGAGCGAAGGTGGTGGTGGACTCGTCCTTGTGGTCCTTGAAGCGACCGGCCTCGGCCAGCTTCTTGATCACCGAGAAGTCTGCCACCTCATCGAAGCGGACCGAGCCGCGGATCAGGCCCAGCTCGCGGTAGACCGAGGAGATCGAGTTCCAGGTCCGCTCGAAGTTGGTCGGGTTGTTGGCGTTGAGGAAGAACTCGCGATTCTCGGCGAAGTTCGTGATGTGGGCGTCAGCCGCCATGCCCTGGACTTCCTGGGCATCCATGCGGTAGCCGTCGGCCATCCACTTGATGGCCTGGGCGAAGGTCGTCGAATTGGGATCCTTGACCCTCTCCATGCCTTCGAAGATGCCCTCGACCAGGCCGGCCACGATCTCGGGGTGATCCTTGGCGAAGTCGGCCCGGACCGCCCAGACGTCGGCGATCAGCTTGTTGGCCTCGGCGGTGGTGGACAGAAGCCGGGTCCCGGGAACCTTCTCGGCGATGTTGTAGATGTCGGGAGCCCAGGAGACGCAGGCGTCGATGCTGGGATCCGAAACGAAGGCCGCGGCGGCCTCGAAGGCCGTGGCCGTGTACTTGACCTGGACGTCCTTCAGCGGGTTGAGCCCGGCGGAGATCAAGAGGCTGTTGATGTAGTACTGCGAGGGGCTGTTGACGGCATAGACCAGGGTCTTGCCCTTCAGGTCGCGCACGCTCTTGATGGCCTCGCGCACCACGATGCCGTCCCCGCCGGCGGACCAGTCCACCTGCTGGAAGATCCGCAGGGCCGTCCGCGAGTCCTTGGCCAGTTCCTCAGAGAACAGGACCATCATGTCCAGGGTGCCCCACAGCACGTGGCTCTGCCCCGCGGCATAGGCATCCCGGGCCTGGACCGGGTCGTCCACCAGCTTGAGGTTGACCATGAAGCCGTGCTTCTTGTAGAAGACGCTCTCGGGGTTGGGGGCGAAGCCGTGGTTGGCGGCCACGATCGGCAACCACCCGATCCAGACGTTGATCGGGAATTCGACGATCTTCTTGTCCTTGTCCCACTTGTAGGCGCTCACGCCCTTGACGGCGGGCAGTTTCTGGGCCGGGACATAGCTGTATTCCTGGAAGGTCGTGACCGAGCCGGGCGCCCCGGAGGCGGCCTCGGCGCCCGAGCCGGAGTCCCCGCCCGAGGCGGGAGCGGTCGTGGGCTGCCCCCCGCCTCCGATCTGGGGAAGGGTTCCCTGGCCGGCCAGCATCTTGTAGCCGAAGAAGGCCAGGGCTCCCACGATCAGGAGCACGACGAGCTTGCCTGCTGCGGTCAGGCCTGCCGGTTTCTGTTCAGCCATGGAGAACCTCCTCGAATTGGGGGATGGAAGGGGCCCCGCCAGACAGGCGGGGGCAGACTCGATTCAAGAGCCGGGTATTCAAGCGCCCTGGGCGGGCCCGAGGTCCCGCTCCATCGGCGGGGCCTGGATCTCGGCGGGGGCCGGAGCGGAGGCCAGGCCCATGGCAGTGGCGAACTCGGCCAGGGCCTGCTTCTCCAGGGCGGACTCCTCCTCGGCCTTGAGCCTCCACTCTCCGGCAGAGGCGGCGTCGCTGGCCACCCGGGCCTTGCCCATGGCGTCGGTCATGCGCTGGTCCAGGTTCTCTTCCAGGCGATCCAGGGTGGCCCCGCTTCCCGCCAGGTCAAAGGAGGTGGCGGTGGCGATCTCGGCCAGTTGAGCCTGGGCCTCGGCGATCTCGGCCCGGGAGAGCTTCTGCTTGATGCTCTCGATCCGCTTCTGGGCCTCGCGGACGTACACGTCGCGCTGCTGGGAGAGG
>JALHDH010000192.1 GCA_022839105.1 bacterium
CCCAAGCCGTTCACCGGAAGCCTGACCATCGTGGCCTCCGACAACCCGGGTCGGGCCCAGCCCAACGCCGGAACCAAGCGCTACGACCAGAACAACGGGACCATCTACTCGGATGCCGCCCGGGCCTACTTCACCGAGAATCCCCACCTGACCCCTCCCTACACCGAGCGCGAGGTCTACGGGGCCTCGGGCTCGGCCAACAAGCTGGTCTGGCCCAGCCCGCCCGCGCGGATCGAGCGCGAGGGCAACACCTTCATCACCAGCGACATCCAGTATGGTACGGCCACCAAGCCTCCGGGGTTGGGGTTGATCAGCGAGAACTTCGTGCTGCTCAACGACAAGAATCCTTCCAATGACCCAAGGGGCTTTGACGAGTTGCGCGTGGACGCGGTGTTGATGAGCCTGGATCACTCGGTCCAGTTCGACTGGGACAACATGGCCGGGAACCCGCTGCACAAGGCCAGACTCATGGACGACCGGAACCTGGACAGGAAGTTCACCCTGAACGGGGCCATCGTCAGCGGCTTCCTGGATGTGGAGGGGGATGTCCTGGGGCGGGGCTACTACACCCAGAGCTTCACCCACGACAAGAACCTGCGCTTCCAGTTGCCCCCCCACTTCCCGCGTTGGGACCGGGCCTCGGTCAATACCGGCGGGGTGATCTGGAACTGGGTGGTCATGAACTTCGTCGACCAGGGGACGCTCAACAAGTTCAAGCGCAACTGAGCCGACCCGTTCCGGGCCCAGGCCCCGCCCGGCTCAGAGCCGGCAGCGGGGCCTGGACTTTTTCAGGCCGGGAGCTTTCCCTGCGAGCAGGTCAGGAAGCCCGCCAGGCGCTCCGGGGCCAGGTTGCCGCCGCTGAGGAGCACGCAGACCTTGCGGCCCGCCAGTCGCGGGACTCCAGCCCAGGGCCGAAGGTGCGCGACTCCCACCGCTCCCCCGGGTTCCACGACCAGTTTGGCCGAATCGGCCAACCAGTGGACGGCCCGGACGATTTCGGTCTCGGCGACCCGTTCGATTCCCGAAACCAGGGCCTGGATATGGGCGAAGGGCAGGTTTCCCGGCCGGGTCGAGGTCAGGGCATCGCAGAGGGTCTGGACCTCTGGGACCGAGACGGGATGCCCGGCCTGAAGCGAGCGCCAGGTGGAGTCGTTGCCTTCGGGCTGGATCCCGAGGACCTCGACCTGCGGTCGGAGGGCCTGGATGGCTGCCGCCACGCCGGCCAGGAGTCCGCCCGTGCTGACCGGCACCAGGACGACCTCGACGTCGGGCAGATCCTCGACGATCTCCAGGCCCACCGTGCCGTGCCCGCAGAGGACCGACCGGTCCTCCAGGTGATCGATCGCCACCAACCCTTCCTCGGAGGCCAGCCTCTTCAGCGTCTCGAACCGGGCCTCGAAGCGGTTCTCGCACAGGACCACCCGGGCCCCCATCTGCCGGGTGCGCTCGATCTTGTAGGGTTGGGTCTTCTGCATCATCACCACCGTGGTGGGGATGTCCAGGGTCTGGCCTGCCCAGGCGAAGGCGGCGGCGAAGTTCCCCGAGGAGGAAAGCGCCGCACCTCGGGCCCGCTCCTCGGGCGACAGGCGCATCAGGGCCGTGAAGGCGGCGCGCAGCTTGTAGCTGCCCGTCTGCTGGAGGTTCTCGCACTTGGCGTGCAGGCTGCCCCCGCCCGGGAGCTCTTCCACGAGAGGAAGCAGGGGAGTCCGACGCACCTGGGGGGGCAGCGCCGCCGCCGCCGCGCGGATCTCGTCGAGACCGATCAGGATGTGGCTCATGCCGGCCGCTTCGCAGCAGGTCGCTCAGGTCCTAGGGGTTTCCGGCTGGGTTCCTGGCGATCACTCGATGTAGTCCTTGTGCACGTAGGGGCTGGTCGAGGCGCGCAGCAGGGCTCCGTAGTCGGGGTTGAAGTGGAGCGGATCGCCCACGCGGTATTCCGGGGCCTCGGAGAGGTCCACCAGCAGATGGTCGGAGCTTGCGCCCAGGATCCGGACTCTGGTGTCGTGGGGGGTCAGCCCCTCAGCCACGATGTCCTGCCGGCCGACGGCCAGGATCCCGCGGAGCTGGGGGCCGTGGTCCTCGAAGGTGACCTTCTCGCCGAAGGCATTGGCGCCCGAGGCCCCGATCGGCTTGGAGGGCTTGCGCTGGAGCTCGATGAGCTCGGCCGAGAGCGTGAAGGCATCGCCGTGGAGGCCCTCCATCAGGCAGCAGGTCGCGGTGTCGTTGCCCAGCATGAGGGCCTCGCCCAGCCGGAGGTTGGTGATGCCCATCGGGGCCCGACCTTCGCGCACCATGCCGATGGTGCTGGAGTTGCCGCCCGAGATCATGGGCAGGGCGATTCCGTAGCGTTTCCGGATCTCGTGGGCCAGGGCCACCAGCCCTCCCAGGTTCTCCTGGTCGGGGAGGATGGCGCCATAGCATGTCAGGTTGACGCCCAGACCGTGCAGCTCCAGGGAGGGGGCCGAAAGGATCTCCTCGACCGTCTGGTGGATCCGCTCGCGGTCCTGGAAGAAGATCCCCTCGCGAAGGTCGCCCATGTCGATCATCAGCACGACCTTGTGGCGGACTCCCTGGCGTTCGGCGGCCCCGGCCAGGCAGCGCAGGGTGTGGATCTCGCTCTGCAGGCTGATCTCGGCGCAGGCCACCACGGCTTCGACCTCGCCGGGCATGGACAGGCGCGTCAGCATGCGGGGCTTGGTGGTCCGCATGGACTGCAGGTTGCGGATGCGCGCGTCGGCCAGGATCTCGACCGGGCTGTCCTCGAGGAGGGCCACGATGCGCGGATCGGCGCAGACCACCTTGGTCACGGCGGCCATC
>JALHDH010000080.1 GCA_022839105.1 bacterium
CCTCCTAGGCGGATTCTTGTTCTTCTTCAGGTGGGCGCTTCGGTGGCCTCAGCCTTCCTGGCGCTTGGTGTTCCAGGCGTCGAGCACGGTGGCCATGCTTCGGCCAGGGGCGTTGAGCATGCCCATCAGCTCGCGATGCGGAGCGAGCATGAGCCCGAGGAGCTGCGTGCGCAGCACATCGAGGGATGGCAGGCTGGCAATGGCCTCAAGGGCCCGCGTGTCCATCACGCGGCCATCCATGATCGCGCCCTTGGCCTGGGGCAGGCGGTTGGGCTTCTGCTCTTTCGAGAATTCCAGGACGGCCTTGGCGGTCGCGGCGGGATCGTCGTAGCCAAAGGCGACGGCGGTGGGACCCTGGAGATACGAATCGGCCTCCTGGATTCCCAGATCGTGCAGCGTCCGGCGGATCATGGTGTTCTTGGCCACCCGGAATTCCGCCTTCTGGTCGCGCAGCTTGCCACGGAGATCGGTCATCTCCTTCACCGTCAGGCCGGCAGCCTCTCCACGATAGTCCGTGAAGATGGCGATGCTGGCCTTGTCGAAACACTCGCGCAGGGTCTGGAGGGACTCCTCTCTGCGCTCGCGGTTCTGGGCGGCAGTCTTCTGCATGTGCGGTTCCTCCCTTCCTCCCCCGGACGGGCCGGGGTCGATTGGGCCGCCGTCTGCCGGTTCCCCGGAAAACAGCGACGCCTCCCTTGGGGAGGCGCAGAGGGCGAAACCACCCAGGCGCATGATACGCCTGGAGGGCTGGAGTCTTCTTCCATTTCGCCTCGGCAGGCAGCCCCGAGGGGCGATTGAGCGGATGCACCTGCTGTCTCTGGCCGTGAGGGATTATAGGCCGACGCGGTGGATTCCGTCAAGAGTCGAAATGCCGCCTGAATCCGCCGGGCTGGCCTGCCTCGTTCTGTCGATGGCCGCAGGCGCGGCCCGGTGCGTCCGCAGGCTTCCAGGGACCCGGTCGGGAACCCCGACCGGGCATCTTCGAGGGGTTTCCTAGGTGACCGATTCGGCGCTGTAGCGGGCCAGAAGGCCACTCTGGACGGCGTGGCGGTAGACGCGGGTGAAGACCTGGCCGGCCAGCAGCAGGTACCCGCCGGCCAGGACCAACCCCAGGCCCAGGTCGCCCAGGTGGGCTGGTCGGCCCTCCAGCATCGCGCGCAGGCTCTCGAAGACGTAGGACGGGGGCAGGAACCGGCTCACGACCTGCATCCAGTCCGGCAGGGTGGAAAGCGGATAGAAGACCCCGACGAAGGGTGAGAGCATTCCGGGGATGGGCCACACGAACCACTCGGCGGCGGGACCCAGGCGCAAGACCATGGCGGTGCTGAGGATCCCCAGGGCGATCCCGAACATGAAGAGGATCAGCAGGAAGGGGAGAAGCAGCGGGCCATAGGCCAGGAAGGACAGGCCGAAGGCCCCCGTGGCCACCACGATCATCGCCACCAGGCCCAGGGTGCTGGTGGCGATGCTGGTCAGCACCAGGCCGGTCACGTACTCCGAGACCTTCATCGGGGTGGCGAAGAAGTTCAGGAAGTTGCGGGACCAGACGTCCTCGAAGAAGGCCATGGTGACCCCGTGCATGACCCGCCCGAAGAAGTCCCACAGCAGCACGGCGCCCAGCAAGACCGGCACGAAGTCGAAGCCCGGCGAGGCCAGGGTCGAGAGATACCTGGAGATGAAGCCCCACAGCACCATGTCCACCGCGACCCAGATGAACAGGGGCAGGATTCGCGAAAGGCTGCCCCGCAGCAGGTAGACCTGCCGCAGCACGACGGCCCCCACCCGGCGGGCCTTCACGCCTCCACCCCCTCGAGGGTCAGGGGCTCGCGGGCCACAGCCACGAAGAGGTCCTCCAGCGACGCCTTCCCGTGCTCCTCAGGCAGGGTCCTGGGATTCCCCTCCAGCAGGATCCGCCCCCGCGACAGGAAGAGAACCCGATCGCAGACGGCCTCCACCTCGTGCATGTTGTGCGAGGTCCACAGGACCCCTCCGGGCCCCTGGTCTGCGAAGTCCCGGATGACCCGGCGGATATCCCGGGCCGTGGCCGGGTCCAGGGAGGCAGTCGGCTCGTCCAGCAGCAGGAGGTGGGGGCGGTTCAGCATCGCCTTGGCCAGGCACACCCGGGTCTGCTCCCCCGAGGACAGCACTCCGCAGCGGGTGTCGCCCAGGCCCCCCAGTTCGAAGAGCTCAAGCACCTCGTCGATCCTTGGGGCCAACCTTTCCACCCCGTAGATCATCCCGAAGACTCGCAGGTTCTGGCGCACCGTGAGGTTTCCGGGAAGGGGGGCATACACGGCGGCAAAGTTGGTGCGCTCCATTGCCTGGGAGCGGCGTGAGGCCAGGTCCAGGCTGCCGATGCGGATGGAGCCGGAAGTCGGCTGGAGGACCCCCAGGACCATGTTGATCGTGGTGGTCTTGCCCGCGCCGTTGGGCCCCAGGAGGCCCACGATCTCCCGGGGACCGACCTGGAAGGAGACCCGGTCCACGGCCTGGAGCTCGCCATAGGAACGGCACAGGTCGCGGACCTCCAGCACCGCCGGGCCGGGTGCGAGGGGGGGCTGGGAGGCGGGCACGTCAAGGGATCCGGTAATAGTAGGCTTTGCTCTCAGGGAAGGCGGTGTTGATGTCTTCGATGCGTTCCTGGGGGCCGGGCTGGTAGGTGGCCTTGTGCAGGTTGCCCACCTTGTCGGTCCAGGTGAATTCGAGGCCAGGCCTGGTCCAGGTGGCGGGATGGAGGATGCGTTCGCCCGGCCGTTCGAAGACCAGGTCGAAGGACCCGCTGCCCGCAGGGAGGATCACGGTGTAGCCGCCGGAGGCCCGCCAGCGGCCCACCATGTCGGGAGCGGCAAAAGCCGGGGCCAGCAGGAGCAAGACGAGAAGCGTGAACAGTCTGCCACAGGTCGAAGGCTTCATGCAGGGGCCTTCGAGGCATCGCGATGGGCACCTCGCTGGGAAGGAGCGCAGTCTCGCGAGGTGGGTCAGTCCGCTCCGTCTCTCCGTCATGTTTCCCAGGAGATTCCTGGGAAGCATGACGGGTGCGCCAGGCAAAGCCTGGGCGCAGAGGCAGGCCAGGCGCGTGCTCCAGGGCGCCGAGGCGCCTGGCACGTCCACAGGATGCTCAAGATTCTTCAAGCCCCTTTCAGGATGCGGTGGTAGAATCGGGCCATGCTCCAGAACATTTCTACCAACCAGTTTGCTTCCGCCCCTTCAACCGCGTCGGTGCCCGCTGGAGGCGTACCTGCCGCCGACCATGCCGCCGCGGCACCCCAGGATGCGGTCAGCCTGACCGGGGCCCAGGCCGCCGGGGCGCCGTCGCCAGAGGGCGGAGGCGTTCCATCCTCCGCATCCCTGGCAGCCCTGGCCGTCGGGCCGATCCCCGACTTCGCACCCCTCTCGGGCATCATCACCCACGTCCTGGCCGGCGAACTGGGCGGCGAGATGGTGAACCGGCTCCGCGAACGCCTGGGTTCGAGCCTTGAGAGCCGGGGCATCGGCTACCAGGGGCCGCGCGGCGGGTATGGCAGCTCTGGCGGCAATATGGTCTGGATCCGCGACTATTCCCCAACCTACGTGCGACAGGCGGATGGGACCACCCAGGTCGTCCGCTTCCTTTCGCCCGTCCCCGAGCGCAACAACTACGACGGGGCCACCTACATCCCGGTGAGGGGCCCGTCCCCGGAACATCGCTTCTTCCGCAAGCCCGGCGTGACCACGGGCGGTGGCCAGTGGATGGTGTCGCGGACCGTGCCGCTGGATCACGAACTGGGCAACCAGATCGCCACCGGGCGTCATGTCTTCGTCAGCGAGCGGCTGATCCATGACAACACCCAGCCCGGAACCCACCAGATGCAGCAGGCGGGCTTCCGCTCGCACACTGCCGAGGAGACCACCCACGAGCTGGCTTCCGCCTACGGGATGGCGGACGACCAGGTGGTGGTCCTTCCTCGGATGCCCGGTGAGGCCACCGGGCATGTGGACCTCTACATGATGGCCCTCAGCCTCGACCGGATCATGATCCCCGAGGTGCGCCAGGAGGCCCTGGACCTTCTGGGGAGTGACCAGGAGAAGCAGTTGGGTGGTCAGGTCCGCTCCTTCCTGGACGAGCGGGTCGAGCAGATCCGAGGCCTGGGCTACCAGGTGGATCGTCTGCCGATGATGGCTCCGGTCAACGTCGTCACTCTGCCCTCGGGTGACCTGCACGGCGACTTCTACAGCCCCGCCAACGCCCTGTTGCAGAATACCGAGCAGGGCCAGGCCGTGATGTTGCCGACCTTCAGCGCCCAAGGCTATTCCGAGCCCTACCAGCAGACCAACCAGCGCTACATCGAAGAGTGGAAGTCCTTCTTCCAGAGCGCGGGCTGGGAACCGCAGGCCATCGACGCCACCGAGCTGGGCAAGGGCACGGGCTTTTCCGCTGCATCACTCAGCCCGTCCCGCAAGTCGACTGAGTCGGGACGCACCGGACGCGTCGAGCGAAGAGGAATCGGCCCTGGCGCCGGTTCCTCTTCGCTTCTGGCCCGGCAAGGGAGAGCGGCCGCGTCCGGCGTGGCGGGTCGGACAGCATGTGGATGGCGAGGGAGAGCGACCCGGACCGGACAGGCGGGTCGGACAGCCCGCGCCCGGGCCGGCAAGCCTCTTGCTGCCCGAGAACCCGTGCCGACGCCGACCTCTCGCGCTGACGCCTGAGGTTTCGCACCCGATTTTCGAAAAAGGAGATCCACGGCCGGGCTCGACATGCTACAATCTGGAACGCGGTGCCAGCCGGACCGCTCCGGAACATGCGCCTCTAGCTCAACGGATAGAGCAACAGACTTCGGATCTGTAGGTTGGGGGTTCGAATCCCTCGAGGCGCGCCAGACCCGGGCCGTTAGCTCAGTGGCAGAGCATCTGACTTTTAATCAGGTGGTCGCAGGTTCGAATCCTGCACGGCCCACCACACAGGAACCCCGTCACGGCGGGGTTTGTTCTTTGTCCGGAAGGACCGCTTCGAGGCGGGTTCGCCCCGGTGGTGACGCTCGTGGTGCCGGTCCGCTCGCAGTGCCCCTCCTCCGACCGGTCCCCTCCCTGTCGTGGGCTGGCAGGTCCTGCCGGGGGGTCCTCAGAACCCCTGCCCGACCCGATTCCACCTGCCGGGGATTCCCGGACCCCGAATCCACCGGGACCCCAAAGGAGACCAGAAATGGACCTGACCCGACTGATGGCGGAGCGCTACTCCGTGCGCAAGTACTCCGAAAAGCCTGTCGAGGAGGCGCATCTCCAGGCCATCCTGGAAGCCGGTCGCCTGGCGCCCACCGCCAAGAATCTCCAGCCCCAGCGCATCTACGTGCTCGAGAGCCCCGAGGCCCTGGCGAAGATCCGGGCCCTGGTTCCCAGCGCCTTCAACGCACCGGTGGTGCTGGTCTTCTGCGGGACCCCGGAGGCCTGCTGGGTGAACCCGTTCACCGGGCACCCCAGCGACGAGACGGACGTGACCATCGTGGCGACCCACATGATGCTCAAAGCCGCCGAGCTCGGCCTGGGGACCTGCTATGTGTGCTGGATGGACAACCCCAAGGTCCACCAGGCCTTCAGCCTGCCCGCCGGTGAGCGCGTGCACTGCGTGATGCCCCTGGGCCATCCGGCCGAGGACTCGATCCCCAGCCCCCGCCACACCGAGCGCAGGCCTCTGGCCGAGACGGTGACGCGGCTTTAGGCCGACCGGCCCTCGGCAGGCGAAGGGATGGAGTCGATGCAGGAACCCCAGGGAGTCGGGCGCCAGAACGCCGGGCAGCCCGCCTCCTCCGTCTCCGGGGGAGTCCTCTACCTTTCGGTCTTCCTGTCCGGCGCCGTGGTCATGACCTTCGAGCTGGTGGGGAGCCGGCTTCTGGCGCCGTTCCTGGGCTCCGGCCTGGTGGTCTGGACCAGCCTGATCGGCGTGGTCCTGGGGGCCTTGAGCCTGGGCTACTGGATTGGAGGGGTCCTGGCGGATTCCCGGCGGGACGTCGATACTTTCGGGGGCCTCTTGATGGGGTCCGGACTCCTGATCGCCTTGACGGCTCTGATCTCCAGGCCCATCCTGGGCTGGGGGGTGCCGCCGGGTCGGGTGGAACTCCACTCCCTGCTGGTCTCCCTGGTCCTCTTCGCCCCGGCCAGCGTCGTGCTGGGATGCGTCTCTCCCTATGCCACCCGATTGGGTCTGTCCGGCCTGAAGCAGGCGGGGCGCCATATCGGGACGGTGTATGCGGTCTCCACGGCCGGCAGCATCCTGGGGACCTTTGCCGCCGGATTCTTCCTGATCCCCCTGCTGGGCAGCACGCGGCTGCTCTTCCTGGTGGCCGGGGCCCAGGTCCTGCTGGCCCTGCCGTTCTATTCGCGCCGCTGGGTGCCCCTGCTGGCCCTGGTGGTGGTCCTGGTGGCCCTGGCCTGGGCGGACTCGCGCCCGTCCGACCCGGCGCTGCTCCTGGATGCCGACACTCCCTATAGCCGGGTCCGGGTGGTGCGAAGCCGGGATGAGCAGGGGCGCCCCCTGAACCTGATGGTCGACAGTCCCACCGGAGCCCAGGCGGCCAGCTATCTCGACAGCGACGAGCTGGTCTTCGACTGTCTGCGGGCCTTCCGTCTGGTCAACCACTTCCTGGACGAGCCTCGTCGGGCCCTGTTGATCGGGGGAGGAGGCTTTGCCTGGCCCAAGGATTTCCTGGGATGGAACCCCTGGTCCACCATGGACGTGGTGGAACTCGATCCCGCGATGGACGAAATCGCCAGGCAGTTCTTCCGCCATCGCACCGATCCTCGGGTCCGGGTCTTCCACGAGGACGGCCGGGTCTTCCTGAACCGTCGGCCGGGGCCCTATGACGTGATCTTCCTGGACGCCTTCGGGACCAGTGACACCACCCCGTTCCAGTTGACCACGATCGAGGCCATGCGACGAGTCTCTGAAGCCCTGGTTCCCCGCGGGGTGGTCCTGGCCAACCTGGTGGGTTCTCCCGAGGGCCCAGGAGCCGCCTTCATCCGCCGCCAGGTGGCCACCTGTCGCCGGGTCTTCCCCAGGGTGTACGTCTTCCAGGTGGACCCCCGCCTGAAGATGTCCTCCCTGCAGAATCTGACGCTTCTGGCCCTGAAGGATGCCGAGACGCCCTTCCCCCTCGTCAGCGAGGTGGGCGAACACGATCGCTTCCTGCGCTCGGTCCTGAGCATCCGGGACGACGAGCCCCTCACCGACGACCACGCGCCGGTCGAGCGTCTGGCCCGTCAGCCCTGACCCCCGGGCCTCCGCGCAGCCTCCGGACCAACCGGGGCCGTGGGAGGCGCGGGGCTTCGCTCAGCCGAGGATCAGGCTGGTCAGGAACCGGTCCATGATCTTCTTCTTGGCTTCGGCGTCGTTCCTGGTGAAGTGGAACGTGATCAGCAGCTTCTTGCCCTGGGCGAAGGCGGCCACATGGAAGGTCAACTCCTGGGACAGGGCATCCAGGTTCTTGCGGATCTCGGCTTCCCTTTCGGCGGGGGGCAGGGAGGCCAGGGCCTCGGACAGGACCTTCCGCTGCAGGGCCAGGTCCTCGGAGGAGTCCATCTCCTGGTACATGAGGGCTCGGACCTGGGTCCCGTCGGTCGTGCGGACCTTGAGATCGGAATTCAGCAGGCGGTAGGTCTCGGGCTTCTCCTGGATCTGCTTGAGGGTGCGCTCGTGGAGGTGTCGATCGGCTTCCTGGTCGGTCATGTCTGGAATCGAGGCGCGGACGATCCTGGGATCATGACCGCCGAAGAGGACCTGGAAATAGTCCAGATCGCCGGTGAAGTGCTTCCACTGGGGGATCTCCGAGGACTTCGAGCGGACGATGTAGTCCGGCAATTCGAAGGAGACCTTCAGGGGAACACAGGCGGGGTCGGAGGGGAGCGTGTGCCGCACCCAGTTCCCCCCCGTGCCCCACTGGGCCCAGGCGGTGGTGGTGCAGGCCAGGAACAGGATGGCCAGGTAGACGTTCTGCACGGCGGGTTCCTCTTCTCTTCCAGAATCACACGAGGTCTGCCCGGGACGGGCCCGAGCGGCGCAGGGTTCGCCAAGAATGCAAGAAGACCCGCTCCAGGCGGGTCTTCTTGTGCTCTTGGCGCGGACGGGGCTACTCAGCCTGGGTCTTGCCAGCCTCGGCCGTGCTCGGAGGCGTGCTGGGCTTCTGTGGCTGGACCAGGTTGGTCACCTTCTCCTTGACCCAGTCGGCGGCCTTCAGGGTGTTCTTGGCGATGGCGTGCCCGCCGACGCCGCCCAGGATGCCCATGGTGGCCAGGCCGATGGCTCCGCCGACCATGGCCGCCGAGCCCATCCCGCTGAGGGCCGCCCACTGGAAGCCCTTGCCGGCCAACCCGCTGATCAGGCTTCCGGATGCGGCCACCGAGGCGCCCAGGATTCCGCCGCCCACCGCTCCGGAGGCCAGTCCGCCACCCGAGACCAGGCTGGCGTAGACGCCCCGCAGACCCTTCATCTTGACCGGGGTGGAGGGCTGCTCGGCCTCCTTCTCGGCGCCGAAGACCCGGCCCACGGCGTTGCCAATTCCGGTTCCGGTCTTCCAGCCGCCCACCAGGCCGCTGGCCCCGCCCAGGAACATGCCCGCCCGGGCGGCGGTTCCCGCGGTCTGCCAGGTGGTGCTCAGGAAGCCCAGGGCTCCCTTGCTGGTGATCGAGGCCACGGCGGGCCCCAGTCCGGCACCGAGCATGGTCCCCACGACGGCTCCGCCCAGGACGCCGGCATACAGGCCGGGGATCACCATGCCCAACGCCAGGACGCCGCCCGCGGTGGTTGCGATGGCGTTGCCGGTCTCGCTGCTGCGCAGGGCCACGCTGTCGAGCGTGCGCGGGGCTGCCGTCGACAGCTCCAGGCTGGCTTCGGCCTTGGGGGCTACGTTCAGGGTCTGGGCCGGAACCTGCGGTTTGCTGGTTGCGCTGGTGACGTTCATTCCTGGGTCCTCCGCTTGTGTCTGAAAGGCCTGATGGGGCCGGGTGTGTGGGCTTCGTCCTGCACTTCCATTGAACCTTGAGCCGAATGCGGATTCGATGTCTGGTATGTAAACCGCCGGCCAATGGCTCATTTCAATCATTTTTCAGATTTTGGACCCGGGGCTGCTTCGGGGGCTCCCAGACGCGAAGAGACCCTCCGTCCGGCTCGCAGGCGGCGGCCCGGGCTTCGGCGAAGGCGGCTGGAGATGGAACCGAAGGTTCATTTCGCCGATCGGGCCCTGGTAGTGCTCGAGAAGCCTGTGGGGATGCCCTCCCAACCCGACCCCTCCGGCACCCTCTCGGTGCTGGACTGGGTGGCCCGGAACCTCCCTGGTGGGAAGGTCCACCCCGTGCAGCGGCTGGATCGGCCTGCGGGCGGCCTGATCGCCGTGGCCCGAGGGCGCGCCTCGGCCCGGGAACTCTTCCGTCAATTCCGCGAGCGTCAGGTGGAGAAGCGCTACCTCGCCCTGGTGGAGGGATTCGAGGCCCTGCCGGCAGGGGAGGGGCGTCTGGAACACCATCTGGTGCGGGAAGGGCGGCGCAATCTCTCCCGGGCCCATGATCAGCCGGTGCCGGGGAGCCATCCCGGACTCCTGGAGTTCCGGGTCCTGAAGACCGGCAAGACCCGGGCCCTGCTGGAGGTGCGCCTCCTGACCGGGCGTCATCACCAGATCCGGGTTCAGTTCGCGCACCTCGGGTGCCCGCTGGCCGGGGACCTGAAGTACGGCGCCTCCAGCGCGTTGCGCCAGGGGGGGATCGCGCTCTTCGCCTGCCATCTTGGACTGCGCCATCCCCTGAGCGCTGGCTGGCTGGAGTTCCAGGCCAGGCCGACGGGGCGGGCCTGGGAGCCGTTCCTGGACTGAGGGGTTCTACCGGAGGCGCCGACGGGCCCTTGCCTGCAACCACCTGGATCCGGAGGGGAGCCTGCTGGGAGGTCCAGGCAGCCCGGCCGGGCGGCGAGGGGGCAGGCCCTCCTCTCCGCCCGGCCGGCGCCGGGGGTTCAGGAACCCAGGGTGGCGACCATGACGGCCTTGATGGTGTGCACCCGGTTCTCGGCCTGGTCGAAGACCACCGAGTGGCGCGACTCGAAGACGTCTTCGGTCACCTCCATGCCGTTCTCCAGGCCGTACTTCCCGGCGACCTCGCGGCCGATCTTGGTGTCCGAGTTGTGGAAGGCGGGCAGGCAGTGAAGGAACTTGACGTTCGGGTTGCCCGTCCGGCGCAGGCACTCGGCGTTGATCTGGTAGGGGCGGAGATCGGCGATCCGCTCCTCCCACAGGGAGGCCGCTTCGCCCATCGAGACCCACACGTCGGTGTAGAGGAAGTCCGCGCCCTCGACGGCCTGGACCGGATCGTCGGTGACCTTCAGTCGGGCCCCGGTGGTCGCGGCGATCTCCTCACAGCGGGCCAGCAACTCGGGGTTGGGATGGT
The DNA here is from genome assembly GCA_022839105.1 of bacterium. Classification (GTDB taxonomy): domain Bacteria; phylum Vulcanimicrobiota; class Xenobia; order Xenobiales; family Xenobiaceae; genus Xenobium. Next base: position 10,399 of record JALHDH010000080.1, read on the forward strand.
ACTTGGCCGGGGCGCCGATGCGGAAGTCGCAGCCCAGCCTGGCCGAGGCCACCAGCAGCGAGTTGGCCACGTTGTTCCGGCCGTCGCCCATGTAGGTCAGCACCACCTGCTCGAGAGGCTTGGAGGTGTGCTCCATGATGGTCAGGAAGTCGGCCAGGGCCTGGGTGGGGTGGAACTCGTCGGTCAGGCCGTTCCAGACGGGCACCCCGGCGTACTCGGCCAGTTCCTCGACGATGTGCTGGCCGAATCCGCGGTATTCGATGCCGTCATACATGCGGCCCAGGACCCGGGCGGTGTCCTTCATGGTCTCCTTGACGCCGATATGCGAGCCCGAGGGACCGAGGTAGGTGGCGTGGGCTCCCTGGTCATACGCGGCCACCTCGAAGGCGCAGCGGGTCCGGGTGGACTCCTTCTCGAAGATCAGGGCGATGTTCTTGCCCACCAGGCGGGGCTTCTCGTTGCCGGTGTACTTGGCGGTCTTGAGATCCGCCGAGAGCTTCAGCAGGAAGCGGATCTCCTCGCTCGAGAAGTCCAGCAGCTTCAGGAAGTGGCGGCTCTTCAGGTTGACAGGCATGGTGGCAGACTCCTGGTCTGGTCGTGATGCTCCGGGAGCCTTCCCCGATCCCGGGCGCCTTGGAAAGACCGGGTCCAGGCTCTCCCGATGGCAGCCGGGGGTCCCCCGGGCGTCGGGCGCTCTTGGACGGATCGTCCCGGCGTTCTCGCCCGGGGAGGGAAGACCTTCTCCCTGTCGGGAAAAGGGTCTGCCACCCGCCTTTTGAAGGAGGCCTCGTGCCCCGCATCCACTTCGGCCTGGAGATCCCCAACACCGAGTCCTGGGAGACCCTGCGCGCCGCCGCGCTCCGGGCCGATTCCCAACGCTGGCGCACCCTGTGGGCGTATGACCACCTGCTGCCCTGTACGGCTGAGGAGTTGCCCCTGACCGTGCCCTCGGCTGAGGAATGCGAGGCCGGTCCGATCCTGGAGGGCTGGACGCTGCTGGCGGCCCTGGCCGCCCTGACCCGGAGGGTCCGGCTGGGGTGCATGGTCAGCCCGGTCAGCTTCCGTCCGCCCGGGTTGCTGGCCAAGATGGCCGTGACCGTGGATCACGTCAGCCAGGGGCGGGTGGAACTGGGCCTGGGCACGGGCTGGCATGAGCGCGAGCACGAGGCCTTCGGGATCCCATTGGGGAGCCTCCGGGATCGCTCCGATCGGTTGGAGGAGGCCGCCCGGGTGATCCGGCTCTTGTTGTCGGGGCCCGGACCCTTCGACTTCCAGGGGCGCTTCTTCCATCTGGAGAGAGCGCCTTTCGCCCCCTCACCCCGCCAGGAGACCCTGCCCCTGCTGGTGGCCGGAGGAGGAGAACGGCGCACCCTGCGAACCGTGGCGCGCCACGCAGATGCCTGCAACCTGTATGGCAACGTCTTCGGCAGCCTGCAGGAGGTCCGCCACAAACTGAGGGTCCTCGACGAGTTCTGCCTGGAGGCGGGCCGGGCTCCCGCGGCGGTGCGGCGCACGGTCACCCTGTACGGAGATCTGGTGGAGGACCCGCGCCTGGCCCGTGAGCGCCGGACCTGGCTGGGCCAGCACCTCCCCGACGAGGAGGCCGATTCGCTTCCCCTGGGCGAGCCTTCCCGCTTGATCGAGGCGGTCGAGCCCTTCATCGGGTTGGGGGTGGACGAGATCGTCCTGAACGGCCCCACCCTCGATCCCGAGCACCTCGATCGCCTGGATCGCCAGGTCCTGGCGGCCTTCGACTGAGCCTCTCCGGCAGGTTCAGGACATCCAACCGGTGTTCTGGCACATGGTTCCCAGGATCTCCAGGGTCCGATCATACAGGTCCTGGGCCTCGGCGGGGCTGTTGCCGATGCAGGTCACCCCCAGTTTCCCGTATTGGGAGAGCGCCCCGATCATGTGAAAGACCGCCCCGGTATTCGAGCACGAGTTGTAGTGCAGGCCCGTGTAGGTCGTGACGTCGATCAGGTCCTCGGGGGTCATCCCGCGATAGCACTCCGAGACCAGGTTGTCGGAGGCGACGTAATACTTGGGCACTCCCGCCCTGGTCCGGAAGAGGCCCGTCTCGGGGTCGTATCGCCCGTCGGTGAGGAATTGCAGGGTGCGGAAGGGATGGGTCGTCCCCCCCTTGCGCAGGTTGATCTCGACGGCGTACATCTTCAATTCCTGGCCTTCAGGGACGGCCAGGAAATCGATCGAGAGCCTCTCGATCAGGCCCTCGCCGGCCAGGTAGCGGCCGATCTCCATGGCCGCCTGGTGCAAGGGCTGGCGGAAGCGCTCCTCGGCCGGGAAGCGGCAGCCCAGGAAGACCTGGCGATCCTCTCCTCCCAGGATCTGGTCATGGGTCGAGATGATCTGGGCCTCGCCCATGGGGGTCAGTCGCATCTGGACGCTGGGCGAGGCCTTCTGGTCCCCTTCCAGGAAGGCCTCCACGACCCCTCGGGTCTGCTTGAACTTGGTCAGGAAACGCTCCCAGGACAGGCCCTCGGCCTGCATCCTGGTCAGCAGGGGCAGGGTCTCCCGGACCCGACGCACGGCCTGGCGGCGATTGTGGTGGAGAGGGGACCAGACCTCCTTGAGGGCATCCAGGGGATAGATCGCGTTGCCCTCTCCCGAGAAACCCTCGTTCAGCTTCAGGACGACCCGCCGCAGCTCGGGGTTGCGGGCCAGGAGCTCGACGATGGCCCGGGCGATGTCTCCCTCGTCCCGAAGGTCCTCGAAGCCGTCGGGAAAGAGGACCTGGGTCTGGCGGAAGACCTTTCGGGCCCCGCTCTTCGAGCCGAAGTGCAGGTGGGCGGGGTCGGCTCCCAACAAGGGGAGCCCCAGGGCCACCGAGAGGGTCTTCTCCAGGGGGGTCACGTTGAAGACCGTCAGGTGGGCGTTCCGGGCTCCGCGGACGCACTCGCGAAGCCGGTGCACCAGGGCCGGCCGGTCCAGGATCTTCCGGGTCAGAGGTTTGTCGGGTGAGGAGTCATGGGTGCTGAACATGTGCAGCCGACGCCGGGCGTGCGGGTAGGGGACGCCCGGAAGGAGCTGCAGGTAGGAGTCGACGATCCCCTCGTGGATGGGCTGGGAACTGACGAAGATCACCCGGGTTCGGGGCATGCCCAGCAGGATCAGCAGGAAGAGGAGGCGCTCTTCGTAGTGCTCGATCCCCTTGAGCTTCCTGAGCTCTTCGGGATCCAGCGAGAGCGACGGGACCACCACCACGACCTGCTCGACATGATCGTCCGCACTGAGGTTCTGCCAGAGGGGTTTGAGGCGGGCCTGCAGGAGACTGAAGCGCTGATCCTCCTGAAGGCTTCCCGGGAGGGGCACAGGCTCGTCCAGGATGGGCCAGAAGACCGCGCATTCCCCCGTCTGGTCGACGTCGGAGGGCGACGATTCCGGACTGTCGAGGCGGCTGACGCGCAGGCTTCGGCCCTGGTTGTTCAAAGGCACTCCAGACTCCCCCGGCGGATTGCATTTCTGCGCAGGCCCGCCTCGCCCTTCCCTTGCGCGTTTCGGGAGACTCCCCAGACCTGCCGGGATCGCAGGAATCTGCTGAGACGGAGCAAACCAGCAAGGCGATGTTGGAGAGACGCGAGGGCGGCACCGGCCGCAGGAAGAGGAGGAGGGGAGGGAATCCAGCCCGGTCTCACAGGGGACAGGAGACCGCCCGCCCGAGGGACGGGGACTCCGTCGCCCCGGAGGCCGCGCGGGATCCCCGGACTTGTGCCCTGTCCGAACCGGACCCCGATGTCTTCGTCCTGAGGTATCGCGTCTGCTCGTCTGCGGCTCCGCCCTCCTGGCGTGAGATTCAACGGAGCCTGCAGACCCTCGAAGGGCTTCTCCTGGAGCCCGGGACGGCCGAACAGGGGCTTCCGTGCTTTCGCTACTTCAACCCGGACACCGGGGTGGAGGCCTGCTTCCGCGGCTATCTGGCCGTGGACCCCGAGGAGGTGGGGCTGACCTTCGAGATGCACCTGCCGCGCCCCGGCTTCTTTGCGCACGAGGCCCTGCCCCTGGCCGTCCTGGTGGCCCGGGACCTGCGCCTGGACACCCGGCCACACGGCCCTGACGGTCCGACGGATTCGCCTCACCCTTCCAAGGAGAGTCTCCTGGCCATCTGGGCGGAGAAGAATCTCCAGGCCCGGCAAAGGCGCGGCCCGGCGCCGGCCTGTCGGGCCGAGGAGCTCGAGGCAGCCTGGGAATACCTGACCCTCCGAGAGGAACTCTCATGGCGCTATGCTCGCCGGGGGGTGGCCATCCCGCGCATCGAGTACGTGCGGCGGCGCAAGACCGGGGAAGTGATGCGGATCTGCCGTTGGACGGGTCTGGCCCCTTCGATCTTCCCTCCCGTCGAACTGGTCTTGCTGGAGGACCCTCCCGCTCCGCTCAAGAGCGGCAGGATCCTCGCGCTGGGTGAGGTCTCCCGGGCAGCTCATCGCTGGGTGCGCGACGTCCCCCACCCGATCTACCACCGGACCTACCTCGAGACCGAACCCTGCGAGGAGTTCCTGGGCATCCTGGCCGGCCTGAAGAGTCAGACCATGCGCTCCTATGAGATCCTCTCGGTCGAGGAGCTCGACGAGATCTGAGCCGCCTGCGCGCCTCGCGAGCCCTCCGCCGCCTGCCCGGATGCTGGCGTGAGGCCTTGCTGGTCTTTCTGGCCGTCCGGCTCATGGCCTCCGCCGTGGCGGCCATGGCCTGGACATGCGTTCCCGCCAATCCCGTCGTCCCGGCAGGGAGCTACACGGGAGCCGAACTCTCCCCGACGGGTCGGATCCTCCTGGGCGTCTGGGAGAGGTCCGATGCCTTGTGGTATGCGCACCTGGCCTTGGAGGGATACGGGGGCACGGGTCGCTCAGCCGCGTTCATGCCGTTGTACCCGGTCCTGATCCGGACCCTGTCGTGGTGCGGTCTTCCTCCGCTCTTCGGCGGCCTCTTGATCTCGAACGGGGCCTTCCTGTTGGCCCTGGTGGCGCTCTTCCGCCTGGCCGAGAGGGATTTCGGGCCGGAGGTGGCCCGAAAGGTCCTGTGGTATCAGGCCCTCTTCCCGGCCTCCTTCTTCCTGCTGGCCCCCTATACCGAGTCGCTCTTCCTGGCCCTCTCGGTGGGCGCCTTGCTCACGGCGCGTCAGGGGCGCTGGGGATGGGCGGGCCTGTTGGGGGGGCTCCTGGCAGCCACCCGCACGATGGGGGTCTTGATCCTGCCTGC
>JALHDH010000003.1 GCA_022839105.1 bacterium
GGGAGAGCAGGTCACCGCCGGGAACATTTTTGAAGGCTCGGAGGAAACTCCGGGCCTTCTCCTTTTAAGGCAGGCAGGACCGACCCCGGAATCCTGCAATCCGGGCCCAGACGATCCGCCGACGGGCCGAACGGCCCGGATATCCACATCCTGCCCCTCCCCGGTCGGCTCGAGGCGCTTTCGGCGCCTCGAGGGGCGTTGCTATAATGAGGCCAGCTTGAGAAACGATCTTGCCATCCGCCGCCTGGAAAGGGCGCTCGTCGAGCGTCCCGAGGACGCCTTGCTCCATTTCGAGCTCGGCCGCGTCTACCTGGATCAGGGGGACCACCCCGACGCGCTTCGCTTCTTCGAGAAGGCGGCTTCGCTGGATCCTCATCTCACCCGCGCCCACTATTGTTGCGGACTGGCCTATACCTTCATGGGAAGCCTGGACCTGGCCGTCCGCGAGTGGCAGAAGATGGTGGACCCCGATGGAGATCTGGATCTGGAGGGGGCCACCGGGGCCCGCCCAGGCCAGGTCGGGGCGGCGCTCAAGGCCTGGGAGCATCATCGCCTGACTGCCCGGGACAGCATCTTCAAGTCCTATCATATCGGGTTGGCCTTCCTGGTCCTGGGCCGGCCTCAGGAGGCTCTGGCCCACTTCGACCAGGTCATGGCCATCAATTCTTCCTTCGAGAAGGCACGCTACTATCGAGGCCTGGTCTTGTTGAAGCTGGGGCGCCCCCTGGAGGCCGCCGACGAGTTCATGCGCTCGGCCGAGGGGCGCGCTCGCGATCCCCAGGCCTGGTTCCAGGCCGGTTCGGCCCTGTTGGAGGCGGGGCGTGCCGCCCAGGCGATGAGTGCGCTGCAGCGGGCCATCCAGGAAGGCCCGGGTCACGTCAAAGCATGTTGTCGCCTGGCTCAGGCCCTGGCCGACTCCTTCCAGGTGGAGCCGGCGCTGCGATTGTTGGAACAGGCGCTTGAGGTTCGACCCGGGTTCGCCGAGGCCCATTTCCTGAGGGCCCGCTGTCTTGAAAAGCAGTACGCCATGGAGGCGGCGGCCGACTCCTATCGGCGGGCAGTCGAACTCCGGCCCGACTTCAGGGAGGCGCACTTCCACCTGGGTCTCCTGTACAAGACCCTTGGCCGCCATGAACAGGCACTGGAACATCTGCGGACCTGCGTCGCCCTGGATGCCGGGGAGGCCGAGCCCTACTACTATATCGGCTCGGTCCTGGCCGCCCTGGGACGCCACGAGGAGGCGACGGCGGAGTTCCGGCGCGCCGTGTCCTTGAGCCCTCGCCACGCCTATGCCCACTACGCCTTGGGGCAGTCGTGCATGCAACTGGGGCTTTTCGCCCAGGCCGTCGAGGCCTTCGAGTGCGCCCTGGAACTCAATCCTCGCGACGTTCAGGCCCGCTCGGCCCTGGGGATCGCGCTCTTCAACCTGGACAGGCTCAGCCAGGCCATTCGCGAGTTCGGTCTGATTCTGCAGGAGAATCCGCGCGATGCCGAGGCCCACTACTTCATGGGGGCCGCCTGGTTCAAGCTGGGGAACCTCGAGGAGGCGATCGCGGAGTATCAGTTGGCCTCCAACGTCGACCCTGCAAGCCCTCTGGGCCGCTTCAGCAAAGGGGCGGCCTGTTCGCGGGCGGGAGACTACGCCCGGGCCCTGGAGGAGTTCCAGTCGGCGGCCCAGGTTCGGCCGGGCTCGGAATCCGACCTCGGTGTCTACGCGACGATGCAGCTCCTGGCCAGCATCGGGATCGAGCACGCCCGTCAGGGCGCCCGCCTGCAGCAGTACGCCGAGAATCTCGAGGAGGTGTACCTTCAGTTCGTGCAGGCCCTCTCCAGCTTCCTGGACGCCCGGGACCGCTATACCCGCTACCACTCGCGCCGGGTGGCGACCATCGGGACCTGCCTGGCCCGGGCCCTGGGGCTTTCCGAGGAGCAGGTCAAGGCGGTGCGGGTCGGTGGCCATCTGCACGATATCGGCAAGATCGGCATTCCGGACGAGATCCTGCGCAAGGTCGGCGAATTGACGCAGGCCGAGCGGGACCTGATCCAGACCCATCCCCAGATCGGGGCCGATCGCCTGGCGGGGGTCCCCTTCCCCTGGGAGATCCTGCCCATCATCCGCCATCACCACGAGCGCTGGGACGGTTCGGGCTACCCGGATGGGCTGCGCGGCGAGGCGATCCCCTTGGGGGCCCAGATCGTGGGACTGGCGGACTTCTACGATGCCTTGACGACCCATCGGCCCTATCGCAGGGCACTGACGCCCCACCAGGCGCTGGTGGAGCTCAATCGGACCCGTGGGATTCTCTTCAATCCGGAGGTGGTGTCCGCCTTCGAAGGGATTCTCGACGATCTGCTCCTGATGCTCCCGGCACCGGCGGACCTGGATGAGGGCGGAGAATACCTCCTGCCGGAGTCCGGCTCCATGGAGGGCCTGATCCTGCCGCCCTCGTGGCGTCCTTCTTCTTGAGGATGGCCTGGATTTCTCGGATGCCACGGCACAAGCGGCCGACTTCCTGAGGACCCGAGGGCCGGACAGAGGACAACCACCCAGGGAGGGGAACTTCTCAGGACGCGTGGTGTGACCAGCTTTCTCCTTGAGAAAGGTGCAGTGGGGGCACGAAATCGGGAGGTCTACGCATGCGTGCTTCGATGCTCCGATCCACCCTTTCGGGTCGGTGGGTCCCCCTGTGGCTGACACTCCTCTTCCTGCTCCTGGCCGCAACCATCCCCCTCAAGAGCGTCGGGAATCCCGGAGCAGGGGAGGACCCCTCCTATCGCCCCGGCGCGGACGACCCGGTCACGAATCCCTCGCGTTACTACTTCTTCCCCGACGACGAGCTGCTTGCCTCGGTCGTCGTCGGGGCCGCCGAGTCGTCCACTCTCCATTCGAACTGGAACGGCCCCGTCCAGCCGGATTCCATCTCCTCCTGGCAGCCCGAGGTCAGCCAGACCTCCCAGCAGCCCGGCCTGGATACGAAGATCACGAACTCCAGCCTGATCCCTTCGGCCATGGCGAGCGGGCGGGTTCTCGATCCCTCCAAGGCTGATGACACCGTGCTGGCGTACTACACCGTGGACGAAGCGACCCCGCGGGTGGGCTATACGGTGGTGCTGAACCCCGACACCCCGGGCGCGGTGCGGAAGACCTTCTCTCCGGGGGCCAACCGGGCCACCGACACCTACTTCCTCCACATCGACGTCGCCGTGGCGGACGTCGACCGCGCGGGTGACGAGAACGGGGTGTTCCACGACGAGATCGTGGTCGCCTCGCGGACGGCCGCGGCGGATGGCTCCTGGCAGCTCACGGTCACGGTGCTCGACCGGCAGTTGAACGAGGTCGCCTCTGCCACCTCCGGGGTCCCGCTTCCGGCCGGCGAGGTGGTCTGGACCACGTTCGCCCTCACCACAGGGGACTTCAACAACGATGGGCGCTCCGAGATCTGCGTCGTCCAGGACGCCTGTACGCCGGGGGCCAACCGCCAGAATGCGGTCACGACCTTTGCCCTGGTGGACGCGACCCTCCAGAAGAGGGATACCTTGATCACGGCTGGCGTCGGGGGGCTCGGTCCTCTGTTCCAGGCGGTGCCCGGCAAGTACGACATCGTCGCCGGCGACTTCGACGGGAACGGCACCGACGAGATCGCCTTGTCGAGCGCGGTGAACTCAAACTACGCTGCGATCCTGCAAGTCCTCTCGACGGATGCGGACTGCACCCTGGCGCTGCGCTCCTCAACCTCCACGCCCCTGGGGGCGGATTACGTGCCCCTTGTCACCGGTCTCTTCCACTACGATCCGAACAAGGGCTACAGCACCGCCCGGAAGCAGTTGGCAACCGCCATCGCAAACGGTCTGGATGAACCCGTCAAGGTCACGCTGTATGACCTGGACTCGACCATGAAGCTGGTGGCGAGAGGCACCGCGGACGTGGTCAGCCCTCAGGAATACGTCGATTCGCTGATCGGCAGGCCGCACCTGGTGGCGGGGAGCTTTCTCGGGTTGGAGGCGCCCAACCCCCACGACGATCTGGCGGTCTCGTTCGTGTCCTACAGCATCTATCAACCGGCTCCGCCGACCGTGGCGCCCAAGTTCGGGGTGCTCCAGGTGAACGACGACATGACCCTGTCGCTCCAGGGGATCTGGTATTTCGACGGCACCCCGTCGGATGCCACCAACCACAGCACCGTCAACATCGAGAGCGACGCGATGGTGGATCTGGCCTTGCTGGCAGCGGACCGGACCGGCGACGGTTTCTATCTGGGCGCACCGGTCCACATCGAGATGGACCAGGATATCCGGACCGACTACGTCATCCAGGAACCGCCCAAGCACATCGACTATCTGCCGAACGAGAGGGGCGAGTGGGAACAGGTGAACGTCTCGCGGAAGGCCGACTTCTACGCGGAACTCTCCGACGATCAAGAGGCCACCCTGAAGACCACCCAGAAGGACGAGACGGACGTCGACTACGGCCAGGACAGCTCCCAGACGGCCTCGGAGACCCTGAAGATCGGCGGCCGGATCAAGAAGATCGCGGCCGGCTTCGAGCAGGACTTCAAGTACGTCAACAAGACGACCTACGACTTCGAATCCGTCACATCCCTGGACACCGACCACTACGTGTCTCAGCAGTTCTCCTACGAGGACAGGACGGCCGAGGATGACTTCGTCCGGGCCAACGTGAAGGTCCTGGACATCTGGAGGTATCCCGTGTATGGCGCCACGGATGGCACGAACCAGGGATACTACGAAGTGGTCATGCCCGGCCCTTCGCAGGTCCTCAAGGAGGGCCCGGGAACGGGGCTGGAGTGGTATCAGCCCGTCCAGGAGAACGGGAACATCCTGTCCTATCCCGCCTTGAGCGATACGAACGTCATGCCCGACCAGGGCACGTTCCTCTACAATGGCCAGGAGTTCACCGAGCCTTTGTCCGAGAACGCCGAGATCGTCCTTGGCGGAACCGAGATCAACAAGACGCTGAAGTGGACCAATGAGACCGGCCAGTCCTCAGAGGTCTCCTACAAGACCACCTCGACCAACAGTCAGGACGTGAAGGTGGGGGTGAAGGCGAAGGGCCACTACAAGGTCGTGGAGGCCGAACTCGGGCTGGATCTGGACTGGAGCTGGCACGAATCCGACAGCACCTCGACCTCCTCGACCAGCACGAACACCAATTCCCAGACCCGGGGCATCACCGTCCACGCCCTGGCCGGGATGGACGCGAACCGGATGTACAGCTTCAAGCCCATCGTGTACATCACCCAGGACGGAACCTTCAAGCTGGCTCACACGGTCGACCCGCTGGGAAGCGCGCAGGGAGCGGCCTGGTGGCTCAAGACCTATGCGGGTCGCCCGGACCCGGCCCTGAACCTGCCCACCAAGTTCCTGTATGAGGAGCGCTTCCAATACTGGCAGCCGAACGAGACGCGACAGGACCGGACCCGGATGCGGGGCCTGTTCCTCATGAAGCAGTATGCTGCGACGGAGGACCAGCGGGAGTATCTGGCCACCGCGCCCGTGGCCGGCGAGAAGATCTGCGTCCTGGCGCGTCTCAACAACTACAGCCTGGACACGAACACGGGACCCTTCAACGTCCGCTTCTCCTACATGAAGTTCAATCCCGCCCTGGGAGACGAGGACCCCGAGCCTCACCTGACCGATATCGGCACCTTCCGCATCGACAACGTGGCGCCCCGTCAGCCCGCCGAGGCCTGGGTGACCTGGGACACCACCGGGTTGGGAGGCACGACGCCTGGGACCTCGCAGAGCTACGTCCTCTACGTCACCCTGGACCCGGACCACGAAGTCGCCGATCAGATTCACGGGATCAATGATCCGGACGGGGACCTCGGCGGGAACGACCAGGGCTACTATCCCTGGGACAACTCCCTGCGCATCTTCTCGCCGGCTCCCGAGCCACCGGCCAGGGGCGGAGAAGCCCAGGCCCTGAAGTCGCGGGTCGCGGCCAACAACGTCTCGGTTGCGCCTGGCCTGCGTCTTTTCCACCGCCGCGCCGGGTTTTTCACTCGCGCGGTGCCGCAGAACAACTTCCTCATCCTGGCCGGGATCCACTCCGACCGGGCCGACCGGAGTCATCGCTTCGTCTCCTGCCGGGTGGATGGGAAGCTCATCTCCTCCAAGACCGCCCACGGCCTGGACGCTGGGATGAACTACTTCTACTTCCCCTGGCGTCCCACCGACACGGAAGGCCACCAGGTCACGGTGCGGGTTGAGGAGGGCCTGGACGACGGGAACCCGGGAGACAACGAGGTCACCGAGGAGATCCTGGCGGCCTCGACGGCGTCGGGAAGCCTCGGAGAACTCGGCTCACCCGGATTCTGTTTCGTCGCCACGGCGGCCTACGGGTCATACCAGGAACCCCACGTCCAGGTCCTCAAGCAGTTCCGGGATCGGTGCCTCGCGACGAATGCCCCGGGGCGTCTCGCCACGGAACTGTATTATCGCCTCAGCCCACCCCTGGCCCGTTTCATCGCCGCGCGCCCCTGGGCCCAAAGTGCAGCTCGGGTCGTCCTGTTGCCGGCCTACGCCGTGGCCTGGCTGGGTCTGCGCGGGCTGCTCTGGCTCGTCCCGACGGCCGTGCTGGCGGTGCTGCTCGGGGCAGCCCGGCGAAGACGCCAAAGGGCGCGTTGAAGGGGGGCTTCCGGGAGGCGGCTCCCAGGATGGGACGCCTCCTGGGGCCCTCCCCGGGGCTCTCCTTGCCCTGAAGTTTGCAGGATTGGCCCTGGTGGGGGCCAATTCTGCATTTTCACGGCACCGGGAGGTGTCCACAGACTTTCGGCCCCCCGGGGGTCGCGGACGGAGGGGTTCATGCGCGTCTTCCAGGTCCTCCTGGTGGCCATCCTCTTGGGGGTGACCTTCCGTGCTGCATCCGCCGCCGATTTCCAGGAGGTGGAACTCCTGGGCCAGGTCTTCCGTCCCGGGGTGGTGCAGGTCGAGGGAAGGCCCTTCTGGAACCTCGCGGATCCGGAGGTGCAACGCCTGGTGGCCCGGACCACCACCCGGATGAGCTGGTCTTCCGATCAGGCGACCCTGTTCTTCACCGGACCGGTTCGGGAGACCCGTTGGAAGCCGGGCGCTTCCAGGGTCCATGTGGACGGGGCCGAGGAATCCACGCCGGGTCGGCTTCTGGCTCAGGGGAAGGCGGCCCTGATGGAGCCCGAGGCGCTCCTCTTCGCCCTGGCCCTCAAACCCCAGCCCCGGAGCTCCGGGCTCCTGGCCCTCCCGTTGGTCGCCGCCCCACGCCTGGAGACGGTCTCGGGACAGCGCGCCCTGCGGATTCCGCTGGCCAGCGCCTTGCGTGTCCAGAGCACCCGGCCCGGCCCGGACACTCTTCGTCTCCGCTTCCCCGGTTGCGCCTGGCAGGAATCCGGGCAGATCCTGGTCCGCGACGATGTGCAGATCTCGGTTTCCGAGCGGGAAGGGGTCGTGATGGATCTGCGCTTCCCCGCCAACTGGCAGGGCGAACTGAGGTCGGGGCGGGGGCTCACCGAGGTCCTGGTGGGTTGGCGGCCCACCTTCAGCCTGGCTCAGTCCCCTCGGGAGGTCCTGGCCCTGGGTCCGCTCCCCGAGTCCTTGGCTTCCGGGGTCCAGATCCGAGCCGAGGGCCCCTTTGAGTATCACTGGAACTATGACCGCGCCGAGCGTCGCCTGACGGTGGACCTGCCCGGCTTGAGGGCGTCTTCACCCCTGCCTGGGCAGCAGGCTGCCCTGGGGGGCTGGGAATCCTTCGGGTTCCGGGCCATCGGCACATCCGAGCAGCCGATCCTGCGCTTCGAAGGGCAACTGGCAGCCGGTCAGGTCTGGGAGTTCGCGGAGCTCGATTCCGCCCCCGGGGCACTCTTCCTGAAAGCCGTCCCCGGTTCCCAGGTGGCGGCCTCTGCGGCCAGGGGCTCGGCCGCGACGGCAGGTTTTGCCTCCTCGCGAGGCCTGATCGTCCTGGACCCCGGGCACGGCGGCGGGGATCCGGGTTGCGTCAATCGCTCGCTGGGGCTCCTGGAGAAGGACATCACCCTGGACGTCGCCCTTCGCCTTCGCGATCTCCTGGTCGAGGAGGGCTGGACGGTGATCCTGACCCGGGAAGAGGACCGCGACGTCAGTTGGCGGGGGTCACCCGATCGGGTCGAGTTGCAGGCTCGCTGCGATGTCGCCAACCAGGCCGGGGCCGACTACTTCATCAGCCTGCACTGCAACGCCAGCGTCACACCCAGTCGAGCCGGCAGCTCCATCCACTGGTTCAAGCAATCGGATCTGCCCTTGGCCCGCAGCCTGGAGACAGCCCTCGGCGAGAGGCTGGGGCTGGGTCAGGATGGCCTGCGACGCGATGGCTTCTACGTGCTTCGGCACACGGACATGCCCGCGGTCCTGGTCGAGATGGCCTTCCTCAGCAACCCTCGGGAGGGAGCCTTGCTGGGAGATGCCGGGTTCCGTGCGCGCATCGCCCGGGGGCTGGCAGGCGCCCTGGAGGAGTTCGCCACCGGGCGCTACGCCCAAGGGGCGGAACTGCCCGGGGGGGCTGCTCGCTAGGCTAGAGATCCGGTCCGGCCTCGGGCTCGGGGGTGACCGGGCCCAGGCTGGGTTCCCTGCGGGTCTGGTTGGAGCGGGCCTCGTCGCGGGCCTTCTCCAGATCCTCCCGGCCCTGGCGGTAGCGGCGGCGCAGTCCGCCTGCGGCCCAGAACACCAGGGAGAGGGCGGCCAGGATGGCCAGGGTGGGCAGGGCCCAGGGGGGCAGATCTTCGAGTGTCACAGCCCTGGCATTGTATCATATTGCAGGGGCGTGCCGCGCGCCCCGAGAACCCTTCCGGGATGCTCAAAGAGATCCTGGCCGGCTTGAAGACCTTGACCCTGGGTTCGGGCAGGACCGCCACCGGCGAGCGCCGGCGCCTGGTCCGTCTGAAGTGCCGCTACGCGGTCACCTGCGAGGTCGAGAAGGCGGCCTTCCGGGCCGTGGTCGTCGACATGGGCGTGCAGGGCCTGCGCCTGGAGACCCCCGAGCGTCTCAAGCGGGGGCAGGTTGCCCACGTGACCTACTCGACTCCCCACGCCGCGTTTGCCGTGGATTCGGTCCGCTGCGTGGTGAGCTGGGTCCGCAGGAATGGCCAGGGTCAGCTCGAGGCCGGCCTGCGTTATGAAGACCAGGAGGAAAACCTGGAGAAGTCCTGGGTCAAGGTGATCCTGCGCGAGATGGGCTTTGACGCTGCGAGCATCTTCCAGAGGCGCAAGGCCCGGCGCGTGGTGGCCATGCTGACGGTGCAGCTTCGCCGTCCCGGGGGGGCCGTCATGAACGCCCGAGTCCTGAACCTCGGGGTCGGCGGGGCCCTCCTGCAGATCGCGGATCCCCTGGACCGGGGCCAGACGCTCCTCATGGACCTGGGCCCCGTCAAGGGGTTGCCCGTCCTGCCCGTCTCGGCCGAGGTCCTCACCTGTCGCTACGAGCCGCGCAGCGAGTCCTGGTTCTGCGGAGTCCGCTTCCGGAACCTCTCCGACCGCCAACTGGATCTCCTCTCCCGGTATCTGATCCATCTCCTGAAGGATTCCTCGGCGTGAGGGAGGATCGCCGACCCGCTCAGGGCCTTCCGGGGAGTTCATGAGGCGACTGCGCGCGCACTGTCGTGGCGGGGTCCTGGTGCCCTGCGAGCCCCTGGACCTGCCGGAAGGAGCCGAGGTCGTGCTGGCCCTCGAGGAGGCCCTCTCCTCCCAGGCCTGGCACGACCAGGTCGGCTTGGCCTGTCGCCGGGTGGGTCCGCTCTCGGCCACCTTCACCTGGACGATGCCGCTCCAGGGGGCCGGGGCTCCGCGGATCAAGACCTGCCAGCTTCTGGCCCGAGACCCGCGGGGAACCCGGCTCCTGGGCTCGCTGGTTCCCGGGCCCGGAGCGGTCCAGGTCGAGATGCAGGTGGCTCTGCCGGCTCGCCAGGAGGTCGCCTCCCAGGAGTTCCTGCTGCGCTTCGTCGACCTGGAGGACACCGAGCATCTGGCCGACCGGGTCTTCGTCCTTTTGCCGGCGGTGCGCGTGGTGCTGGCCGACCTGGCAGGCGAATCCCCGCCCGCCTGGATCCGCGAGGGCTCCTGGGGGAGGCTGGAAGACGGAACCTGGTCGGACAGCCCCTTGGGGGATTACCCCAATGGTGCCGACTTCTCGCTGGTTTCGCCGTTGATCTCGTTGGGTGGCCTGGAATCCACGGTTTTGACCTTCCAGGAGCGGCATCTCCTGGAGGAGGGAGCGGACTGGTGCACCCTCGAGGTCCAGGGGCAGGACGGTCCCTGGCAGGTCCTGGCCCGCTATACCGGCTCTTCGGATTGGAGGGACCGGACCCTGGACCTCTCCGATTTCGATGACACCCGGATCCGGGTGCGCTTCCGGCTGCGTTCGGATCGGTCCGTGACGCGGGACGGGTTCTACTTCAGGAATCTCCTGCTGGCCGGCATTCCGGCTTCCTGAGCGTCGCGAATTCGCAGGCCCGTCGGGTTTCGCCCTCCACCCCTCCTGACAGCTTCTGTCAGGTCCGGCCTCTAGGATCAACCTGAAGCCCGGAAGTCCGTACCTTGGGGCTTGGATGGAGGCGATTCCGGATGTCGGACCATCTCTCGGGTTCTGCGCGTCAGTTGGAGCGGATCACCGTGCTGGACCGTCTGCTGCGCCAGGATTCTTGCCCGAGCATCTCGGCCCTGGCCTGTCAGTTGGGCGTTTCGGAGCGGACGGTCTTTCGGGATCTCGTCTTCCTGCGGGATCGGCTGGGGGCGCCGGTCAGCTTCGATTCCGAACGGGGGGGATACCGCTATACCTCCCCGCACGGCTTCTTCCCGGGCATCAGCCTGACCCGGCAGGAGATCCTGGCGCTCCTGCTGGCAGCCAGGGCGGCAGGGCCGGTCCTGGGGCAGCCCTTCGGAGAGCGCTTGAGGTCGGCCGTTCGCAAGGTCCTCTCGGCGGGAGGAATCCCCGGAGCCGGGCGGGAGGCCGGTGAGCGGAGTGATTCGCGATCAGGTCCGGCCCTGGTCTTCCCGGGGAGCTCCGCGGGCTCCCCCTGACAAGTCACCAGGCTGAAGAAGTCGGCTTCTGCCCCTGTCCCAGGGCAGCAGGCCCCGCGGCCTGGCCTGCGAATGCCACCTGCGATGCAGGCGGCGATTCGGGTCGAGGCTTCGGGACTCGCCAAAAGCCACGGACGGCACAGCGTCCTGAAGGGCTTGTCCTTGTCGGTCCTGCCCGGCGAGTGCGTCGGCATCCTGGGGAGCAGCGGCTGCGGCAAGTCCACCCTGCTGGGCCTGCTGGCCGGGCTCCTGGAGCCCGACGCCGGGTCGGTGCGCCTGGACGGGCGGCCTCCCCGGGAGCTTCCCGCCGGCGCCATCGGTTTCGTCCCGCAGGATGACATCGTACACCTGGCCCTGCGGGTCGAGTCCGCCCTGGATTACGCCGCGAGACTGCGTCTGGGGGGCGAAGGGGACCTTCAGGCGCGAGTGGATGGCATCCTGGAGCTCCTGGACCTGAAGGAGCAGCGCGGGGTCCGCATCGGTCGGCTCTCCGGGGGGCAGCGCAAGCGGGTGAGCATCGGGGTCGAACTCCTGGGCGGCCCGGGGCTTCTCTTCCTGGACGAGCCCACCGCCGGACTGGATCCCGCCCTGGAGGAGCGCTTCATGGACCTCTTCCGGAACCTGGCGGATGGCGGGCGGACGGTCCTTCTGACCACCCACGTCCTGCAGAGCCTGAGCCGCTTGGACCTGGTGGCCGTCCTGGGGGGAGGCGGGCTGGCCTGGTATGGCCCCCCCTCCGAGATGCTCTCCTGGTTCCGCGTGGGTGAGGCCCGGGAGATCTATCCCCTGCTGGCCTCGGAGGGGAGCGCCCTGGTCCGGCGCTACGCCGGATCCTCCTGGCATCGGGACCTGGTCCTGAGGCGTCCGGAGGCCGCATCGTGAGGGCCCTGCGCTTCTCGAGGCGTCAGTTCGAGATCCTGGTGGAGCGGAATCTCGAGCTCCTCTTCTCGGATTTCGGGAACACCGCCCTGCTCCTCTTGCAGGCCCCCATCATCGCCGGGTGCATGATCCTGGTCTGGCGGGACGTGGATCAAGCCACCGACACGCTGTACTTCGTGATGACCCTCTCTGCGGTCTGGTTCGGGGCCATCAATGCCTGCCGGGAGATCGTCAAGGAAAGGGCGATCTTCCTGCGCGAATTGAGGGTGGGCCTGGAGATCGGCTCCTATATCTGGTCCCGCCTGGCCGTCCTGGCCTTGCTGGGGTTCGTGCAGTGCCTGCTCCTGGTGGTCCTGGTGGACTCCCAGGTGGCCCTGAAGGGCGGGCCCTTCCTGCACTTCGTGATCCTGCTGGCGGCCTCGTTGGCGGGCACCTCGATGGGCCTGGCGCTTTCGGCCGTTTCGGGGACGGCGGACCGGGCCGTGGCCGGGGTTCCGATCCTTCTTCTGCCCCAGATCCTCTTCTCCAGCGTGATCCTCTCGGCTCCCCACGCCAGCCGGTTGACCCGGACCTTGCAGGATCTGACCTTCACCCAGTGGTCCTATGACGCCCAGCGGGAGGTGGCCGCGGCGGAACCCCACCTGGGAAGCATCCTGCTGGCCCTCCTGGTGCTCAGCGCGATGGCCTTGGGGTTGGGGCTCCTGGCGGCCTTCCTGCTGGACCTGGGGTCCCGGCGCTGAGCCCCTGCAGGGCCGCGACCAGGGCTCCCCGAAATCGGGGAGGATGCGCAGGTTCCTGGTCCTCTTCGGCTTCTTGCTGGTCCTGGCCGCGGTGCTCTTGTTGTTTTCGACCCGGACGGGGTTCCAGTTCGGCCAGGTCCGCGTCTCGACCTCGGCTGATGCCTCCTACCTCGAGCAGCGGACCGTGGACTTCCTGGAGGATCTGCGGTTCAAGGACTTCGAGAAGGCAGCCAGCTACCACTCGATCGAGGATCGTCGGACCGTCCGCATCCCCGAGCTCATCGAGCGGATCTTCCAGATCAAGCCCGAGTTCCTGGACATCCTGCGCTATGAGGTCCTGGCCGTCGAGCTGGATCGCAGCCGGACCCGGGCCCGGGTGAGGACCCGGACCGTGGTCAAGCTCCTGAATACCAGCGAGATTCGCGAGCCCGAGATCCTCTTCTACTGGCACAAGGATCCGCGGGACGGCTGGGTCATGAAGCTGGAGAGTTCGTTGCGCTGAGCTCCACCTCAAGGGTGCTGGCCCCCAGGCGCTCGAGCAGGGTCCGGTACCAGGCGGAGGCCCGGGCGGCGTGTCCCGGGATTTCGACGCTTCCCCAGAGGATCGAGAGGGTCTGGCGGGTTTCCGGGCGGGTCTTGGTGCGCTGGGAGTCCTTCACGGCGTTGGCGCAGGGCCCGGAGGCATCCCACAGGCAGAGCAGCCCCCCCAGGTCCATCTCCTGTCCGGAGGCGTTGAAGACGTAGCTCTGGCCCGGGCCCGCCACGGCCAGCCGGAAGGGCGGGCGGGCCAGGTCCAGGTCCACCACGCTGATGGGGAGCCCCGAGTGGAGCGAGACGGCGTTGCAGGCATCGACCGCCGCATTGATCGGGGCCAGCTCGCCCTGGTCCACGGCCCGGATCAGGTATTCCGAGGCCGGTTTGCTCCGGCCGCTGGCCTTGAAGCCTCCGTGGCGGAGCAGGCGGCGGATGGCGGCGCGGAGCGCCTCGTCGGGCGCGGGCAGGGGGACCTCGGCCTGCCTGGCCAGAAGCCCCTCCAGCCAGTCAGGGGAAGGAGTCCGTCCCAGGGGCTCGGCAAATCGGGTGGTGAAGGCGGCAGACTCCAGCAGCGGATGGGTCTCCTGATGGATCTCGAGGGGGGACACTTCAGACCTCCGGTTCACGATTGGCCTGGAGTTCTCGGCCTCCCGGCCGACCCCTCCGCAGTCATTTCTCCGAATGTTTACATCTGGCCTGGCCTCCCGGCCCCCGCCAGGGCCCCGGCGATGCTACAATGACGCCGAGACACATAGACCAGGAGGATCCGGCATGGACGCGATGCGGGGCATCGACCCGACCTCTAGCATGTTCCACACCCAGGCAGCCCGCAACATCTCGCAGGTTGGCTTTGGTTCGGTCCGCAGCCAGAAGGAAGTCAAGCAGGACGATTCCGAGAACCAGGTCCAGGACCAGGTCAAGCTCTCGCATCACTCCAGGGTTGCCAAGGTGGACCACGCCGACCTGGCTGAGAATGCGGCCATGTCCGGCGAACTGGGTGAGCTTCAGGACGACCTGATCGAGGACGATGAGGAGCTCATCAGCCGCCGCCATCGCGAGCGGGACCAGGAGACCGAGGAGTTGGGCGCCGCCAGCCGCTCTGGCGGTCTGCGCACGGGCCAGGAGGTTCGTCGCCTCTCCGAGATGGACGATTCCACCGCGGCGGTCCACGACATCCTCAAGGATGTTCCGGAGCGCAGCCTGGAGCCGGCGAGGAACATCGTGGCCAATCAGATCCAGGGAAGCCGTCCCACCGAGGCATTGACCCAGCTCAAGCCCGTCGAGGGGGTCCACGCCGTGGACTTCCAGCCCGAGACGGCGATGGGGATTCTCGACATCCACGACACCCACAACCAGCCGATTGCCCAGGATCCCACCGAAGGGGTGGCTCCCGAGCATCAGCAGGAAGTTGCGGGCCAGCAGCTCGACCAGATGATCGCGAATCTGCCTGCCGAGCGCAAGGCCGTGGTCGAAGAGATGCGCACCGCGGTCCAGGACTGGGCCGCCTCCCAGGGAGTGAATCCCGGGCCGGCCTTTGCCGAGCGGCTGCGCGACCTGGCCAAGGGTTGGGATGATGACGCCCTGGGCGTGGCCTCCCAGACCTATGCCGAGGCCTCTCGCGAGGTGGGCGCCGCCGCGGCTGCCGAGTAGCCTCTGCACCTTCAATCCCTCCTTCAGCCCGGGACCGCTCCCGGGCTGAAGTCTGTACCGGCTCGCATCGAGCCGCGGGGGCGGAGGCCCCTCCTGATGCCTGCATCCTCTCCAAGACCCCGTTCCCAGTCCCTTCCCGCGGTCGGCCTCCCCAGGCCGGTCCGCCTGCGCTACTACGTCCTGTGGAAGCCCTTCGGGGTGCTGGCCGGATTCGGCGAAGAGGAGGGGAGGCTCGGCCTGCGCCGGTATGTCCCGCTCCCGGGTCTCTTCCCGGTGGGGCGCATGGACGCCGAGACCGAGGGCCTGCTGCTTCTCACCGACGATCCCCGCCTCTGCACCCGTCTGGCCCAGGCCGGGGCCCTCGAACCCCGGCTCTGGCTGGCCCAGGTCGACGGCCAGCCCGACCCGGGGACCCTGGACGACCTGCGCCGCGGGCCCGCTCTGGGCCACCGCACCGCCCTGCCCCTGGAGGCGCGGGTGATTCCCGAACCCGAACTCCCCGCCCGCCCGGTCCCCATCCGCCATCGCCCGAAGACTCCGACCTGCTGGTTGGAGTTGCGGGTCTTCGAGGGGTGGTCCCGGCATGTCCGGCGCCTGACCGCCGCCCTGGGGCATCCGACCCTGCGCCTGGTCCAATGGGCCCTGGGGCCCGTCGATCTGGCCGGGATGGTCCCGGGACAGCTTCGCGAGTTGAGTCCCCAGGAGAGCCGCTGGGCCGAGAAGGTGGCCGCAGAGGCGCCGGAGCGCAAGCCCGCCGTCCCCCCACGGAACCGCAGGGCCGAGCGCCTGGCCTGGCAAGGGCGTTCCGTGCGGCGTGAGGAACCCGCCGGGGAGGCGAAGCCGGCCCCCCGACGCCCCGAGCGGGGCACCGGCCAGAAACGGGCCTCCAAGCCCACCGGGCCGGCCACCGGCCAGAAGCAGACCTCCCGCGGGGAATCCGGACGGAGCGCGTCTGGAGGCGGGCCACGCTCCTCGGGGCGCCCGGCAGCACCCGCCAACCGCAGGAAAGGCAGCCAGGAAGGCGCCAGGCGGCGCAAGCCTTCTCAAGGCTCCCGCAAGAAGGGGCGCTGAGGCCGGCTTCTAGTTGCGCAGGCTCCGCAGGAGAAGCCAGAGCAGGGCCGACCCTCCGACTCCACAGAAGAGCATCAGGCTCTCCGAGGCCGACAGGTTCCCGCTCAGCATCTGGGGGACGCTGAGCATGGCCAGCACGAAGGCCAGGGAAACGGCCCAGCCCAGCACACAGCCCAGGAGATCCCTCTGGGCCACCAGGTCGTGGACCTGGTGCATCTCCTGTTTGCGCCTTTCGGAGAGCTTCTCGCTGTCCTGCAGGACCTCGGCCAGGAGGGATTGCATCCTGACCTGTCGGGCCTGCGATTGAGGCTCGTACTCCATGTCGACCGGTTCCTTCCCCCGCCCCGGTGGATCACGGAATTTCCTGTCCAAAGGAGAAGTCCTGCAGGGATCAGGGGGAGGTCGGGGCCGAGGCGCCCGGAGTGAAGACCTGGTCGGCCGCCGCCCGGAGCCAGCGCAGGGCCAGGTCCATGCGGCCCTTCTGTTCGTACATCCAGGCCAGCCTCAACTGGCCCTCCGGGGTGCCGGGAGAGCCGGCCCGGGAGATGTTGGCCCAGGTCGCGGCGGGGGCACCGGCCAGGGCGCTCCGAAGCCTCCCGGTGCGCAGAAGGGCCATCTTGAAGGCCGTCACGGCCTGGGCGCGGCGTCCCGCCTTCTCGTGGAGGACGCCCAGGTGCAGGTAGGCTTCCGGCCGCTCGGGGAAGCGCCGCGCGCAGGCCCGGAAGGATTCCACGGCCTTTTCGTCCAGCCCCTGGCGCATCTGCACCCAGCCCAGCCAGCCCCAGGCCTCGCCCTGGCTGGGAGCCTCGCGGGCCGCGCGCTCCAGCAGGGCCATGGCCTCCTGGTCGTTCCCGGCCTGTGCCGCCTCGATCCCCTGGCGGAGGAGCAGACCCGTCGAGGGCTCCAGTTGCACGTCCAGGCGCTGGACCATCCCCCCCTGGACCCGGACCACGGCCAGGTAGGGGCGATAATCCTCACCGGCCGAGAGCCGGAGCTGGTAGTCTCCCGGAGGGAGGGGAGCCACCCGCAGGGGAGTGTGCCCCAGGAGGTGGTGGTTGAGGGCCACCGTGGCTCCGGGAGGCTCCGAGAAGATGTCCAGGGCGGCGTTGGGCTCCTGGGCCAGGGCGGGCACCGTGGCCAGCAACAACAAGACAAAGGTCAGGAGACTGCGCATCCCTCTGGATTCGACGTTTCCAGGCGGGGCTCCCCCACGGCGCCGAGCCAGACCCGGCCCAGGGCGGCGGCCAGCAGGATCCCCAGGCCCATCCCCAGCAGGACCTGACGGGCTCCCACCAGGTCCAGCAAGGGCGAGACCAGCGCCACTCCCACGGGAACCGCCATCTGCACCAACGCCGAGAGGCTGGCGAAGACCCGCCCCAGGAGGCGTTCGGGCGTGGACTTCTGGACCAGGGTGAGGATCACGGCGTTGGAGGGGCCGACGCCCGTGGCCGCCAGGGCCGCCAGCGCCACCGCCGGCCAGATTCCGGTGCAGGCGGCCATGGCGGCCAGGGCGCCTCCCAGGAGGGCCATCCCGCCGTAGATCAGGGTCGCGGGGCGCAGGGCCCGCGCCAGGCGTCCGGCCGCCAGCGAACCCAGCAGCATCCCGGCCCCGAAGGCTCCCATCAGCCATCCGAAGCCCGCGGCGCCGGCGTGCAGGACCCGATCTGCCAGGACCGGGAAGACCACGGTGAAGGGAGCGACCAGGAAGTTCACCGCCGCCAGGGTGAAGAAGACCACCCGGAGCAGGGGATCGCGCAGAAGACAGGCCAGGCCTTCCCGGGCCTCGCGGAGCATCTGTCCGGCCCCGCCGGGCGTGCGCTTGGGCTGATCCCTCCACTTCAACCAGAGCAGGGTCAGCGCCGAGGCCGCGAAGGTCAGCACGTTCAGGTACAGGATGTGGACGGGACTGGGAAGAACCGCGATCAGCAGGCCCGCCACCACCGGTCCGATCAGGGCTCCGAACTGTTCGGTCATCTCGGCCCAGGCGTTGGCCTCGGTGAGGTCCTCGGGGGGGACCAGGACGGGGATGACCGACTTCTCGGCGGCGAAGAAGAGCAGCGAGAGGGCCGAGATGGCGAAGGTCACCCCGTAGATCAGCCATTCCTGGAGGCTGTGCAGGGCGAACGAGATCGGCAGGATCAGGACCAGCAGGGCCCGCAGCCAGTCGCAGTGGAACATCAGCATCCGGCGATCGGCCCGGTCCACGGGAACCCCTGCCACCCAGCCCAGCAGGGCGGCCGGAAGAACCTGGGCCAGGTAGACCCCTCCGGTGGCCATGGCCGAGCCGGTGGTCTGCAGGACCAGCCAGGCCAGGGCGATATAGTTGAACTGGCTGCCCGTCTTGGAGAGGAACTGCCCCACCCACAGCAGCCGGAAATCGCGGTGTCTCAGGACCATCGTCCGCAAAGGATAGCCTCGCGCGGGTTCCCCTGGCAAGGCGGGGCGGGCTCAACCCCCCCGGATCTCACGCGCCCCAGGGGGTCCAGGCCTCCTGGAGGTCCCGGGAGATTCCGCAGGAACCGTTCGCGGCAGGACGAAATCCAAGGCCACTCGACCGCTTGAGGAGGATCCATGATCCAGGAGTTCAAGAGCTTCATCGCCCGCGGGAACGTCATCGACATGGCGGTGGGCGTGATCATCGGCGGCGCCTTCGGCAAGATCGTCTCCTCGTTGACCGAGGACCTGATCATGCCGCCCATCGGCATGCTCCTGGGCAAGGTCGACTTCTCCAGCCTCTTCATCCAACTGGCCGGCGACCCCGCGACCTCGCTGGACGCCGCCCGCAAGGCCGGCGTCCCGATCCTGGCCTACGGGAACTTCGTCAACCAGATCCTGAACTTCCTGATCATCGCCTTCTGCGTCTTCCTGCTGATCAAGGCCGTCAACCGGATGATGGTCAAGGAGGAGGCACCGGCTCCGGCCGGTCCCGAGATGCGGGACTGCCCCGAGTGCTGCAGCCCGATTCCCGCCAAGGCCCGCCGTTGCCCGCAGTGCACGGCCACCGTCGAACCCACCGAGAGCGCCGCCTGAAGGCCGGGCCGCCCGGGCGGCCCTTTGAAGGATGTCCGACCCGAGAGCAAGCCGTGGTCTGGCCTATGGCCTTCTGGCCTACCTTCTGTGGGGGTTCCTCCCGCTCTTCTGGAAGCTTCTGGAGCCGGTCCCCGCCCTGGAGATCATCTGCCATCGCATCGTCTGGTCGATGGTCTTCACGGGGATCCTCCTGGGACTGCGAGGGGGGCTCCGGCGCACCCTGGAACGGTGGCGGGAGCCGGGCCTGGTGCTCTCGACGGCCTGGACCGCCCTGCTCCTGGGGGTCAACTGGCTTCTCTTCATCTACTCGGTGAACTCCGGGCACGTCCTGCAGGCCAGCCTGGGATACTTCATCGGCCCCCTGGTCAGCGCCGCCCTGGGGGTCGTGCTGCTTCGTGAGAGGCTCTCTCCGGCCCAGCAGGCGGCCTTCGTCCTGGCCGGTGGCGGGGTGCTGGTGCTGGCGGTGGCCGGAGGCAGGCCCCCTTGGCTGGCCCTGGCCCTGGCCATCACCTTCGCCTGGTATGGCCTGGGTCGGAAGGTCGGCCGGCTGGGTTCCCTGGAAGGCCTCTTCGTCGAGAGCGCGCTGCTGCTCCCCTTCGCCCTGGCCTGGATCCTGTGGCTCGAGAGCCATGGCCTGGGGGCTTGTCTGGGCGGGCCACCGGCGATCCCCTGGCTCCTGGCGGTGGGGGGCGTGGCGACCTCGGTCCCGCTTCTCCTCTTTGCGGCCGCCGCCCGGCGCATGCCTCTCAATGCCCTGGGCCTCCTGCAGTACCTGGCTCCTTCCCTGCAGTTCCTGATCGGGGTCTTCCTCTTCCGCGAGCCCTTCGGAAGCCTCCAGGCCGGGGCCTTCGCCCTGATCTGGGCGGGCCTGATCCTCTATTCGGTGGCGGGACTCGCCGGTCGGGAGGCCTCAGGACCTCCCCCGGGCTCAGGCTGAGTCCTGGAGGTGGGCCTCCCGGGCCAGCCGGCGGGCCTCGAGGCGGAATCCGGGCAGACGCCAGGTGAAGACGGCGGCACCCAGCAGCAGGAGGACCCCTCCCAGGATCACCGTGCCCGGGGCGCCCAGGATCGGGGTCAGGGCCCCTGAGAGCAGGGCTCCCACGGGGGCCATCCCCATGAACATCATCGAGTGGAAGGCCATCACCCGACCCCGCAACCGGTCTGGGACCATGGCCTGGACCAGGGTGTTGGAAAGCGCCATCTGGGTCATCATCGAGAAGCCGATGGGGAGCATGACCAGACACGAGAGCTCCAGGCTTGAAGAGAGGGCAAAGGCGATGGTGCCCAGTCCCAGGCTTGCGCCCGAGACGGCGATCCAGGTCCCCGAACCCGCCAGGGCGGTCCTCGAGGCCAGGATCAAGGCTCCCACCACCGCTCCGGCTCCCGACATCCCCAGAAGCAGCCCCAGGGCGTTGGCCCCCCCTCCCAGGATCTCCTCGGCGAAGATGGGCATCAGGACCACATGGGGGCTGGCCATGAGGCTGACCAGTCCCAGCATCCCCAGCAGATCGCGGATGGGTCGGCACTTCACCACGAAGCGGAAGCCCTCGCGGAGGTCCTGGAGGGCGTTCCCCTCCCGAGGGGGCTGGCTCCGGGGGGGAAGCCGCATGGCCGCCAGACCCGCCAGCACGGCCAGGTAGCTCAGCGAGTTGCCCAGGAAGCACCAGCCCTCGCCGACCCATCCGACCAGGACTCCGGCCAGGGCCGGTCCGGCCATCCGGGCGCCGTTGACCATCGAGGAGTTCAGGCTGATCGCGTTGGGCAGATCCTCGCGGCCCACCATCTGGACGGTGAATGCCTGGCGCGTCGGGATGTCGAAGGCGTTGGCCACCCCCAGCAGGATGGCCAGGACGTACAGGTGCCAGACCTGGATCCGTTCGCTCAGGGTCAGGGCGGCCAGAAGACCGGCCAGCACCATGGCCGCGGTCTGGGTCTTGAACAGGATGCTGCGCCGATCGAACCGATCCGCCAGGAGCCCCCCCAGCGGGACGAAGAGGAAGATGGGGATCTGCGAGGCGAAGCCGACCATCCCCAACTGCATCGCCGAGCCGGTCAGCCGGTACACCAGCCAGGACTGGGCCACCGTCTGCATCCAGGTTCCCACAAGCGAGATCATCTGTCCTGAGGCAAAAAGGCGGAAGTTCCGATGGCGCAGGGCCCGGAACATCCCGGTGGAGGAGGGGCGTGGCTGGGGCATGGGGCGGTTCTTCCTGCTGGATTTCCCCGAAGAGACCGGGGGGTTCTGCATTGTCCGAGGCAGGGCCTGCGCACGCAGGACCTGGGGGGCGCCTGGGGGAACGCCTGCCCAACACGAAGTGGAGGTTTCCATGGCAACCCTGGCAGGCAGGCTCGAGGCCCTGACGCTTCGGGCCCTCGAGCAGATCGTCGGTGACTCCGAGGGCCTTTCGGCGCAGATCGCTCCCACTCGCGACGAGAAGCATGGGGACTATCAGTGCAACGCCGCCCTGGGCCTGGCCCGGAGGCTGGGCCGGAACCCGCGCGAGCTCTCCGGAGAGCTGGCCCAGGCCATGCTGGCCCTGGATGAGACGGGGCTGCTGCGGACCGCCGAGGTGGCCGGCCCGGGGTTCCTCAACCTGAGGGTTCGCGAAGAGGCCCTCAAGGCGGCCCTGAAGGGGATCGGAGACCCCGTTCGGAGCGCGGGCCGGCGGGTCGTGGTGGACTATTCCAGCCCCAACATCGCCAAGCAGATGCACGTGGGCCATCTGCGCAGCAGCATCATCGGGGATGCCATCTGCCGGATCCTGGAGCACCTGGGGCACGAGGTCAAGCGCCAGAACCACGTGGGGGACTGGGGGACGCAGTTCGGTCTTCTGTGTGCCTGGCTTCTGGATCGCGGCGTCGAGGACTCCCGGGTCGATCTGGGAGATCTGGAGGCCCTGTATCGCGAGGCCCAGGCCCTGGCCGAGCGGGACGAGGCCTTCCGCGAGCGCTCGCGCGAGCGCGTGGTGGCCCTGCATCAAGGGGACCAGCCGACCCGGGAGACCTGGAGACGGATCGTGGGCACCTCGTTGGAGCACATCGGCGAGGTCTACGAGCGCCTGGGCCTCTCGCTGACCCTGGCGGACACGCGCGGCGAGAGCTTCTACAACCCGATGCTGGCCGGGGTCGTGGAGGAGCTTCAGGTCCGCTTCCCCGCCGGGAGCCGGCCGATGGAGGTCGTGGAGGACCAGGGCGCGGTCTGCGTCTTCCTGTATGACGAAGAGGGGCAGCCCCGCTTCAAGAACGCCCAGGGCGAGCCCCAACCGCTGCTGGTCCGCAAGTCCGATGGAGCCTTCCTGTACCCCACCACGGATCTGGCGGCCCTGCGCTACCGGGTCCGGGATCTGGAGGCGGACTGGCTGATCTACGTGACCGACTCGCGTCAGGCCCTGCACTTCCAGATGTTCTTCCAGACCGCGCGGGAAGCCGGCTGGGTGGGAGAGAGCCTCCTGGAGCACGTGACCTTCGGGACGGTCCTCGGCCCGGATGGCAAGCCCCTGAAGACCCGCTCGGGCGAGAACGTCAAGCTGGCCGAGTTGCTGGGAGAGGCGGTGGAGAGGGCCGATCGCCTGGTGGAGGACAACGAGTCGGATCCTGCCCGAAAGCGCGGATTCTCGGCTGACGAGAAGCGCGACATCGCCGAGGCGGTCGGGATCGGGGCCGTGAAGTATGCCGACCTCTCGCAGAACCGCTCCAGCGACTACGTCTTCAGCTTCGATCGCATGCTGGCCATGGAGGGCAACACCGCGCCCTACCTGATGTACGCCTACGCGCGGATCCGTTCGATCCAGCGTCGCGCCGGCGAACTTCCGCACGAGCCGGCCCTGACCCTGGAAGAGGCCCACGAGCGCAGGCTGGCCATGCACCTGGCCCGCCTGGACGAGACCCTGGACCAGGTGGTCAGCGGCTGGCGGCTGAACCTGCTCTGCGAGTACCTGTACGGCCTGGCGGGGCTGTTCATGAAGTTCTACGAGAACTGCCCGGTCCTGGGGGCGCCCACTCCCGAGCAGAGGGCTTCGAGGCTGGACCTTTGCGAGAAGGCCGCCCGGGTCTTGAAGGTCGGCCTGGAGCTCCTGGGGATCCGGGTCGTGGAGAGGATGTAGCTCGGGGCGCCCCTTCCTTGGGGTGGGGCCTCGGGCGCATCCCTCAGGACTTCCCGGATGCCCGTCCCGAACTCCCGTTGCTTCAGGCTTCTGCGGTTCAGGCTTTTTTTCAGGATGCCTCGGGAGGATCCCAGGGCCATGAGAATCGACGGAGTTTCCGCCACCTCGACCCCGAACCTCTCCCGCCCCGCCCCGACGGGCATCGCCCAGGCCCAACCCTCGGCCCCCGTGGACTCGGTCGCGGTCGGCGCCGCCGGACCTGCCCGAAAAGGTGGGCTCGAGACCTCCGGTCTCTTCGACCGCAAGGATCGTCAACCCGTGGACCCGGCCACGATCTCCACCTGGAGCTACGAGGCCGAGCCCCGGCACACCCTCAAGGAGACCTTCCGGACTCCGGATGGTCGGACCTACGTTCTTGCCGAGAGCCACGACACCCAGAGGGATCGGCTTCGGGAACCCGCCTCCTATACGGCGGCCTTCGATGCCCAGGGCCAGCCCTTGTGGACCTTCAGGCCGGAGGGAGGCCACCTCGACCGCTTCCCCCTGAAGCTCGACAACCCCCAGGTCTGGAAGATCCGCGAGGTCCTCGACCAGGGCCTGGTGGTCCTGGAAGGAGGGGGGCGGCAGCTCTGCCTCCAGCCCTCCCGGGACCGGGAGGCCCAGGAGGCCCTGGACCGGGCCGCTCGCGAACGCGGGACTTCTGCCCCGGGCAAGGAGATTTCCAGGCGGGAGGAATGGGTCCAGGTCGGCGATGTCCGGTTGCCCGTCCGGCGCCCGTCCCATTGAAACCCTGAAGCCCTGAAGAACGAACCCGGGACGCGGGCCTCTCCCGGCGGGCGGTGTCCGCAGGTCACGGGACCACCTGGGGGCCTCAGGGCACAGGACACCGGAGGGGTGGCTGCGAATCCTCCCGGCATGCGCATCAGCCTGCTCTCCAGACTCCTGTTGGTCGGCTTCCTGCTGGCCTTGGCCCTGCCTGTGGCGGCGCGCTCGACGCGCCACTTCAACCCCCGTTTCGGTTTCGAGATCCGGGTCCCGGCGGGTTTCGTGGCCGAACCGGCGCCCGCCAATCAGGACGGGAGGACCTTCCTGCATCGCTCGAGCGGGGCCGAGCTGCGGGTCTGGGGCTGGAACAACGCGCTGGACGAGACCCTTCCCGGAGCCCTGGAACGCTCCCGGGACTCCATCCCCGGGCCCATCGCCCATCAACAGCAGGGAAGGAACTGGTACGTCCTTTCCTGGATCGAGGGGAAGAACATCTTCTATGAGAAGACCTTCCTGGGGGCCGGCTCCGGGGCCAGCTTCCGCCTGGTCTATCCCCTGGCCCGAAAGGCCGCCTTCGATCCGATCGTGACTTCCCTGGAGAAGAGCTTTCGGCCCGGAGACCTCTCCAGGGCTCATTGAGGCCGGCCTCGGCCGGAATCCGGGAAACCTCGTCCGGGAATCGGAAATCAGACGCAGATCCAGGAGGTCAAGCACATGAAGATCCAGGTGATCGTCGGCAGCACAAGGCCCGGTCGGGCCACCCTGGGAGTGGCCCGTTGGGTGGCCGCCCAGGTCCGCCTCCAGGCGCCCGAGGCCCAGGTCGAACTCGTGGACCTGGCCGAGTACCCCATGCCCTTCTTCAACGAACCGGTTTCGCCCCAGTTCAACCCCTCGCGTCAGTGCGAGCCCGTGGTCCAGGCCTGGCTGGACAAGGTCGCCCAGGCCGACGGCTACATCGTGGTCACCCCGGAGTACAATCGTTCCTTCCCGGCGGTCCTGAAGAATGCCTTGGACTTCCTGGACTTCCAGTTCTCCGAGAAGCCCGTCGTCCTGGTCGGCCACGGTTCCACGGGAGGCTCCCACGCCGTGCTCCACCTGCGCTCGGCCCTGGCCGGCGTGCAGGCGATCTCGATGCCGGCGGCGACCTTCATCCTGGGGATGGGGGGGAAGCTCTTCGCCCAGGATGGAACCCCCAAGGCCGACGTGGAGGGGATCGCCAGCTCCCTGGGCCGGAACGTGCAGAGCCTGCTCCGCTTCGCCGCGGCCCTCAAGCCAGCCACCTGATCCCTACGGTCTTTGCTGCGGCCCGCCTGCGGGGGGGGGCGGGCCTGCAAGCCGGGGTCTCATGGGGTAGAGCCGGGCCTGGAAGCCCACCGGCGCGGGGATCTCGTGGGGAGCCTCCAGCCCCCCCAGGAGTTCAGTCGCCGGAGGCAAGGGCAGCGGGGCCGGGCCGACCACCAACAACCAGGACCTGGCCAAGCTGGGGAAGGGGCTGTCGGCCAGCTTCTTGATCTCCCTCGCGGGCAGGGACGAATCCACCAGGTTCGCATAGGTCACAGCCCAGTTGGGGGCCGGTCGGAGGAACCAGTCCTGGTGTTTCTCCAGTCCGCGGAGGATCAGGGTGTGCCCTCGCGAGGCCGAGATCGCCTGGAGGCCCTGGGCCGAAAGAGGGAAGGGCGCCACCAGGGCTGCCAGGCTCTGGCTTCCGGGGCCGGTCAGCTCGGCCAGCCGGTCCATCATGGCTCCGAACTGCCCGTTGAGGGATTCCGGGTTGCATCCGCGGAATCCGGGGGTCTGTTCCAGGTCATTCGGCCGAAGGTACATCGGGGTCTGTCCGGCCAGCCAGATGCCGGCATTCCAACAGGCCAGGCCGGCCAGCAGGGGCCACGCGACCAGCCGGATGCGGCCCAGGGCCAGGAGCCAACTGCTGGCCACCAGCACCTCCAGGGGGTAGCCGGGCAGATAATGTCTGGGATCCGGCAGCACCAGGGCCAGGTTCACGGCGATGTTGGCCAGCATGGGCAGCCCCAGCAGAGGCAGGCTGCCTTTGGGACCTCGCCAGACGAGCCAGGCCAGCCCGGCCAGGACCAGCGCGGTCATCGAGAAGCCCAGGGTCGGGTCGGCGAAGAAGAATCCGTGCAGCCTCGAGCGCTCGGCCACCTCGCCCAGTTCATGGGTCAGGTGGCGCCAGAGCATCTCCAGGTTCATCAGGTAGAACGGGGCGCTTAGAAGGAGCGCCAGGCCGGCCGCCATGAGCAGGTTCCGCCCCGGGGCCGAGCGGACCGGAAGGAAGGCCAGGAAGAGCCCCACGACTCCGGTGGCCAGCAACCCGGCCATCCAGGTGAGGACCTCGGCGAGTTCCAGCGAGTTCGTATCCGGGTTGGAGCGCGGCGGATGCTGGGTGATCAGGGAGGCGGCCGTGGCCAGGATCAGGACCAACACCGTCAAGCCGGCGACCAGTCCGGCCCGCTCGGCACGAGGGGCCTCGCGCAGGACCCGCAGGACCACGTAGGCCAGGGCGGGGGCCAGGCTCAGGATGGTGAGCCACTTGGTCAGGGCCACTCCGGCCACCGCCGCTCCCACCAGCAGGGCTCCAGGTCGGCTCTTCATGGAGGGGTTCGTGGCCAGGAGGGCCAGGGCCAGCATGAAGGTGGCCGTGGCGGGCAGATCCAGAAGGAGGGTGGGCAACTGGGTCAGGGTGATCGGGGTGAAGGCCACCAGCGCGGCGGCCGTCGCGCCGATCAGCCGGCCCGGGTTCCCGCCGAAGAGGTTCCGCCCCAGCAGGAACGTGGCAACCACCGTCAGGACCATCCAGGCGGTGTTGGCGTGGGCCAGGCCGGCGATGTCCAGGCCGCCCCAGGCGGCTCCCCAGAGCCCGACCAGGAGGTAGACCAGGGGCGGGTAGGCGTTGTGATCCCGCCAGGAAAGGACGGGTTCAAGCCAGTCCGAGAGGCTCCCGGCCCTCAGGAAGTGCTCCTGGAAGGTCAGGTAGGCCAGGAGGTGCGTGGCTTCGTCTCCGGAGGGGACGGCCACGGCGCGGGGGATCCACTCCCGCGAGGGCCAACAGAGCAGGCCGAGCAAAATCGCCAGGAAGATCAGATCGGCCCCCGGGCTTCCGAGGAATCGACCGATCGGTCCGGCCGAGGCCTTGGACCAGAGTCGGTTGCCGTGGCTCAGGATTCGGTGCATGCCAGACCTCAGGGCCGAGCTCCCCGGTGAGGGGGCGCCCCTTCCTTCCGCACAAGCCGGCTTCGCCCTTTCCCGTTTCGGGATCCCCGGGAGGCCCGAAGGCCTGGAGGACGAGCCCCCCGCCGGGCGAACTCTGGGGGTGAGGGCGGGGTTCCGCCCCTCGGCAGCCTTCCTCGGAGAGGTCCCGTCTTCCCGAGGTCGGCCAAGGAATCTGGGCTCGAGCCCCCTGGAGGTGCCCGTCGCGTGGCCAGGCCTGCGTCTGAATCCGAAGAATCCCATCCCGAGAAGGGGCCCGATCCGGAGTCCGCTCTCGAAACCGGCGCTCCGGCCAGGCCCGTCGAAGAGGCCCTGGCCCCGGCCGGAGAACCGAAGTCCTCTTCGGAAGAGCCGTCCCGCTCGGGCGGGATCGACTGGCTGACCGTGGCCCTGGTCCTGGTCGCCCTGCTCAACGTGGGCCTGTGGATCTTCCTCAAGCAGCGCGCCGATCAGGTCCCGGGAACCCTTCATGGGGGGGGGCTCCCGCCTCATCCCGGGGCTCCGGCGCAGATCGCCGATCCGCCCCCGTCTCCCGGCCTTCCACACCAGAGCCCCCCTGCGCTGCCTCCATCTCCTGGGGCTCCGGACCAGGCGCCTTCGCCACCGCCTTCTCCTGCCCAGCTCCCGGGTGAGGCCTCCCCGGCTCCTCCGCCTCCTCCTCCGCCTCCTTCGCCCCCATCCCCACCGGAACCGGGGTCGACTCCGCTCTCGATGGGGCCCAAGGACCAGATCCTCCCTTGCCTGGAGATCCTCTCACAGAAGGGGGTGGACGTCGCCCCGGTCCGGGCCCTCCTCGAGGAATCCGAAACCGCCGCTCCAAGCCCGGGCGTGGGGACCCGGATCACGGGCGAACAGAAGGCGCTCGAGGCGACGGCGCTCCTGATGCAGAAAACCTTCGCCGAGGAGATGGCTCCCCTGAAGAGCAAGGCGTCCAAGGCCAAGGTCCGGCAGGTCGAGGCCCAGGTCGAGGAGGCCCAGGCCAAGGCCAAACAGGGGCGTCTGATGGATGCCGTGGATCTCTACCGCCAGGCCCTGGACGCCCTGAAGGGGGGATAGGGCCGGCCTCCCCTTCAATGGACCTCTGGAGACCAGTGGTCGAAGCTGCGGACCATCCGCTCGTAGGCCGGCAAGGTCTCCGCCAGGCGCTCCTCAGGGCAGAGCAGGACCAGCGCGAAGCACTTGGGGCGGGCGATCACGTAGGTTGCGACGGCCATCCAGGGCGAGGCCTGGTTCTTGAACAGGAACCGGCGCACGGTCCTCCGGGACTCGAAGCGTCCCGCCTTCGGCCGGCTGGACGAGACCTGGGTGAAGGACCGGATTCCCGGATCCTGGAGCAGGAAGGCGCAATCCATCGTCGGCATGTCGGCCTCCAGGGGGCGGTCATAGATGCCGAAGGGAGCACAGACGACCCGGACCTGGTCCTGGGCCGGGGGGGCCACCAGCCGACTCCGGGAACGATTCATCTGCTCGGGGATGCGGATGACCCAGTCGCCCGGGATCTGGAAGCTGTACATGTAGCCCTCGTGGCGCATGGTCTTCCACTCTTCCGGTCTTGAAGGTTCGGGGGGGGGCTCGACGGGCACGGGGATGGCCCACATGTTCATGTCGTCCCCATCGGAAGACCCTGAATTCTCGGACTCGGTTCGAGCCGGGGATTCCGTCGGGGCGACCGGGATCGTCGGAGCCGGGGGGGCGGGGGGGGGCTTGAGGATCCCGGCCATGAGGAACGCGGTCCCCGCCAGGAGCAGGGCCAGGACCAGGTGGCGCCAGTTCCAGTTCACCGATTTCTCCTTCATCGCAACCCCCTTGGTCTCATGAACGGGCCGGGCGCCCTGCGGCGGTCGGGTCCTCACGGGCTGAGCCAGGATTCGAAGAGGGGCCTGGGCCAGGGCAGGCCCTCGGCTCTTTCCCCCAGCGGGTCGTGGTCCCGGCGCGTCGGATGACGGTAGAGCGTCCAGCGCCCTGCCGGGTCTTCGCCCCACCTGGCGATCTCCTCGTACTCCGAAAGCCAGGAACCCTGGATCTCGGGGCGTCCCACCAGGATGACCAGCGAGGTCGCCGGATGGGGCGCGGGATTGGGCGGCATGAAGTATTCCACGGTGATCAGCCGTTCTTGCAGGAGGCCCTGGAACATCAGGGCATCCACGTTCCCCGGCGCCCCCGGCTGGACGATGCCGGTGAGCCGGGTCTCGTCGGATTCCTCCAGTTCGCTCAGGACCCGCCTGGCGATGGGGCCGATCTCCTGGCTTGGAATCCCGAACACGTTGTACCGGGGAACATGCCAGCTCAGCTTTCCGTGGCCCGTCAGCCCCTGGACCCATTGCTCCGAGGGGGTGATCCGTTCTGGGAGGGTCCCCCCGAGCTGATACAGGCCCAGACCCAGCAACACGGGGGCCAGGGCCGGCCAGAACCAGCGGAATCGGCCCCACCATCCGAAGCCCAGGCTCGTGACCAGGACGGTGGCCGGGAGGATGTAGCGCGGGTGTGGCGGGACTCCCGACAAGGCATAGATCAGGGTCGAAGACAGGATTCCGCCCAGCATGGCCAGGGTCGGGAGCCTCAACGGTCGGAGGAGGAGTCCGGCCAGGGTCCCCAGGGCCAGCCATCCGGGGGCCAGCCAGACGCAGGTGCCCAGGGTTCCCAGGAGAACCCCCAGGGCCTCCAGGGCGGGGAAGGTCTGGGCCAGATCCTGGCCGGCCTTGAAGAGGAGCATCGAGGAGGACAGGAAGTACCACCAGCCACAGACCATGAAGGCCAGCGCGAAGGCCCAACTGAGCCCCACCCCCGGGCTCCAGCCCTCGCGTCGGCGGATCCAGGCCGCACCCACGGCCAGCCAGATCCAGGCGCCCGTGGCGCGGACGAAGCGGACGACCGGGAACTCGGGATCGAAGATTTCGGACTCCAGTCGGAAGAGGATCCCGGTCAGCACCAGGCAGGCAAGGCATGCCATGGTCAGCAGCCGCGAGCCCCTCCCCCCCCTCCAGGCCAGGATCAGGGGCCAGAGCAGGGCCGGAGCCGTGAAGAAGAGGAAGGACCACTTCGAGAGCATGCCCAGCCCCAGGACCAGGCCCAGGGCCAGGGTGGGCAGAGGGGAATTCCCGCCCCGGGAGGCCAGCAGGAAGGCGAAGAAGGCCGCCACCATGGCCAGCGTCCCCACCTCCAGGAAGTAGGCTGTGAGGTTGATGGGGAGCCAGGGGTTCCCGGCTGCCGCCAGAAGGCTCAGCATCCCGCCTCCCCGGCCTCCGAGCTCGCGGCCGATCCACCAGGCTCCGGCGAGCAGCGGGATCAGGAAGAGGACCTGGGAGCCCAGGGCCACCAGGTGGGAGACTCCGAAGAGGCTGTAGAAGGCCGCGCTGACCAGGAACGAGAGCGGAGGATAGTCGTCGGGCAGAAGGGAGAGCCCGGAGGACAGGCGCAGCCAAATCACCACGCCGTTCTGGATGGAGCGCCCGGAGTGTTCGGGGAGGGACTCGGGATTCGCCTGGATATAGCCCAGGCAGATCCAGGCCAGCCCGCCGGTCACGGCCAGCAGGACCAGGACCTCCCATATCCGGACTGCGGGCCTTCCCTGCATCGGGGCCTCCTGTGCGGTTTGAGGAGCCTCAGGCGCCCGACTCGGGTGCAGAAGGGGTCTGACCCGGCGCCCGACGCAGCACGCGCAGGGCCACCATGGCTTCACGGATCAGGGCCTCGTCGTTCCGGTTCTGGTCCACCCGGCCCCGGGCCTCCAGGGGCATCAGGCTCATGGCCAGGAGGTCCTGCTCCCCTTCCAGGTGCCAGGAGCGGGTCTTTCCCAGTGCCGCCCGGCGATCCTCGTCCAGGAAGCGGCGAAGGGCCTCCTCATCGGGGCCTCCCACCAGGTAATGGCGGTGGAACTCGGCCGGCGAGGAGAATTCCACCTGGTTGGCGACCTGTCGGAAGGCCATCCGCATCGCCTGGTTGGCCAGGTCGGCCAGCATTCCGTCCTGGTCGAGCAGGCCCATCAGCGAGATCCTGGGCAGATCCAGGTCTTCCGAGCGCAAGGCTGCCAGGGCCGTGGCCTGGCCCTGGCCCGAATCGGCAGCGGAGATCCCGATCAGGTAGAGCCGGGCTCCCTCGACCTGCCGCTCCCAGACCTCCAGGATGCGGGGAGCCTCTCCATCCGGCCTGCGGAAGAGTTCCTGGACCCGGCGGATGGTCTCGGGATCGACGCCTCCGCTCCGGCGCAGCCCCATGCCCTCGCGGCGGGCCTGGATCTCGAGTCTGGAACGGCGCGCGCGTTGACGCGAGCGGGCCGCCAGCCAGACCGTGAGCGTGGCGGCCCCGGCCAGGAGGGCGCCTCCGAGCAGGACGGGATCCTGGAGATCCATCAGGCGGTCTCGTGGCGCACGCGGACCGGGATGGGTCCGGGTCGGTCTGGAAGGCCTGGGGGCCGGGTGGAGCGGGGACGAAGGGGGAACATCGGGAAACCTCGGCTCCAGATTCGCCGCGTGGTGGCCTGAAGTCCTGTCTTGTCGGCGGTCGGGGCCTGCCAGGAGCCTTGCTCCCGGGCACGAACCCCAGGGGATGATCCTGCATGCCGAATCCTGTGGGGAGGGTCCCGTCCTCCTCTTCATCCCGGGCCTGGGGGCGGACCTTTTGTGCTGGGATTTCCAGGTTCCGGAGCTTTCCCGGGGGTTCCGCCTGGTTCGGCTGGACCTGCCGGGAGCCGGTCGCAGCCCCGCTCTTCCGGGGCCGACCTCCTGCGGGGAGATGGCCGGGGATGTGGCCGAGACCATGCAGCATCTGGGAATCCCCTCGGCCTTCGTGGTGGGCCACTCCCTGGGAGGAGGCGTGGCCCAGTGCCTGGCGGCCCGATTCCCGGAGCGGGTGGCGGGGCTGATCCTGGTCGGCACGGCCTCGAGGCTGGAGCCCCGGAGCCTCGAGGTGCTGGAGAGCTGGCTGGCATGGAAGCAGGCCGGGCTCTCCCGGGAGGCTTTCGCCCGGGGCTTCCTGCCCTGGCTCCTCTCCCGGGCCTTCTTCGAGAATCCGCTCGCGGTGGCCGAGGCCACCCGGCTCTACGTCGAGTCCCCCTGGCCCCAGGCCACCCGGGACTTCGCCAACCAGTTGGCAGCCTGCCGCGGCCTGCGGACTGCGGAGCTCCTGCCCCGAATCCAGGCCCCCGCGCTGATCCTGACGGGCTCTGAGGACCTCCTGACGCCGCCGGCGCAGGGCAGGGAACTGGCCGGGAGCCTGGCCGAAGGCCGCTTCGTCGAGTTGCCGGAGCTGGCCCACGCCTGCATGGGCGAGGGAGCCAACCTCTTCAACCGGCTGGTCGGGGACTTCGTGCGCGAGCGCCTCTCGCGGGCCTGAAGGCCCGCCTCCCGGGCCGGGTCGCTCTTCAGGGGGCGGGGGGAGGCTCAGGCTTCGGAGCGGAGTCCGGGGGAGGGGGCTCGCTCAGGGGCGTCCACCCGAAGAAGCGGATCATCTCCTGATAGGTCTCGGCCTCCCGGTTCAGCAGGCCGTGGTGCTTGTCTCCCGACAGGACCGTGACCTCGACGCCTGGAGGCCCCACGCTGGCCACCGGGACCAGGCCGTCGCCCTCGGTGAAGAGGGGACCGCCCTTCTCGGCCGGGGTCAGGAGCCCCCGGGCGGCCACCGCGTGGAAGTCCTCGATGCGGCTGGCCTGCTCTTCCCAGCGCGAGTTCAGATCGCTCAGGCGGGGGTTGGAGGAGCCCTTCCCATGGTCGGGGGCCATCCAGTCCAGGGCCGGCAGATCCCCCACGGTCAGGCCGCCCATGCTCATGGCCCAGCGGATGTCGCGTTGGATCACGTGCCGGGCCAGTTCGGCGAAGCGGGTGCCGCGGTTGGGGGTCCCCAGCATCATCAGGCGCCCGACGGCCTTTCCGCCTCGATCCAGGTAGACCCGGGTGCTCAAGCCACCCATGCTGTAGGCCTCCACGTCCAGGCGCGGGGCTCCGGTGGCCTGGCGGATGGCCTCGAAGTTCCGGTCGAGCTCGTCGGCCGCCACGTCGGGCGGGGCATGCCCATCCTTCATTACGACCTGGAAGACCCTGGCTTCGGCGGGCACCGAGTCGGGGGCGGCCTGAATGCTGGTCTCGAAGTCCTGGAAGAAGCGGCCGTCCTGGACGAAGAAGACCTGGCCGCCGTTGAGTCCTCCCTCGGTCAGCTTGGAGCCCAGATCGTGGAAGGCCTCCTGTCGGGTGGTCCATCCGGGGACCATCACGAAGGGGCGCTGGAGTTCGACCCGGGGCTGTCCCTGGAGGGGTCGCTCCTGGTCCAACCGGCGCTCGGTCCGGGCCCCCTCCAGCTTGTAGATCAGGCCGGTGGCTACGAAATGCCCCAAGGTCAGCGCATCTTCGACCTGGGGGGGCAGGGCCTCGGGCGAGTCGAGCGGCGGGCTCGTCCCGGGAACGACGACGGGCCGGCAGGAGGGAGAACCCGGATGAAGGCGAGGGACATCCATGATCTCATCGTAGGATGATGGCGCCCTGAATTTGGAGAATCGGAGGTTAAAATTTGGACACGTCCGACTCATGGGGAGGGCTGCGGCCCGGGCCGCCCGGCTCCCCCCCGCCTCCGGCCCGAAACCGGCAGGGCAGGAGGTTCGGGCGGGAAGCCGGGGAATCGGTGAATCTTCCGGTTCCCCCCGGGCCTCTGGGGCGCGGCGCTCCGGGCCCGGGAACCCACCCGTTTTTTTCGGAGGACCCGACATGTCCGATCCAGGAAGGGGGCTGGGCTTTCTCTCCGCCCCGCCTGCCAGGCCGCGCCTGCCTCGCCAGGAGGTCGACCGCCTCTATCCGATTCTGCGGATGCAGGTCTTCGCCGGCATCTTCCTGGGGTACGCGGGGTTCTACCTGATCCGCAACAATCTGACCCTGGTCTCGGCCCTGATGAAGAAAGAGGGCCTGATGACCGACCTGGAGTACGGCATCATCGCCAATGCCGTCCTGCTGGCCTACGGGTTCTCGAAGTTCTTCTCGGCCGTGGTCTCCGACCGGGCCAA
The DNA here is from genome assembly GCA_022839105.1 of bacterium. Taxonomy (GTDB): domain Bacteria; phylum Vulcanimicrobiota; class Xenobia; order Xenobiales; family Xenobiaceae; genus Xenobium. The sequence continues at coordinate 34,026 of JALHDH010000003.1, forward strand.
CGCCCGCTATTTCATGCCTCTGGGCCTGGCCCTGTCGGCCCTGATGAACTTCGTGGTGGCCTTCGTCCCGGCCGTGGCGGCCTCGGTCAGCCTCTTCGCCACGGCGATGTTCGTCAATGGCTGGGTCCAGGGCATGGGCTGGCCTCCGTCCGGACGAATCCTGGTGTACTGGTTCTCGACCCGGGAACGGGGCTGGAAGACCTCGGTCTGGAACTGCGCGCACAACGTCGGGGGCGCCGGGGTCGGCCTGGCCGTCGCCTACGGCCTGCAGATGACGGGGAATGACTGGCACTCGGCCTTCTGGTTCCCGGCCCTGATCGCCGTGGGAGTGGCCCTGCTCACCTTCATGCTGCTGCGCGATCGGCCCGAGGCGGTGGGGCTTCCGCCCATCGAGGAGTATCGCAACGACCCGGCCAAGGTCGAGGTCCGCGACGAGTCGGTCCATCGGATGGGGATCTGGGGCGTGATCCGCACCTATATCCTGACCGACCGGACGATCATGCTGCTGGCCCTGTGCAACGTCTTCGTCTACACGCTGCGCTACGGGGTGCTCAACTGGATCCCGATCTTCCTTCACGATGTCCGCCACGCCGATGTCGCCGAGGGAATCACCGGATTCGCCGTCTTCGAGCTGGCCGGCATCATCGGCACGCTGCTTTGCGGTTGGCTCTCCGACCGGGTCTTCAAGGGCTATCGGACGGGCGCGGGCAAGGTCTTCCTGGGGGCATTGGCCGTCGCCATCGCCGTGTACTGGCTCTTGCCGGTCTCGGCCCCGATCTGGATCTCCATCGTGATGGTGGCGATCATCGGCGGGTTGATCTACGGGCCGGTCATGCTGATCGGATTGCAGGCCATCGATCTGTCGCCTCGGGCCGTGTGTGGCCAGGCGGCCGGCTTCACGGGCCTTTTCGGCTACGTGCTGGGAGCCACCCTGGCCTCTTCCGGGGTGGGCCTGCTGGTCCACAACTTCGGCTGGGACCTCACCTTCGTCGCGCTGATCCTGTGCACCGTCGTGGCCTGGATCCTGATGGCCATGGTCGGCAAGCAGGAGCGGGCCCTGATGGAGGCCCACGACCTGAGGTGCAACGGCCAGGAGGGAGCCCAGGAGGCCTGAAGGCCTGGCCGTGGGCTCCGGGGCGGCCCGGGTCAGCCTTCGCGGTCAGGCTCCGGGGCGATCGGGGGCGCCGTGGGGGAGGGCAGGCCGGCCGGCTCCCGACGCCGGCGAAGCTGGCGCCACCAGGACCCCAGTCGGCCCGCCCGCATGGCCAGCCAGAGCACGCCGAGCAACCAGAGCGCCTGGGCCAGGCCGGTCAGGGCCGGCTCAAGCCAGGTCCCGCCCAGCAGGACCTCCCCCAGGACCAGAAGCGCCCAGCCCCAGGCCAGGGTCTTCCAGAACCGGTCCTCGATCAGGCGGAAGCCCCCGCCCAGCAGGACCAGGGCGAACAGGAACCAGCCCGCCGAGGCGGCCAGGGAGTTTGAAGCCCAGAGGATCTGGACGGAGGGAGCCTCCTCGCCCGAGACCATCAACCGGCTGAAGTCCAGGCTCCTCCCGGAAGGGCGCCGGGGCACCTGCGCCTGGACCGGGAAGACCCCTCGGACCAGCCCCGGGGTCCGGGCTGCCTGCGAGTCCGGACCCGAGGCAGACTCATTGCCGTCGGCCTCGGAAGGCGCGGGGGCGGAGGCCTCCAGGCTCCCCCCCAGCAGGGTGGGGAAGGAGCGGCTGTGGCGGCGCTCGGGTGCCGGAGGCTCCATGGTGCCGCCCAGGTGCAGGACCTGACGCTCGCCGGGCAGGTCCACCTGCCAGGTCATCTCCGAGATCGGGATGTCGACCCGAGGGGCCTGCAGCCGGGTCCAGGCCAGCGGGCCCGACCCGTCGACCTGCCGCACCCAGGTCAGGACGACCGGGAAGGTGGCCATCTCGCCGCCGCGGCCGGCGGAGAGGACCAGGGGGATGCGGACCCGGCCATCGGGCTCCTGGGTGGGCCGGGCCGGCCGGCCGTCCACGAAGGCGCTCCAGAGCTCGGCCCCCTCGGGCAGGGCCAGCAGGAGGCCCTGGCGGCTGTTGTTGCGGACCTGCCAGGTGAAGATCGAGAGGGCCTTGCCCTCCTCGGTCAGCAAGGTCCGGCCCTGAGCCGAGTCGATGGTGGCGTCGAGCACCGCCACCTCCTGGCCCTTGCGGGATTCCAGCCCGATGTGGTAGGGCTGGCGGTGAGACTCATAGGCCAGCAGGATCGGCGAGCCGGCCATGGTGTGGACGGGGGCGGGCAGATCCTGTTGGACGTCGATCCGGCGGGCCTCCTGCAGATCGTCGCGGGGGAGGAGCTCCAAAGGCCCGGAGCTGCAGACCCCGATCGAGGCCTTGACCCGCTCGGCCCCTTCCAGATAGACGAAGGGCAGGCTCCAGCGGCTGTCGGCCTCCGCAAGCTCGGCCTCGGTGGTCAGTTCCACGGTCAGATCGCCCGAGGCCGGCTGGCTCAAGAGGATCGTCAGGAGGCGGTCCTTGGGTCGGTCCTCGGTGCGCCAGGAGTCGAGGTCGGGGCATTCGACCGAGAGCACCTCGGCGTCCCGGGGGATGAGGACCTGGATCTGGCCCACCTCGTTGCGCAGGATCGACACATCGAGCCGGGCCCGGGTCTGCAGGGCCTTCTCCGAGACCCGGACCAACTGGTAGATCCGCCCGTACAGCCGGGCCTTCTCGCGGGTCACCAGGCCCCTGGCGCCGGGGTCCGCCTGGAGCGAGAGCCAGCTCAGCCGCACCGGGGGCGAGGCGTCTGCCGGCAAGGCTCCCCGGGCGATGGTCCGGGGGCCCTCGGGACGGGTCTGCAGGGGGATCCCGGGGGAGGCCTTGAGTCGGAGCTGTCGGCCCGGCACCGACATGGTCCAGGTCGAGATGGCGGTCTGGGGGACGACCAGATCCAGGAACCGCGAGGGGGAGTCCTCCTGGACCGGCAGGTGGTAGACCAGTTCCAGCCGATGCGTCCCGATCCCCCGGACCAGGACATGGCCCACGGCGTCCTTGGGGAAGACCGAGACCGGTTTTCCGTCCAGCCGGGCCTCCTGCACGATCACCCCGGTGGGGAGCAGGGGGATCTCGTGAAAGCCGCCGCCCAGGATCCGGATCGCCAGATCCGCCTGGACGCGGGCCCAATCGCCCTGGACCCGGAATCCGTACTGGCCGCGGGCCAACGAGAAGGCCACCGGGGCCGGGGGCTTTCCGGCAGGAGAGGGGGCCGGTTCGGTGAGCTTCAGGAACTCGGCCAGGGGGAGCGTCACCTTGCCCTGGGACTTCGGCGCCTCTTCGGCGCGGGCCAGGGGGATGCAGGTCAGCAGGGCGGCCAGGAGGGCCACCAGGATGCGGGCTCTCAAGATGCCACCTCCTGCTCGGGACGATCCTCGGGTTCGGGGGGGGGCGGGTCGGACCGGCGGCGCCTGAGGAGCTCGAAGAGCCGGCCACGCTGGCGCCAGAGCCACCCGAGCCCCGGCAGCGCCAGGCCGGCCAGGGCTCCCGAGATCGGCGCCGCTGCCGGGGTCCCGTCCAGGAACCCGGCCAGGAGGATCAGGGCCAGCGCCCCCCCGGCCAGCTTCTTCCAGCCCTCGGGCCGGCCGGCGAGCCCCAGGCCCCAGGCCAGCGCGATCAACCCGGCGCCCCACCAGGCGGCCTCCAGGAGTTGGGGGCGGTAGTAGCGCACCCGCAGGGTGGGGGATTCCTCGCCCACCATCAACTGGGTGAAGCGATGCCCCCGGCCTGCCAGCGGGACCCGCACGCGGACCGGGAAGGAACCCTGGCTGGTGGTCTGGACCATCTGGGCCATGGCGCTCTGCGGGGCCTCTTCAGGCACTTCCTGGAGATCCTCGGGCGCAAGCCCCTTCCCGTCCATCTCGGCCTCATCGGCGGCCACGCCGGGAGCGGCCGCCTGGGGGGCGGGAGCCGGCCGGTCCTGGGACTTCCTCTTCTCGGCAGACCCGGAGCGCAGGAACTCCTCCTGGCCGGCCGTGACCGGGGGGGCGGGAAGGGAGGGTCCTTCTTCGGAGGGCTCGACGCTACCCGAGAAGCCGAAGGTCTTCCAGTCCCGGGGCAGGTAGACCGCCCAGGAGAGCTGCGAGGTGGGGACGCCCGGCAACAGCGGGGCTTCCAGCCGGGCCGAGCCCAACCAGGCGCGACCGGTCTCGGCGCCCACGAAGGTGATCTCCACGGGGAAGCTGGCCAGTTCCTGTTCCTTGTGCCGAGAGGAGATCAGGGGGAGCTTGAGCAGCGGCCCTTCCTGGACGGGCTTGATGGCCTGCCCGTCCACGAAGGCGCTCCAGATCCGGGCCCCTTCGGGCAGCAGGACCTTCAGGTACTGGTTCTGGTTGTTGCGCAACTGCCAGGTGAAGGTCGAGATGGTCCTGCCCTGGGGAGTCACCAGGGTCTGCCCCGAGGCCTCGTCGACCGCGGCCGTCAGCAGGGGAACCTGTCTGCCCAGGCGGCTCTCCACGCGGACCGACCAGGCCCCCGAGTGGGACTCGAAGGCCAGGACGGGGGGGCGGGTTCCCAGGCTCAGGACCTGGGGCGGCAACTGGGAGGGGTCGGTGCGCCGGATGCCCTGGGAGGTGTCGGCCGGCGTCAGCTCCAGGGCCTCGCTGGCCGAGACGCCCACCCAGGAGCGGGAACTCTCGGCCCCGAGGAGTTCCAGCCGAGGCAGCTCCCAGGTCGAGTCGGGGTTGGCCAGGGGGGATTCCAGGGTCAGGTTGATCTGGAGGTTTCCGCTGACGGGCTTGGAGAGGGCCAGGTGGACGCGGTGCCCGGAAGGGTCGTCCAGGACCTCCCAGCCCGTCAGGCCGGGACAGGAAAGCTCGGCCACCTGCGCGCCCGGAGGGATCCCCAGGACCAGCGAGTCGACCTGGTTGCGCTGGATGGTGCACTCCAGGAGGAGCCGACTGCGGATCTCCCGCTCCGAGACCTGGGACATGCCGTAGAGCCGGGCCGAGAGGCGGGCCTTCTCGCGCCTGGCCTCACCCGAGAGTCCGGGGTCCGAGGCGCGCGGGGACCAGCTCAACTTCGTGCCCTGCGCTCCGGGCAGCGGCATCCGGACCAGGGTCCGTCCGCCCTCCGGAGAGAGCTCCAGCGGGAGCGGAGGGGTGGAGTCGATCTTCAACGAGGCTCCGGGCAGGAGCATCCTGGCCGTGCCCGGGGCGCCGGCGAGGGAGCGGAACTCGAAGCTCCGGGCGGCCCCCTCGACGACCAGCGGGACATGGTAGACCATGCGGATCCGGTGGAGTCCCCGGCCCCGGGCCAGGAAGCGGAGGGTCCCCTCCTTCTCGTAGACCGGGACGGCCGAATCATCCAGGGTGGTCCGGGCCAGGACCACCCCCGAGGCCATCAGCGGGATCTCCCGCCAGCCGTCGGCCTGGAGGTTCAGGTCCACCCGAGCGTCCACCTCCACCCATTCCCGGTCCGCCTCCAGCGAATAGCGTCCGTTGGAGAAGAAGTGGAGCTGGGAAGGGGCGGCCACCGGAGAGCCCGGCGAGGCGGCCGGCGCGCTCAGGCGCAGGTACTCCTCCAGGGGAAGGGTCACCGTGCCCCCCGGTCCGGATTCGGCGCGCAGGCTCGCGCTGCTCGCCAGCCAGAGTCCGAAGAGAAGAAGCAGGAAGCGGGCTCTCATGGCTCCCCTCCTTGGCCCCGGAGCCGCGCCAGGATCCAGGCCCGGTTCCGGTAGAGCCAGCAGGCCATCAAGAGGACAAGCCCTCGGGTGGCCCAGAGCAGCGCCGGCCCCAGGGGCGTGTCGGAGGTCCACCCCCGGACCACCCAGAGCCCGGCCAGGACGGTGAAGAGGATCGCGATTCCCCGCTCCCGACCGGTCTGGCGCCACCCCAGCGCCAGGGTCAGCCCCAGCGCCAGCAGGGCCAGACCGGCCTGGAGGGTCTGGGAACCGGTGTACAGGAGCACCTCGGGGGACTCGTCCGGGTTGAGGACCAGGCGCGAGAACTGGAAGGATTGTCCTCGGGCGGGGATGTTGAACTTCACGGGGAGGGTGCCCCGGCTAGCCTGCTGGACCATCCCCGAGAGCTGAGCGGACTTGAGGGCTTCGTCCTTGGAGACCTCCCGGCGCAGGGCTCGGCCCTCCGGAGCGGGCTCCGGGGCGGATTCGTTCCGGGGAAGGCCGGGGGAGCGCGCCGGTGCAGACCGGATCGTTCCGGGCTGCATGGTTCCGCCGACGTGCCAGATCCACTCCTCCAGGGGCAGGAAGACCGTCCAGTTCATCACCGAGCAGGGCATGTCCACCCGGGGCGCCTGGAGGCGGTGTCGGCCCGAAAGGCCCGGGGGAGGCGGCTCCTGGACGTAGGTCAGCTCAACCGGGAAGGCGTCCCTGCCTTCCAGGCTCGAGGCCACCAGGGGAAGCCGGATCTCGCCCCGGGCCCCCTGGACCGGACGGGCAGGCTGGCCGTCCAGGGTCGTGGTGAGCAGGGTGGCGCCCTCGGGGAGCCGGATCTCCAGGCTCTGTTTGAGGTTGTTGCGGATCTGCCAGGTCCAGGAGGTGACCAGCTTGCCGTCCCGGGTGACCAGGGTCAGCCCCGAGGCCTCGTCGACCGTGGCGGTCAGGACCGGAAGTTCCTGGCCCTTGCGGGTTTCCAGCCGGATGGTCCAGGGCTGGCGGTGGAACTCGAAGGCCCGGAGAAGGGCGAAGGAGGCCTGGTCGCGGACCTCGGAGGGCAGTTCCGAGACGTCGATGGCGCGGACCCCTTCAGACCCGGCCGGCTGGATCTCGATTCCTCCCAGCGAGCCGATTCCGATCGAGCCCTTGACCCTCTCGGCGCCGATCACCTCCGGGGCGGCGAGTTCCCAGGTCGAGTCCACCTTCTTGAGGGGCTGGGTCAACCCCAGGTTCAGGGTGTGGCTCCCGCTGACCGGAGTCGAGAGCCGGATCAGGAGATCCTTGCGCTCGGCCCGGGGCGACTCGGACCAGCCCGCGAGGTTGGCGCAGGCCACCTCCTCGACCTCCACCCCCGAGGGCAGGCGCACCGTGAAGCGATCCACCTCGTTGCGCAGGATCGTCATGTCCACGCGGACCTGGGAGCGGACCTCGGTCTCGGAGACGGTCACCAGGTCGTGGATCCGGGCGCTGAGCCGGGCCTTCTGCTGGTCTGCCTTGCCGCGCAGGGCGGGATCCGCCCGGAGCGGGGTCCACGAGAAGCGGACCTGGTCACCCCCTCCGGGAATGGTTCCCCGGAAGAGGGTGCGCGTCCCCTCGTCCTGTCGGGTCAGGGGGAGCGAGGGCGAAGTCTTGAGCTCCAGGCCCCGGTCCGGGATCACCAGCACGAAGCCCGAGACCGAACTGGGCGGAGTCTGCAGATCCGCGCTGCGGGTGGCCCCGTCCAGGCGGACGGGCAGGTTCCAGGTGACCTGGAGCTTGTGGGAGCCCGTCCGTTCGACCGGGAGGAAGAACCGGCCCTCCTTGCGGTACAGGGCCAGGGGAGCGCCGTCCAGCCGGGCCTCTTCCAGGACCAGGTCGGCCGGAAGCAAGGGGACCTCGACCCAGCCGGGCTGGTAGACCTGCAATTCCAGCTCGCCTTGGACCTGAACCCAGTCCGGCCGGGCCTCCAGGCGGTATTGGCCACGCGAGAAGAGGAAGGGAACCGGCACTGCGGGCCCGGCCTGCCCCCCCGCCGGGGTGCCGGGTTTTCGGACCATCTGCAGGAAGCTCTCCAGGGGCAGGGTGACCTGCCCCTGGGCCGGGGGAACGGGTTGGTCCGCCAGGACCGGAGGACTCCAGGTGGCCAGCGCCAGCACGGCCAGCGCCAGCGCCAGGAGGCTCGAAAGATGCCACGACGAGGACCGCATGTTCACCCCCCGGTCTGGTTCTTCAATGCCTCATCGGTCGCCAGACCAGCCCGGTCTATTTCGCCCTTGGCGCCGGAATCCCCCAGTCGGGTTGCAGCGAAGCCTAGAAGTGGACCGGGCTTCCCGTGACCGCCAGGGCCGCCTCCTTGAGGGCCTCGGACAGGGTGGGATGGGCGTGGCACGAGCGCGCCAGATCCTCGGAGGTGGCTCCGAATTCCATGGCCAGGACCACCTCGGCGATCAGGTCTCCGGCCCGGGGGCCCAGGACATGGGCCCCCAGCAGGCGATCCGTCTCTTCGTCGGCCAGCAGCTTGACCAGCCCGTCGGTGTTGGAGAGGGCCTTGGCCCGGCCATTGGCCGAGAAGGGGAACTCGCCCTTGCGGTAGGCCACGCCCTGCTCTTTGAGTTCGTCCTCGGTGCGGCCCACGCTGGCCAGCTCCGGATCGGTGTAGACGATGCCCGGGATCGCCTCGTAGTTCACGTGACAGTGCCCGCGTGCGAGGAACTCGGCCAAAGCCATCCCCTCCTCTGAAGCCTTGTGGGCCAGCATGGGCCCCGGCGTGCAGTCACCCAGGGCGTAGACGCCCGGGACCGAGGTGGCCAGGTTCTGGTCCACCAGGATCCGCCCCCGCTCGTCGGTGCGCACGCCCAGCTCCTCCAGGCCCAGGCCCTCGGTGCGGGGCCGTCGGCCCGTGGCCAGCAGGACCCGGTCGCACTCCAGGGCGGGGGCTCCCTGGATTTCCACCACGCAGCCCCTTTCGGCGAGCCGGGCCGAGGTCACCCGGGCTCCCAGTCGGAACTCCAGGCCCTGGCGCTCGTAGAGCCGTCGGGCCTTGCGGCAGATCTCCGAGTCCATCCCCGGGAGGATCCGGTCAGCGTACTCCAGGAAGACCACCTTCGAGCCCAGGCGCGACCACACCGTTCCCAGTTCCAGGCCGATCACCCCGGCGCCGATCACCACCAGGCGCCCGGGGACTTCCGGGTAGGCCAGCGCCTGGGTGCTGGTCCCGATTCGATCCCCGTCCATCTCCACGCCGGGCAGGGTGGCCGGGACGCTGCCCGTCGCGATCGCCACGTGGCGAGCCGTCCAGATGGTTTCCTCGCCTTCGGCCGAGCGCACGGCCACCTGGTCGGGAGCCAGCAGGCGGGCCGTCCCGCGCACCCGCTGCACCCCGTTCTTGTCGAAGAGCCCGGCGATCCCGCGGGTCAGTTGCCGGACGATGGCGTCCTTGCGCTTGTGGATGGCCGCGAGATCGAAGCCGACCTCGCGGGCCTGGACCCCGAAGGCCTGCAGGCCGTGGAGGGTGCGATGGTAGACCTCGCTGGACTCCAGGAGGGCCTTGGAGGGAATGCAGCCGACCCGCAGGCAGGTCCCTCCCAGGAGTTCCTCCTCTTCCACGCAGGCCGTCCGCAGGCCCAGTTGGGCGGCCCGGATCGCGGCCACATAGCCGCCCGGTCCGCCGCCGATCACCATCAGATCGAGATTCTCAGGCATGGAAGCCCTCCCTGCAGGTCTTTGAAGGGTTGCCTTCTTGGGCGGGAGGGCGGGAACCTCCAGGAGTCCGGGCCGGTTCCCAGGTTGTCGGGGTCGAGATTTCCCCGGCTTTCTCGAAGGGAACCGTCCCCGCAGGCAAGAAGGAATCACTCCCATGGAAACGCGCAACCTCGTCCTGATCGGCACCAGTGATCTCAACGACAGGCGGATGCTGGCCGCCCTGCTGGAGGGCAACGAATACGATGTCGCCACGGCCGGCGACTCGGGCAGTCTTCGCGATCAGCTTCGTCAGCGCCAGCCCAGCCTGATCCTGGTGGACGCCTACCTCCCCGGGATGGAGGTGGCCGACATCCTCCGGGCCATGAAGTCCGATCCCGACATGGCCGAAATCCCGGTCCTCGGCATCGTCCCGGCCAAGGATGTGGTCTTGCGCCAGACCCTGCGACGCGCGGGTGCCGACGATCTGGTGGACCGGCCCTTCGATGCGGACGAGATCCTGCTGCGCCTGCGGACGGCCCTGGGGATGCGGCACCAGGCCCAGGAGTCGGCCAACCTCGAGAAGCTGCTCTTCTCGGTGGTCTCGGCCTTCGAGTCGCGCGAGGAGGCCAAGAAGGGCCACCCCGAGCGTGTGGCCCGCATGACCCGGCGTCTGGGCGAACGGATGCAGCTCTCCCCGGCGGACCAGGAGGCCCTCTACAAAGGTGGAATCCTGCACGATATCGGGATGATCAAGGTGCCCAAACACGTGGTCGACAAGCCCGGAGCCCTGACCTCCGAAGAGTTCGAGCTGATGAAGCTGCACACCATCTGGGGAGAGCGCATGTGCCGCCCGGTCCAGTCGCTCCAGCGCGTCCTGCCCATCATCCGCCACCACCACGAGCAGATGGACGGAAAGGGCTACCCGGACGGCCTGGTCGGAGAGCAGATCCCCCGGCTGGCCAGGATCCTGGCCGTGGCCGAGGTCTTCGATGCCCTCTCTTCGGACCGGCCCTATCGGCCCCGCATGAGTCGTCCCGAAGCCCTGCGCTACCTCCATGAGTACGCCAGCCGCAACTGGCTCGACGCCGAGATCGTTGCGCAGTTCCTCAAGATGGTCGACGAGGAGGGCTGGCCGGAGATCCCTCCTCTGGAACACGAGACATTGAACCTCGAGAAATCGGCCGCCCCGGGGGGAATCCGGGACAAGAAGACTCCGGCCTGATCCCCTCGATCAGCCGGACCCCTCCCGATTTGAGAGCCCCCTGGCCTCGCAGTGCGCATGGTCGGGCCCGGGAGATTCTGAAGGAGCCCTTCATGCTGCAGTCCGCCCTTCCGGGCCTGGCCGACCGCGTCCGCGAGGCCCGGGAATACGCCCTTTCCAGGGGGCTTTTGAAGTATGATGCCCAGGGGCAGGTGGTTCATCTCCCCTTCGCCCTGACGCCCTGGCAGGCCCCGGCGCGCTTCGTCCGGCAGGTCCGGGACCTGGCCAGCATCTTCAACCGGCTCTATGCCCGGGTCAGCCATGATCCCGAGTTCCTGCGCCAGACCATGGAGCCCGCGGCCCGGACCGACGAGTTCGTCTCGCGGATGCTGGCGTGTCTTCCCGAGGACCCCCCTCCCCGCCCCGAGCTCTTCCTGACCCGCAATGACTTCATGCCGCTGCAGACGCCGGAGGGGCCCTCGCCGCGCCAGGTGGAGATCAACATGATCGCCGCCTCGTTGGGGCCGGCCTCGCAGAAGGTGAACGACCTGCAGCGCTTCCTGTATCGCGAGGAGGAGCTGGGGGGGCGGATCCTTCCGACCCGGCCCGGAGACGAGCAGATCCGGGTTCTGGTCCAGGCCTGGAAGCTCTTCGGGGATCCTCAGGCGCGGATCCTGTTCCTGCTTCCGCCCGGCGAGAAGGGCGTCTTCGACCAGCTCACCCTGGCCAGCGCGCTGGTCCTGGAGCATGGGGTTCCCATGCTGCGCTGCACCTTGGAGGAGCTGGGCCGCGAGGGCGAACTCCGGGGGGGAGATCTGTGGTTCCGAGGCCGTCGCGTGGCCATGGGCTACTTCCGTGGGGGCTATGCCCCCGGGCACTACGAGGGCGAGGCCAGTTGGAACGCCAGGCGCTTGCTGGAGGCTTCCACGGCCATTTCGGTGCCCTCCATCCCGGCCCAACTGGCGAACATGAAGATGGTCCAGGGCCGGCTGACCTCTGGTGATGTCCTGCGGCGTTACCTGTCGGATTCCGAGGCCGAGGCCGCGGCGGCCACCTTCGTGGCCATGGCTCCTCCCTCCGAGGAGATCACCTGGAGGGGGCAGCGGGGCCGGGCCCGGGATCTGGCCCTGGCCTTCCCGGAGGACTGGGTGCTCAAGCCTCAGCGGGAGGGCGGAGGCAACAACCTGTACGGTCAGGACATGGTCCGCCGCCTGGAGGCGATGCGCCCCGAAGAGGATCCGGCCTTCATCGTGATGGAATACATCCGGCCGGCCGCCTTCCACTCGGTGCGGATGGTCGAGAATCAACCCGTGGAGGGCTTGTGCCTCACCGAGTTCGGAACCTTCGGAGCCTTCCTGATGGAGCCCGGGGGGCTGGATCGGCCGATCCTGGACCAGGACCTGGGCTACCTGTTGCGGACCAAGGATCACCAGAGTCGGGAGGGCCTGGTGATCGGAGGCTACGCGGCCCTGGACGTGCTGGCCCTGGAAGAACCCGCCGGCATTCCGGAGTCCGGGGGAAGAGGCCAGGCTGGGGGGGGCTGAATCCGGGGGCAGTGAGGGAGTGTCAGAGATGAGCCAGGACGCTGACCGGGCCCGAGCCGCGAATCTGGCCCCGGGGAGGGGCTTGTTGAGGAGTGGCCGGCGGGCCTGGTTGTGGTGGCTGATCCCGATCGGCGCCTGCTGGCTCTGGTACTGGCTTCTTTCGGCCGTGGCCCTGGAGAGGATCCAGGCCCTGGGAGTGGTCGGCTCCTACTCCTTCGCAGTCTACAACCAGCTCTTCTGGAATTTCGCCTGGACAGGCAGCTTTGAACAGACCATCCACGTGTCCTACGTGGACAACTGGATCTGGTCGGGCCATCGCTCGCCCTGGATCTTCGTGGTGGGCTGGCTCTATCACCTGGCGCCGGAACCGATCACGCTGTGTCGCATCCAGATCGGTGCCGTGGCCCTGGGGGGCCTGCCCGCCTTCGGTCTGGGCTGGAGGGTCTTCGGCGGACCCCTCGGCGGGATCGCCGGGCTCCTGATGTACCTCGGCTATCCGCCGGTGGCGATCCTGGCCCTGAGCGACTACCAGGACATGATCCTGGGGATTCCCCTGGCCGTGGCCGTCGTGCACCAGGCCTGGCGCGGGAGCCCCCGGGGATTCGCGCTGGCCTGCCTGGCCACCGCCGCCAGCCGGGAGGAGTGGATCCTCGTGGTTCCCTGCCTGGGACTGCTGGCTCCGGGGGCCTGGAGGGAGCGTCTGGTCTGGGTGGCCCGGGCCCTGGCCGTGGCGCTGGTCTACTTCATGGTCTTGTGGTGGGTCAGCTTCGACCCTACGGCCCACGGCAGGGCGGCAGGGAGCCACCCTCGGCCTTCGTTGCCTGCCTCCTGGCACGAGGGGGTCGAAAGAGTCCACGGCGTCCTGGCACCGGTCCCCTACGCGAACGTCGATCCGGTCCAGGAAACCTGGCAGAGGACCTGGATGGGCTTCCTGAAGATCACCCGGACCCGCGATGAGCTCCGCGATTTCTACCTGGATCTGCTGGCCCCGGTCCACCTGGGGGCCGTCTTCTCTCCGTGGGCCATCCTCCCCGCCGCCGGAGCCCTGGCGGTCCACCTGACGGCTCCTCAGGATATCGGCATCGACGCGAACTGGGGCCGGGTGATCCATCATGTGGGTCCGATCGCGGTGCTGCTTGTGTTGGGGACGATCCTGGGGTTCGGATGGTGCTATCGTCGGACCCGAGGCTCGAGATGGCTGTGGATCCCCCTCGGCCTGCTGGGCCTCTTCCTGGTCATGGCGGTGGGGAAGAACTGGGCAAGCCAGCTTCGCGTGCCCTGGTTGGGCCCTCACGGAGTCCGGATGCCGGCTCCCGAGTGGGAACTGGTGGCCCAGGTGCCCCCGGAGGCCAGCATCGCCACGGATCAGCAGGCCGCGCTGCTGATCTGCAACCGTCGGCTCTGCTACACCTACGACGACAGCCTCCGGGAGAAGGCGCCGGGTCGCAGCCCCAAGGGCCTGGACTACATCCTGATCAGCAAGGAGCACCCCGACTGGATGGAGTGGGCCCGGCGCCTGGAGGGGAACCGGCTTCTGGGCGAGACCCCCAGGTATCTGCTGTATTGGCTGCCCTGGGCCGATCCCTCGGCGCCTCCCCGGCCCGCCCCATCCGGGAGCCCATGATGTGACACAGGCTCCCAGACGGAGCCGGGGGAGCAGGATCCTAGTGGCAGGCGCCCTTCTCGGCGGCGCCGGGAGCCACGGCTTCCAATGGCTTGCGGCACAGGTACCAGTCGGTGCAGTACTGACCCTCGGCCGCCAGGCGCGCGGCTGCGCCCTCGTCGGTGTTGGGAGCGGGCAGGATCACCTCGTCGCCCGGCTTCCAGTTGGCCGGCGTGGCCACCTTGTGCCGGTCGGTGGTCTGCAGGGCGCGGATCAGGCGCAGGATCTCCTGCATGTTGCGGCCCGTCGAGAGCGGGTAGTAGATGATCGCGCGGATCACGCTCTTGTCGTCGATCACGAAGACGCAGCGCGAGGTCTCGGTCTGGCTCTCGCCCGGCATGATCATCCCGTAGGCCTCGGCGACCTTGCGGTCGAGATCGGCGATGATGGGGAACTCGATGCGCACGCCCATCTTCTCGTGGATGTTGCGGACCCAGGCGATATGCGAGAAGACGCTGTCGATGGAAAGGCCCAGAAGATCGCAGTTGAGCTCGCGCAACTCGGGGTAGATCTCCGAGAATCCGATGAACTCGGTGGTGCAGACCGGGGTGAAGTCCGCCGGGTGCGAGAACAGGATGAACCACCTGCCCTTGTAGTCCTCCAGCTTGAGCCGACCATGGGTGGTGACGGCGTCAAAGCTCGGGGCCGGCTCGCCGATTCGGGGCAGGGTGGCGTTCTCATGACACATGGGGATGATTTGCCTCCTCAGGATGGAAGTTGTAGAGGGATCCTTCCCCCGACCGGGCGATTTTCAATCCTGATCGCTCCGAGGAACCTTCGAACCAGAGGATTCCTCAGGCTCGAAGACCGGGGCCGGGGGGCAGGATTGGAGGGCGGTGCTCTCCAAATCCCCAGAACGGGGAGGGGGGTCCTTCTCGGGGGAGGAGCATTCCTGCAGAAGGCCTGTCTCGGGAGGGTGCGTCATGTTGGGACGATTCAAGAAGGTCTTCACGAAGCTCACGGGGCCCGGGCTCGTCGAGCCGGCACCCCCCGAACCCGAAGGGGCTCCGGGTCCGCCCGTCCTCGAACTGCTCTTCTTCGACGAGGTCCTGACCTTCCGGACCTCCCGACTCCTTCCGGTGCATGAGGAGTTCGAGGCTCCGGCCGGACCGGATCACACCCTGCTCTTGAGCCCTCGGACCCGCAAGGTGCTGACCGAGGAGCCCCTGGAGGTGGAATACACCGCGGATGTCCGGGCTTCCGAGGAGGCCCTTGTCTGGTTGCGGGGGCACTGCGGCGTCGAGGTCGTGGCCCGGGGCGGGCAGCAGGAGCGACGCGCGCTGCCGCGCCTGCTCAACCGGATCCGGGTGAGATCCCGTCACCTTCCCCATTTCCAGGGGATGACCCATGACCTGACCGAGAAGGGGGTCCGCCTGGTCTCGGAAGGGGACCTGGCTCCGGGAACCGCACTGACGCTGGATGTCCAACTCGACCACGATCGCCTGAAGGATGTCCAGGCCCGGGGCGAGGTCGTCTGGAGCCGGGCCTTGGAGGAAGGGCGGACCTGGTGGCTGGGCGTCCGCCTGGTCGAGGTGGGGGATCCCGAGACCCTCAGGGAGTATGTCGAAGAGCTGGCCAGCGCCACCGACGAGGGGCTGACGCGCAAGAACTTCCTGGATTCCTGAGGAATCGAGAGGTCAGGACTTTCAGGTCCGGTATCGGTCTGTCGGGAGCGGGGTACCCCGGCCATGCACGCGAGACCCTTCGGCGTGCTATACTCCAGGTGTCGGGCCCGCGGTCTTTGGGCGGCCCGACATCCATCCCGAACCTGCAGAGGGGGGTACGTCGATTCGTCGACAAGGGGTCCTGGGCCATTCACTTCTGGAGGCGATCCTGGCGAGTTCGCTGGGGACGCTGGTGGCCTTGTTGCTCTTGTCGATCCTTCCCGGGGCGCTGGGTGGGATGGCCGCCTCGGCCCATCAGTTGCAGGCCTGCGACCTGGCCGGCGAGGTCCTCTCCCGGATTGAAGCCTTCCCCTTCGATCGATTGCCGGTCGGGCAGACCTTTGACGGTCAGTTGCCCACCCCCGCCCAGAGGGCCGGCCAGCCGGATCAGTTCCCGCCGCTCCCCTATCCGGCGGTCCAGAGGCGCTTCGTGGAGGGAAGCCGCGAGCGCGTCGTCGACTACCAGATCCGCGTGGCCCTGGAGCCGGGTCGGGACCGGAATGGGGCCGTGGCGGCGGATCTGGTCGAAGTCCGCGTGAGGGTGGACTGGAAGACCTTCAGCCCCTGGGGCCGGGCCCATCCGCATCACCTCGAGGTCTCCACCCTGGTGGTGGATCTGCCATGAGAAGGCCGTCCGGCGTGAGCCTTCTCGAGCTCCTGATCGCCTCGGCGCTGGCCCTGCTGGCGCTCTCGGCGGCCTTTCTCTCCTTCTGGCCGGCCCAGGACTACTTCCAGCAGGCCAACCAGACCTCGGCGCTCTACAACCAGGCCCTGATCGCCCTGGATCGCCTGGCCGTCGAGATCGAGGAGGCCGGCCCCTGGGTGGTGGAGGCCACATCCTCCAATTCCCCGGTCCTGGCCCTGCCCTCGGCCCGGGATGCCGAGAACGTCTTCCGGCGCACCGAGGAGGGGCAACCCGCCTGGCGCAAGTGGATCCTCTACTACGTCTCTGCCGAGGCTTCCGGCCTGGTGCTCCTGCGGCGCGAGGTCCCCGGGACCTTCCCGCCGGATCCCTCGCCCTGGGCCATCCCTCCGGCTCTCCTGACGCCGCCGGGCCACGAGAACCGCATCATGTGCCGGAACCTCTCCTTGTTCCGGGTCTGGGCTCTTCCGGCCGACGCAGGGGGGCTGACCTGCCAGATCGAGCTGGTCCTCAGCCAACAGACCCGCCATCCCGTCGGAGCCGAGGCCCCGCTGACCCACACCGTGCGATTCCAGAGGACCGTGCTGACGAGGAACCCGCAATGATTCGTCGCCCCTGCTCTCGTGGCTTCGTGCTGATCAGCATGATCATGCTGCTGGCATGCCTTTTCACCCTTCTCTTCGCCCTTCTGACCCTCTCCGAGCAGAGGAGCCGCCTGGTCCATCTCAACACCGAGCGCACCGTCCTCAGCGCGGAGGCCCGCGCCGGGTTGAGCGAGGCGGCCCATCTCCTGGCGGAGATCCACGACTGGAACCGGGCCGCCGGGGAGCTCCCCTCCGATCCGGTCAGCCTGAACCAGGCGCTCGGAGCCTGGCATCGCCTGGAGGTCGTCTCGGCCCGCTCCCAGGAGGTGACCGTCCGCAGCGTGGCCTGGTTCGAGGCCGCCCCGGGCCGTCCCGGGCTCACCCGGCACCTCGAAGCCACCTTCCGCCGAGCGGGCCTCTCCTTCCCGGACGCGGCCCTGTACGGGGCCCGCTGGGTCGTGCTGGAATCCAACGCGCGCACCGATTCCTACAACTCGAGGAATGCCGCCTACGACCCGAAGAATCCCGGGGTGGAGGGGCATGTGGGCAGCAACGCCGATCTCACCCCCATCACCCTTCGCTCCAACGCCGACGTCAAGGGGGATCTGGTGGTCGTCCAGCAGGCCCAGCCGTCCATCCGGCCCAACGCCCGCTATACCCAGACCCAGCGCCGCGAGGAGCCCCTGCCCCTGCCGGTGGTGCCCGTGCCCGCGGACCTGGCCGGCTCCTCCTCGCGGGGTGACATCCATTCGGGGGTTCCGGTCGAACTCTCTCCGGGCCGCTACGGGGACCTGACGACCGGGGCCAGGGGGCATGTGGTCCTGAAGCCTGGGGACTATCTCTTCGACAACATCGAGATGGGCCAGAACAGCGTCCTGCTGGTGGCCGAGGGCAAGGTCCGGGTCTTCGTCCGGCAGCGCGCCGAGTTCGGCTCCAACACGAGGATCAACATGGACGCTCCCAACCAGGACTCCACCAGCCTGTTGATGATTGCCGACTATTCCACCGGGCAGAAGACCGAGTTCCACTTCAACAGCAACTGCGACCTGGTGGGGGCCGTGTACAATCCGCTGGGGCCGGTACGCCTGGAGTCCAATACCCAGGTCTTCGGGAACGTGACCGCGGACACCATCCAGATGGACAGCTTCGCCCAGGTCCACAAGGACCGGGCCTTGCAGAGCCTGGTCCTGGTTCCCGATGCGGAGGGCGGTGGGGGAGTCCGCAGAACCTCCTGGTCGAGCTGGTGAGGTCGACTCAATCCTTCGGATCGGGGTAACCCTGGAGCAGGTCCACCAGATCGCAGAGCAGCATGCCCAGGTCCTTCGACCAGGTCTTCATCGACGGGGGGAACGGGACCTGGCAGACCAGCCATTCGCCCAGGCCCTGACGGGTCAGCCCGATCACCGTCGCCGGGCGCGAGTCGGCGACCCTCAGGCCCACCAGGTCCTGTTCCACGGGTCTTCCGTCCAGGCCCGCCAGGCAGGTCTCGCATCCGAGTTCCAGCACCAGTTCGGCCACCCGACGCGAGTCCAGCCGGCGCCAGGGGCCGGACGGATCATAGGTGATCCCCTGGATCCCGGCCCGAGGGACGCGGGTGAGCTCGGCCTCGAAGGGCAG
This sequence comes from bacterium, assembly GCA_022839105.1. GTDB lineage: Bacteria > Vulcanimicrobiota > Xenobia > Xenobiales > Xenobiaceae > Xenobium. The sequence continues at coordinate 52,235 of JALHDH010000003.1, forward strand.
GTCGGCCGCCTTCTCGTGGGCCAGCAACAGGACCCGCCCGCCGGCGTTCACGAAGGACTGCAGCAGATAGCCCTGCGTGCGGATCTGCTCGCAGGCCCCCGGGGCGACCAGGACGGCCCGGGGCGGCTGGTCGGTGGCGATGGCCCGACCCCGGTCCAGGATCTGCAGTTCCTTGCTGAGGCATTCGACGCTGAAGCGGGCCACCGGGTAGCCCAGGCGTCGGAGCCTTCTGGCCCAGGGGCCCTCGGGCCAGTCCAGGAGGATCAGCTCGCGGGCCAGGGTGCGCCGGCGGAGGAGATGATAGAGGAAGCGGGCGGCCAGGATGGCCAGGACCAGGCCCAGGGCCCGCAGGACCCCCCAGGCCCAGACGGGCAACTGGAGGGCGGCGCGATCCGGCCGGGCCTTCACCCCCGCCGGCCGGCGCAACACCAGCGAGAGCTCGGGCAGTCGGCTTCCGGGGGGATCGATTCGGACCTCCAGGGCCTCGGCCTGGAAGAGAGGGCGCCCATCGGAGTGGACCTCGAGGTGGGACCAGCTCGGAGCCCCGGGAGCCCAGCGATAGTCCGCCAGCAGGGTTCCCAGGCCTCCCGGGCGCCGGATCTCGAGGCGCAAGGGCTCGAAGCTCGTCCGATCCGCCCAGATGCGGGCCTGCATCCCGTTTTCCAGGGGGAGGTTCACCCGCAGGCAGGAGCGGCCGAAGAGGGTTTCGGAGCCCTCCATGGTCGGGCGTTGGCCCGGCAGGGCCCCCCAGAGTCGAGGTGGCCACAGGAAGCACAGCGGGTGGAAGGGCGAGGCCTCGGCGCTGTCCTGGCTCAGATCGGCGAAGCCCAGCTCGGGGTCCGGAGAGTCCTGGGGGGGGAGGGGGGCGATCGAGGCTCCCTGCCCCAGCCGGACCAGGCCCGAGTAGCGCAGGTCGAAACCCGCGCGACTGTCGAAGCGGAACCACCGCGCCCCCCCCTGCCACAGGTGCAGGTCGAAGTCGTCGGGCCCCTTGAAGCCCACCACGCCCCGCAGGTTCAGCTCAGAGGGCGGGTAGAAGCAGCGCAGGAAGCGGGGGTCGGTCCGGGTCAGGCGAACCTCCGCCTCCAGCCCCTCCACCCGGGAGCCCCCGGTCCGGATCCTCTGCAGGATCCGCGAGGCCAGCTCTTCGGAGCCCTGCGCAGCCACCGGAGCGGGGACCCCGAGCCAGAACGCCAGCACGAGCCAGCACACCAGGCGGCTCAAAGTGCCCGCCGGACCTCGAAACGGGCTGGTCGAAGGAACCCGGGCCCTCACAGCAGGGCGGAGACGATCTCGTAGATCGGCAGGAACACGGCCAGGACGACGGCGCCCGTCATGAGGCCCACCAGGGCCATCAGGACCGGCTCCATGAGTGCGGGGAGCGAGTCCAGGGCCGATTCGACTTCCACCAGATAGTAGCCGGCCAGGGTCGCGAACATCTCCTGGAGGCGGCCGGTGGACTCGCCGACGGCGGTCATGTGGACTCCCAGCGGGGTGAAGAGATCTTCGCGTCCGCTCATGCTCTGGCTCAGCAGCAGCCCTTCGCCGAGCGAGCCCGAGACTTCCCTCAAGGCTGTCGCCAGAACGCGGCTGGAAGTGACCTGGGCGGCCAGTTCCAAGGATCTCTGCAGGGTGAAGCCGGCCGCGGTCAGGCTGGACATCAGGGTGAAGACCTCGACCAGCAGGAAATCCCGAAAGACCGTGCCCAGGGCGGGAGTCTTCAGGAGGAGTCGCTCGGCTGCCGCCCGGGCAGAGGGCACCGCCAGCACCTGGCGCAGGCCCAGGAGCATCCCCGGAGGGGCCAGGACCAGGGTCAGGGTGCCCAGCGGGTGGGTGGCCAGGCGGACGGCCGTCATCAGCATCCTGGTGATCCAGGGCAACTGGACGCCGGTCCCCTCGAAGAGGGGCTGGAATTGCGGCAGGACCCAGCGGAAGGTCACCAGGTTCAGCACGATCGAGCAGAAGACCACCAGGATCGGGTAGACCATCACCGCGCGCATCCGGGCCAGGAGGGCCACCTGTCGCTCGAGGTTGGTCGCCAGACGCGGGAGGATCAGGTCCAGGCTTCCCGAGAGCTCGCCCACCTCGATCAAGGCCGCGTAGTGCGGGGGAAAGCACCTGGGGTGACGGCGCATGGCGTGCGAGAGCAGGTAGCCGTGGCAGACGGCCAGGTACAGATCCCGGGCCACCGCGCCCATGGCCCAATCCTCGGGTTGCTCGGTCAGGGTCTCCAGGGCGCGGGTCAACGAGACCCCGGATCGGTGGAGGATGGCCAACTGGTGGGTGAAGAGGGCCAGCGAGCGCAGGCCCACCCGGTAGATCTTGCGGCGGCCCAGGGCCTCGTCGGCCTCGACCTCGACCAGGTCCAGGAGGGTCAACCCCTGGAGGTGGAGGGCTTCCACGGCGCGCTCCCGGGTCAGGGCCGAGACGTAGGATTGTTCCTCCAACCCCTCCCGGGTCCGCCCCCGGTAGCGATAGAAGTGCAGTCCGGGCTGCTCCTGTGGAGCCGGGGAGGGCCTGGGGGAGGGTCCCGGGGTCGGGGGCGGCTCCGACTCCGGGACCGGAGGGATGGGGGTCAGGAGCCCCTCCAGCGGATCCGGGATCTGGGGGGAGGTCTGGGTGGGACCGCCCCCCTCCCGAGCCTTCCTGAGGAGATCCCCCCACGAGAGTCCGGGCTCCTCGGGGAGGAGCGCGCCTGGGCCGGAGACCGGTTTGGAGGCGGGGGAAGAGCGCGGCGCCATGAGGCGAAGCAGAGCGACGGCCTCGTCGCCCTCTTCCGGCCCGGGCACGCGTTCTTCAGGCAGAATCCTGGCCCCCCTCGAGGTTTCCCGGCCTGGTGCCGGGTGGCGCTTGACCCTCCCCGTCGACCCGATTTCTGCGTCGGGTTGCAGTTTATTCTAGGAGTCCGCCCTGCTCCTGGCAAGAGCTTGTTTGCACCCCCCCGAGGCTGGCTGGCCTGGACCTTCCGGGCGCAATCTGCCCGGCTCGCGAGGGACCCTGCGCTGGACGCAGAACCCCCGCTGACACCACATGTCCAGGAGTGTCCCCTCGTGTCCAATCCGGAACCCGCCACCTCCCACGAGCCCTATATCGCCCCCGAAAGCGACATGCCGGAGTTCACCGTGCGCTCCATCGTCGTCGGAGCCTTCTTCGGCATCCTCTTCGGGGCGGCCACGGTCTACCTGGCCCTCAAGGCCGGCCTGACCATCTCGGCTTCGATCCCCATCGCGGTCCTGGCCATCTCGTTGGGGCGGAAGTTCCTCAAGACCAGCATCCTGGAGAACAACATCATCCAGACCACCGGTTCGGCCGGGGAGTCGATCGCTGCGGGCGTGGTCTTCACCTTGCCGGGCTTCCTCTTTCTGACCCTGGGGCCAGACTCCCAAAGCGTCGGGGCCTCCTTCTTCAACTACTGGACCATCTTCACCCTGGCCGTCTTCGGCGGGGTCCTGGGCGTGCTGATGATGGTGCCCCTGCGCCGGGCCCTGATCGTCAAGGAACACGGCACCTTGCCCTACCCGGAGGGGACGGCCTGCGCCTCGGTCCTGATCGCCGGCGACAAGGGTGGGGATTTCGCCCGGACCGCCTACCAGGGAGTCTTCTTCGCCCTGATCTACGCCGCGTTCCAGAAGCTCTTCCACGTGATCACCGACGTGCCGGCCTTCGTCACCCGGCAGACCAACAAGTACTTCCCCTCGGCCACGGTCAACGGAGAGATCACTCCGGAGTACCTGGGCGTCGGCTACATCATCGGTCCGCGCATCGCCGGGGTCCTGGTGGCCGGTGGCGTGCTGGCCTGGTTGGGCCTGATCCCGCTTCTGGCCACCCTGGTTCCGATGGCCGCCATCGCCGAGCAGCTCGTCAAGCTGGGGGAGCTCAAGAGCATCCTGACCCCCGGGGGACCCGGCGGATGGGATCCCGTCACCCAGACCTTCTCGGAGACCTCGGTGGCCATCTATCGCGCCTATGTCCGGCAGATCGGTGCCGGGGCGGTGGCGGCCGGGGGCTTCATGACCCTGCTCAAGACCATGCCGACCATCCTGGCCTCCTTCAAGTCCAGCCTGGCCACCCTGAAGGATGGCGCCGGCGCTGCCAAGGTGCTGCGCACCGAGCGGGATCTCTCGATCCTCACCGTTCTGGTCGGCAGCGTGGCCCTGGTCCTGCTCCTGGCGGTGCTTCCGGTTCTGCCCGGCGGCTCTTTCGTCAACAAGCTGCTGGTGGGAGTCCTGATCGTGGTCTTCGGCTTCTTCTTCGTGACCGTGGCCAGCCGGATCGTCGGTCTGATCGGCTCGAGCTCCAACCCGATCTCGGGGATGACCATCGCCACCTTGATGGGAACCTGCCTGATCTTCATCGGAGTCGGCTGGACGGGCAGCTTCTACGAACCCCTGGCCCTGGTGGTGGGCAGCATGGTCTGCATCGCTGCGGCCAATGCAGGGGCCACCAGCCAGGACCTCAAGACCGGTTTCCTGGTCGGGGCCACCCCGCGGGCCCAGCAGATCTCCTTGTTCGTGGGGGCGCTGGCCTCTGCCCTGGTGATCGGGGCCACCATGCAGATCCTGGACAAGCCGACCGCCGACATGGCGGCCCAGGGGATCACCCATGCCATCGGTTCGGACAAGTTCCCGGCCCCCCAGGGGACCTTGATGGCCACCTTGATCCGGGGCCTGCTCTCCTTCAACCTCGACTGGCAATTCGTCCTGGTGGGCGCCTTCCTGGCCATCACCATCGAGCTCTGCGGCGTGAACGCCCTGTCCTTTGCGGTGGGGGCCTACCTGCCCTTGTCCACGACGCTGCCGATCTTCGTGGGGGGAGCCATCAAGGGGCTCGTCGACTGGAGGACCCGCTCCACCGGCCGGGAGGTGGATGAGAGCGAGCTGGGCTCGGGAAGCCTCTTCGCCACGGGCCTGGTGGCGGGAGGAGCCCTGGCCGGCGTGGCCGTGGCCTTGTTGTCGGTGAACGAGACGGTCTTCCGCACCCTGGAATCGTGGAGCGCCCGCCCGGCCCTGGTCGGGATGCTGGGCGAGGGAGGCTACCAGCTCCTGGGGCTGGCCTTCTTCCTGTTCATGGGAGCGGTCCTCTTCGCGGTGGCGCGCAAGCCCCAGAGTCCGGCGGACTGAGGGGCTCCGGGGGGGCGCTGGAGGACTTCCGGTCCAGCATCTCACGGACCTTCTCTGCCAGATCCCTGCGGGTGAAGGGCTTCTCGAGGAACTCAAAGCCCTGGGAGGAGGAATCCTGGTCTGCGGAGGGCCGGTGCTGGTGCCCCGAGGTGCACAGCACCGGGATTCCGGGGCGAAGCCCCCGGGCCTTCCGGGCCAGCTCCCAACCCTGGAGCCTTCCCGGCATGACCAGGTCGGTCATCAGGAAGTCCAGGGGGCAGGTGGCGTCGGCGAGGATCGCCAGCGCCGCCTCGCCCGTTCCGGCCGTCCGGGTCGAATAGCCCAGGGATTCGAGCATCCGGACCATCAGATCGCACAGGATCGGATCGTCCTCCACCACCAGGAGGGTCTCGGTTCCCCGGGGCAGCTCCGGGGCCGTCTCGGACGAGTCCAGGGCCTCGGCGTGTCCGTCGGCGACGGGCAGGAAGAGTTGGAAGGTCGAGCCGGAACCGGGCCGGCTCTGGGCCTGCAGATGGCCTTGGGCCTGTCGGATGGTGTTCAGGACGGTGGTCAGGCCCAGGCCGGTCCCCTGGCCCGGGGGCTTGGTCGTGAAGAAGGGCTCTCCCAGCCGCTCGAGGACTTCCGGGTCCATCCCCAGGCCCGTGTCGGCGACCTCCAGGAGGACGGCCGGTCCGGGCTGGAATCCGGGGCGATCCCGGCAGAACTGTGCATCCAGGGTCACCATCCGGGTGCTCAGCGTCAGCGTTCCCCCCTCGGGCATCGCGTCGCGGGCGTTGAGGGCCAGGTTGGTCAGCACCTGCTCGAACTGGTGGACATCGATCTCCACCGGTTCCAGGTCGGGATCCAGGCGGCACTCGATGGCGATGTGCGCGCCCAGGGTCCGGTCCAGCAGATCCCGCATCCCTCGGACGATCTGGTTGAGGGAGATCACCACGGGCTGCCAGGTCTGGCGCCTGGAGAAGACCAGGATCCTGCGCGTCAGGGCGCTGGCGCGCAGGGCGGCCCGCATGATCTCGGTCACCTCCTGGCGGGCGGCCGGTGAGGAGGTCACCTCCGGTCGGCTCAGGAGCAGCTCGCCGTAACCCGTGATGGTGGTCAACTGGTTGTTGAAGTCATGCGCGATCCCCCCGGCCAGTTGCCCCAGGGCCTCCATCTTCTGGGCCTGGCGGAGCTGCTCGGCGCTGGCCAGCAGGGCCTGCTCCACCCTCTCGCGCTCGGCGACCTCCTCCTTGAGCTTGCGATTGGCCTCCTCGAGTTCGGTCATCTTGTCCTCGAGGCGGCGAACCAGGGCCTCGCTGTAGCGCGTCATGGTCGACTCGGGCGGCGTGATGGGGCAACTGGCGGCAGGAGCGGGCCGGGTCTCGTCCCGGGTCAGGAGCGGCATGAGCGCCGCCAGGAAATCCTCGGGTTCGGAGGGTTTGGTCAGGAAGGCCTCGGCCCCCAGCTCGTAGCCCAACTGGCGGTCCCGGGGATCGGTGTAGGTGGCCGTGTAGAAGACGAAGGGGATGTGGCAGAGCCGCGGATCGGCCTTGAGTTCGCGGCACAAGGTGTAGCCGTCCATGACTGGCATCAGGATGTCCGAGACCACCAGATCGGGCGGGTCCTTCCGGGCCAGTTCCAGGGCCTGGACCCCATCCCGGGCGCTGACCACCTCCAGGCCCTGGCTCCCCAGCAGGGCCTCGAGGAAGTAGAGGTTCTCGGCGTGGTCGTCGACGATCAGGACCCGCTTCACGGCCGGGGCTCCGGGGCGGCGGGACGCAGATGGCGCCTGACCTGTTCGACGAAGATGTCCGGATCGATGGGTTTTTCGAGGTATCCGTCGAAGCCCGCGGCCACGGCCCGGGCCTGGTCTCCGGCCATGGCATAGGAGGTGACCGCCACCAGCGGGGTGCCGGCCAGGGCCGGATCCCGACGCAGGGCCCGGGCCACCGCGTGTCCATCCATCCCGGGCAACTGGATGTCCAGCAGGATCAGGGCAGGCTTCTCGGCTGCGGCCATGGCGATGCCGGCCGGGCCATCGGGGGCGGCCACCACCTCGAAGCCGCTCTTCTCCAGAAGGAAGGTCAGCAGATAGCGGTTCGGCTCATGGTCTTCGATCAGCAGGATCTTGGTCTTGGGGGGCAACGGCGGGTCCTTTCTCGGAGGGCAGCTCCAGGGTGAAGGTGCTGCCCGCCCCTGGTTCGCTCTCGGCGGTGATTCGCCCCCCCAGAAGATGAGCCAGCCGGGCGCAGATCGCCAGCCCCAGTCCCGTCCCCTCCTGGGGCCTGGGGCTCTGGCTCTCGACCTGCTTGAAGGGCTTGAAGAGTTCGGCCAGATCCTCCGGGGCGATCCCGATGCCGGTGTCCTGGACCGAGAGCCGGAGGGGCTGGCCAGGCTCGGCGCGCACCAGGAGCGTCACTTCGCCCTGGTCGGTGAACTTCACGGCGTTGCCCAGGAGGTTGATCAGGATCTGCTCCACCCGGCGCCGATCGCTGCGGATCCGGCCTGGATCGGGAGGGAATCGGCCCTGCAGGATCAGGCCCTTCTTCTCGGCCAGCGGCTGGATGGTGGCCAGAACCCGTTCCAGGACCTCGGGCAGGGGAAACTCCTCACAGTTCACGTGCAGCTCGCCGGCCTCGATCTTCGAGATGTCCAGGACGTCGTTGATCAGGTCCAGGAGGTGCCGGGCGCTGGCGCGGACCATGCCCATCTGGCGGGCCTGCTCGGGGTTCAGGGGGCCCGCCAGCCCCTGTTCCAGGATTCCCGAGAACCCGATGATCGAGTTGAGCGGGGTGCGAAGCTCGTGGGACATGGTGGCCAGGAAGGTGGACTTGACCCGATCCGCCGACTCGGCGCGCTCCTTGGCCGCGGCCAGTTCGGCGGTCCGCTCCAGGACGCGCTGTTCCATCTCCTGGTAGGCTGCGCGCAGCTCCCGGGTGCGCAGGCGGACCTGGTGGCGCAGGATCGCGCCCCCGATCAGGCTGAGCAGCAGGGCGGAGGCCAGGAAACCGCCCAGGAGCCAGAGCCAGTCGGGAAGCTTGAAGTCCACCTCTTTCGAGATCCAGTGGTTCAAGGACTCGTAGTAGACCGAGTCGGGATCCCGCTTGAGGTCCTCGAGCTGGCGGTCCAGGGCGGGGAGAAGCCGCCTGGGATCCCCCCGGGTGACTGCGAAGTACAGGCTGGAGGGGTCGAAGACGATTCCCGTCTCTTCCAGGCCGCTTTCCCTGGCGTGCATCTGCCCGAAGAAGCGGTTGGTGACCGTCGCGTCGGCCAGACCCTGGGCGGTCCACCCGAAGGCCGTCTGGTAGTCGGGAGCCTCCAGAAGGGTGGTCTCGAGCTGGAAACTTTCGGCCAGTTGCGAGAAGGCTTCGAGCTGGATCGAGCCCTCCAGGGTGGCTACCCGCTTCCCCTTCAGGTCCAGGATCGAGTGGATTCCCGTGCCCTTGCGGATATAGACCTGGGACCAAGAGGCCAGGATGGGAATCCGGTTGAAGTCCATCTTCCTGGCCCGCTCGGCCGTGAAGGCCACGTCCGGCATCAGGTCGATCTCGCCCCGCATCAGCCGGGCCTGCCCCTCCGAGAAGGTTCCAGGCACGTAGATCAGGCGCCAGCCCTCCCGGCGGGCCACCTCTTCGAGGATGTCGGGGAAGATGCCCTCGGGCTGGCCGGAAGCGGAGAGCGAGACCTTCGGGGAATTCTGGTAGATCCCCACGCGGACGGGTCGCCCCTCGGGGGGCGCCGCGGCCGGAAGGGTCAAGGCGACCAGGGTCAGGACCAGGAAGAAGGCGCCGAGCAGGTTCCGGAACCGCGAGGACATGCGGGAGACTTCGCGTCGGAAGGCCAACCTCCCCGCCCTGGTTCACAGGTGGCTCAGGGATCTCGAGCCGGTGAGCCTGAATCCGCCGCCTGGCAGCCCACAGCCGGGCCTGCTTTCGGGTCGTTCTTCACGCCTCACTTCGCCGGTTCACGAACTCGGGAAGTTGCCGGACGAAGTCCCGGATCTCGTCGCGGACCCGGCGATAGACCCCCAGGGCCTCCTCTGGGGAGGCCGCCTGACGGGCCAGGGTAGGAGGGTCCTCGAAGCTGGCATGGATCCTGGGGGTGCGGCCGGGGAAGAGGGGACACATCTCCCGGGCGTGGTCGCACACCGTCACCACGCAGTCGAAGTCCAGGTGGGCCACCTCGTCCAGCGTCTTGGAACGCTGCCGGCTGATGTCCACGCCGGCTTCCCTCATGACCTGGACGGCATGGGGGTTCAGGCCGTGGGCCTCCAGCCCGGCCGACCAGGCCTCGAGGCGGTCGGGGGCCAGGGCGCGGGCCCATCCTTCGGCCATCTGGCTGCGGCACGAGTTGCCGGTGCACAGGAACAGGATCCGCCGGAGGGCAGGGACGTCGGGTGTCGGGTTCACGGTTCCTCCTCCTGGTCCAGCGGAGTCCGGCAGTCCGGGGCCCTCTCGAGGCACGGTTGAAGCCGGTCCACCAGGTCGCCGAAGCGCCCCAGGACCTCGCGGTCGACGCAGTAGCAGACTCGCGGCCCGGCGATGGTCCCCTGCACCAGGCCGGAGTCCTTCAGGACCTTGAGGTGCTGGGAGACGGTCGACTGGGCCAGGGGCAGGTGCTCGACGATGTCGCCGCACATGCAGGTGTCCCGGGACAGCAGGAAGCGCACGATGCGCACCCGGGCAGGGTGTCCAAGGGCCTTGGCCAGGCGGGCCAGGTCGCGCTCGAAGCCCGCGTCGTCCAGGGGCGTTCCGTCCAGGGAGGGTTGCTTCGGCGGGGTTCTCATCGCGGAATAACGATAGGATGAGGGCCAGGGGCTGTCAAGCGCGGTGCGGGAGCCTGGACCTGCGGGTCGCCTTCCGCCCGATGTCCGGTCAGCCACGTCGGCCCGGGCCGCTCGCTCTCGCCGTCCGCTCCGCCGGGAGATATGAGGCTCTTGCGCTCATCGTAGAATTGCGATAGGATTCGCCCGTGGAGGCGCCTGCGTGTCTCCCAGTCCGAAGATGGAGGAGCGTCTCGTGACCAGCCAGCCCGATATCCGCCTGCAGGTTTCCAAGGCCTATGCCGAGGCCGTGTCCCGACCCGTCAGCAGCGGGGGGTGCTGCTCGGGGCCCAGCCCCAAGGGGGTGGCCGCGCGGGCGGCGGGCTATGGCGAGGAGGAGCTGGCCGGCCTTCCCGAGGATGCCGTGGCCAACGCCTTCGGTTGCGGGAATCCCGTGGCCTTCAGCGAGGTGGGGGAGGGCGAGGTGGTCCTGGACCTGGGTTCCGGCGCCGGCCTGGACCTGTTGCTGGCGGCCCGCAAGGTCGGGCCTGCGGGGCGGGTGATCGGGGTGGACATGACGCCCGAGATGCTGGAGCGAGCCCGCCGCAACGTGGCGGACCAGGCCAATATCGAGGTGCGCCAGGGGTTCATCGAGGAACTGCCCGTGGAGGACGGCTCGGTGGACTGGGTGATCTCCAACTGCGTGATCAACCTCTCGCCCGACAAGCCCCGGGTCTTCCGCGAGATCGCGCGGGTGCTCAAGCCCGGCGGCCGGATGCGGGTCTCGGACATCGTGGTCCAGGACCTGCCCGAGGAAGTGCGCCGGGATCCCGCCCTCTATTGTTCCTGCATCTCGGGAGCCATCAGCGAGGAGGAATACCTGCAGGGCCTGCGGGCTGCGGGCCTTCAGGATGTCGAGGTCCTGGAGCGGGCCGTCTACTCGGGGACCACTTTGGAGGACTTCGTGAAGTCCGAGCTGCCGGTCAACCAGCGCTCCTGCTGCGGTCCCGCGGCCGGCATGGCCCGAAGCCTGGAAGGCAAGGTCTGGAGCGCTCGCTTCGCGGCCCGGAAGGCCCCTGCCGTGGACTGAGGGGGCCCGACGGGCTTGAGTCCCAGGCCCCAGACGTCGCTCGAGTCCTCCGAGAAGTCCACATCGCCCAGATGTGGTGGCATCTCAATCCTCATGAAGCCGCAGGACTTTGGGTTGGGGGCGCCCCCCGCCTGGTTCGGAGGAGGGGCTTCTGGGATCCCAGGGCCTCTTCGGGTGGCGCTGCCAGGGATGCCGGCCCGCAGGGTGAACGATCAGGACATGGACGCTTCCCCGGGAAATCCGGTGCTGGACAGGCTTCGGGAGTTGGTTGTGCCGCAGGCCCCCTTGACTCCGGCCGCCGCCCTGCGGGTGGCTTTCGACCTGGCCGATGCGGGCACCGACATGATGCGCGTGAGCTTGCAGCGCCGCCATCCTGGGGCTTCAGAGGAAGAAGTCGAGGCCATGCTCCGAAATTGGCTCCATTGTCGGCCCGGGGCCGAACACGGCGACTCCTGGGGACGACCTGCCCCCGAGCGCATCCCCCGACCGTGAGCCTTCGGCAGGCCTTCCTCTCGGTTCGGGAGGCCCTCGACGACCTGGGGGTGACCTGGGCGCTCGTCGGCGGGCTCGCCGTAGGCGCCAGAACCGAGCCTCGCTTCACCCGTGATGTGGACCTGGCCGTGGCGGTTCCGGATGATCGGACTGCGGAGGCCCTCCTGCGAGACCTGATGGGGCGGGGATACTTCGTGGTCGCGCTGGTGGAGCAGGACGCCGTGGGCAGGCTCGCGACGGCTCGACTGCAGGTCCCGGGGATGGAATACCTCGTCGATCTCATGTTTGCCTCCTGTGGAGTGGAAGGCGAGGTGGCTCGACGCGCGGAGCCCATCGAGGTCTTCTCTGGAGTGAGGGCTCCCGTTGCCAGGCTCGCTCACCTGGCGGCCATGAAGGTCCTGTCCAGGGATGACGACACCAGGGAACAGGACCGGGGCGACCTGCGTCGCCTTTTGAAAGCTGCCACCCCGGGGGACCTGGAAGAGACCCGGAGGTTGCTCGTTCTGATGGGAAAGCGGGGCTACCATCGGGGCAAGGATCTGCTGGAAGGATTGTCGCAGGCCTTGCGGGACCTGGCTGGCTCGTAGGTCGCTGCGGGGGCGGGTCCTCGCCGGCAGGCGGACAGGGGCCCGGCGCGAAGGGGGGCGCCCATGGAAGAACGCCTGATCCTCTTCGACATCGACCAGACCCTGGTCGACATGGCCGGCGCCGGGATGCGCTGTCTGCGCCGGGCCTTCCGCGAGGTCTGTCAGGCCGAGTTGGAGGGCGTGGTTCCCGATGGGCGCACGGATCCGGCGATCCTGCGGGAAGGCCTGGCCGCAGCCAGGATCCCCCCGGGGCGCTGGGCGGACCTGGAGCGGGAGTGTCTGGAACGCTACGCCGAGGAGTTGGAAGTCGAGTTGGGGATGCCCGATCCGGCCCGGCATCTCAAACCCGGGGTCCAGGTCCTGCTGGAGACCCTCTCCCAGGCGGACTGGGCGCATCTGGGCCTTCTGACCGGCAACCTGGAATCGACGGCGCGCCTGAAGCTGCGGGCCTTGGGGATCGAGCATCACTTCCCGGTCGGGGGCTTTGCCTCGGATTGTTCGAATCGGTGCAACCTGGGCCCCGTGGCCCTGGAGCGGGCCCGGCGGCACTTCCGGGTTCCCTTCCAGCCGCCTGGAGTCTGGGTCGTGGGCGATACGGCCCACGACGTCCAGGCGGCCCACGCCCTGGGCGCCCGGGCCCTGGCCGTCGCCAGCGGGCGTTATCCGGTCGCGGTCCTGGCGGAGTCCCGGCCGGCCGCGGTCCTGGCCGACCTTTCAGACCTGCCCCAGGTCCTGCAGATCCTGCAGAGCTAGACCAGAGGAGTCACAGGATGCCCACGCCCCACCCCCACCCGGGCAGCGCCCCTGCCTGGGACCCCGCCGAGGATCCCCTCGACCCCGCTCCTTCTCCGGCCCTGGACGCCATGATGCTGCTTCTGGAGCGCGAGCCGGAATGGCTGGCAGAGCGGCCCGACAGGCTCTTCCTGCGGGCTCGGACCCACCCCGACCTGCCGCAGGTCGTCCCGCAGCAGACCCACCGCGCCGAGTTCGACCGGTTGCTGGCCTCGGGCTTCAAGCCGGTCCTGCGCGAGGAGGGACTCTTCGACGCCTGCTTGTATCTGGGCACTCCCCAGCGTGAAGAGAACCTGGCGAACTTCGGCCGGGGTCTGCTGGCGCTTCGTCCCGGAGGGCTCTTCCTGTGCGCCATGCCCAACGACCTGGGGGCCGCGCGCTATGAGAAGATCCTGCGGCAGTTGGCGCCTCTGGTGGTGCAGTTCTCGAAATACCACGCCCGGGTCTTCGGAATCCTCCTGGGACCGGAAGTGGACCGGCAGGTCCTGGCCGACCATGCCGCCCGGGGAGGGTTCCGCCGCTCCGAACAGACGGGCTTCTTCACCTGTCCCGGGGTCTTCGGCTGGGAGAAGATCGACGAGGGCTCGCAGTTGCTGGCCCGGAACCTGCCCGAGGACCTCTCGGGGTGCGGGGCCGATCTCGGGGCCGGCTATGGCTACCTGGCCCACCAGATCCTGCTCTTGCGCAAGGGTGTGGCCCGCCTGGACCTCTTCGAGGCCGAGGAACTGGCCCTGCAGGCCGCCCGGAAGAACCTCCAGGCCCTGGAATCTCCGGCGTCCGTGGGCTACCACTGGCACGACGTGACCACCGGGATCCCGCCCGGGCAATACGACTGGATCGTGATGAACCCGCCCTTCCACCAGGGGCGCAAGCGCGACCTGGAACTGGGCCGGCGCTTCGTGCGTCTGGCAGCGCAAGGATTGCGTCGGGACGGCGTGCTCTACATGGTGGCCAACCGCCACCTGCCCTATGAGGCGATTCTGAGAGAGGTCCTGGGGAAGGTTCGGCTCGTGGCCGAGACCCCGGGGTTCAAGGTGCTTTCGTCATGGCGTTGACCCGGCTGGACAAGCTGCTCTCCAATCGAGGCTACTGCACGCGCAGCGAGGCCCAGGATCTGGCCCGCCAGGGTCGGGTCCTGGTCGACGGGCAGACCGTGCGCAGCGCCGCCCTGAAGGTGGACCCCGCGCGGGTGACCCTGGGCGGAGAGCCCCTGGACCCCGAAGACCTGCTCTTGATGCTGCACAAGCCCGCCGGCTACACGTGCAGCCACAAGGACGCAGGAGAACTGATCTACGGCCTCCTGCCCGAACGCTATTCACGGAGGAATCCGGTCCTGTCCACGGTGGGGCGCCTGGATCGGGACACCACGGGACTGCTGCTCTTGACCGACGATGGCGCCCTGGTGCATCGGCTGACCTCTCCGCGCCACAAGGTGGAGAAGGTCTACGAGGTCTGGCTGGAGCGCGATCTGGAGGAGGACGCGGCGGAGATCCTGGCCCGGGGCGGTCTGGTGCTGCCCGAGGACCCCCATCCGTTGCTGCCCGCGAACCTCGAGGTCGTCGAGCCCCGCTTCGTCCGGCTGACCCTGATCGAGGGACGCTACCATCAGGTCAAGAGGACCTTCGAGGCCCTGGGCAACCGGGTGGTGCGCCTGCACCGGCCACGCTTCGGACCCCTGGAACTGGGAGACCTGCCTGTCGGGAGCTTCCGCCCGCTGACCGAGGCCGAGCGCTCGCTCCTGGTCTCCGGTTGAGCGGCCTGAACACCCTCCTGGAAAGGGCCATCCAGGTTCGAGCCGACCTGTTGGGTCGACTCCAGGCCGAAGGCACGGACTGCTGGCGGGTCTTCCACGGCGTGGCTGAAGGACGTCCCGGGCTGGCGGTGGACCGCTACGGCCCCCTGCTTCTGGTCCAACTCTTCCACGGGGATTTGGAACCCGAGGACCTCCACGCCCTTGAGGGACTGGCCGAGGGCATGGGGCTGCGCCTGGTCCTCTGGCATCGCGGCCAGGGCAGGGGGGCGGCCGAATGCCACGGTAGGCGGCGGATCGAGGAAGTGGATTTCGGGCTGACCTGTTGCGAGGAAGGCCAGCGCTTCGCCATCGCCCAGCGCTCACCCGGCCTGGACCCCTGGCTCTTCCTGGATTTCCGGGCGGCCCGCCGCTGGCTTCGCGCCCATGTCCCGGCCGAAGCCTCGGTCCTGAACCTCTTCGCCTACACCTGCAGCGCGGGGGTCTCGGCGGCCCGGCAGGGGGCCGAGGTCTGGAACGTCGACTTCGGCGGCTGGTGCCTGGAGATCGGAAGCCGGAACCGGGAACTCAACGGACTGGATCCCGAGCGCTTCCATTTCTGGCGGGAGGATGTCTTCCCGATCCTCTGGCAGCTCTCGGGGAAGGGGGTTCGGGGGCGCGCGGCGCAGCGGCCTTATCTGCGGGTCGAGCCCCGGCTCTTCGATGTGGTGATCCTCGACCCGCCCACCCTGGCCCGGAGTCCCTTCGGCAAGGTGGATCTGGTGGCCGACTATCCGGCCATGCTCAAGCCGTGCCTGCTGGCGCTGCGGCCGGGCGGACGAATCCTGGCCACCAACCACGCCGCCGGAGTGGACCGGGAGGCCTGGGAACAGGTGCTGCGCCGCACGGCCGAAAAGGCCGGGCGGGAACTGCTGGCTTTGGAGTTCCTGGCGCCCGAGGAGGACTTCCCCAGCCCCGATGGCCAGCCGCCCCTGAAGATCGCGGTCCTCTCGGCAGGCTGAAGGTCGGCGACCTTTCAGTCCCCGTCGGCGCGCATGGTGCGGTGGATGGCGTCCTCGGCCTGGTCCAGGGCCTTGTGGGCCAATCGGACGGTGGTGTCGGCGGCCTGGTGGGCCTCCATCTCGTTGCGGCGGCTCTGCAGGATCCCGAAGGCCGTGATGGCCAGCCCGACGGTCGAGAGGGCCACCCCCAGGATCGGGGCTCCGATGGCGGCGGTCAGGGCTCCTGCCGTCAGGATTCCGCTGCCCACCAGGGTCCGCTCCATGCCGCCGACGCGACGAGAGTGGGCCACCTGGCGGAGGGTGTCCGCCGCCGCCACGTCCTTGCGGGCCTCGGCGGTGTGCCGGAGGGTCTCGGAGAGTTCGGCGCGGGACGGAGCCTCTCGAGGGATCACCGGTGCCGGCGGGGTGGCCGGGTCGGCCGGGGCGCCGGTCAGAAGCTCGCTGACCTGCCTGAAGATCTCGGGCTCGCTGACGATCTGCATGTGGTTGTAGCGGAACTGCTGGAAGTCGCGGAAGTGCTCGGAGCCGGGCTCGAGGTTGTTGGGCTGGGCGATGAAGAACTCGGCGCCTTCCAAGGCCGCGTTGGCGGCGGCCACCATGCCGTCCCCCAGGCCGACCCCCTTCCAGCGGGCGTCCGGAGTCGGGAGTCCCACGCCTGCGATGACGGCGCCCCGAACCCGGTCGGACTGGTTCTGCCAGTCCTGGTTCAGCTCGTGCAGCCACTCGTTGTTGACCCCGCCCCGCGGGCCATACTCCAGGCGCAGCGCGTGCATGGCCTCCATCTTCTCGCCGGGATAGTGGCTGTAGATGCCGCCCTCATCCAGGGAGGTGGCCAGGGTGGCTTCCAGGGAACCGTGGGTCGGAGGGGCGACCATCACCAGGTTGTGGACCCGGTCTTCTCCCTGGCGCAGGGCTTCCCGGGCGACCAGACCCCCCATGCTGTGGGTCAGGAGATCCACCGAGTCGGCCCCGGTGCCTTCCAGGATGGCGGTGATCGCCCGGCGCACCTCGCCGGCCACCACCTGGGGCGAGCGCAGGTTTTCCGAGAGATCGATGGCAAAGACGCGGGCCTGCGGGTTCTGCCCGAGCCTCTCGCGGAAGCTCTCCTCGCGGTCCACATGGAAGATGCCGCCATCGGGGTTCTCGGGGTTGGCGGTGAAGAAGTTCCTGAAGTTGACCCAGGTGTCGGCATGCTGAGCCAGGCCGTGGATCATCAGGACCGGCCGCTCGAGGGAGGGCGCCTTGAGCGCCATGGCCTCTTCGGTGCACTCGATGTGCCGGACCGGACGGACCATGACGTCGAACCTCGAGAGATCCATCAGATCCCTGGGGACCAGGCGGGCGGGCTCGGCAGGGGTCCCGGCAGCGGGTCGGGTCTGGGGAGGGCGGGAGAAGCCCCGGCCTCCGATGGGCGGAATCTGGCTCATGGAGTCAGTCTAGCAGACCCGCCCTGAAACGGTGTTGAATCCCCTCGAATCGGCGTGAACTTTTCGTCAAGGAATCGGGGCCCCCGCGGGGCGGGAAGGACCCGGCCAGGGTCGGGGGTGGCTTCCTCGCGACAGGAGCTGGCCCCGGCCCTCCGCTCCGGGAGGAACGCCTGCCGGGCCCGGGAAGAGCGGGTGGATGTACGTCGGCGTCGCGCGCTTCGATCTGCACCTGGTCTCCAAGCCCGGCTCGCTCAAGGAGAAGCGCGCCCTGGTCCGGCGTCTGCGCGACCGGATCCGCAGTCGGGTGGAGGTGGCCGCCGCCGAGGTGGACTCCCAGGACCTGCACCATCGGGCGGTCCTGGGAGTGGCCTGCGTCTCCGCCGACCCCGGGGTGGCCCGCAGTCTGCTGGAGGCGGCCGAGCAGGTGGTCGACTCCGAGCCCCGGGTCGAGGTCCTGCAGCGCGAGGTGGAGGTGGAAGCGTGGTGAAGGCGGTCCTGCTGGATTCCCCTGAACGGGATCTCGTCGCGGCCCGCGAGGCCGTCTTCGCCTGGATGGCGGCTCGAACCCGGAAGATTCCCCTCCTGCTGGCCGGCGAGGATTCCGCCTGGCGCGAAGAGCTGACCTGGCTGGGCCTGGATCTCGACGCCGGGTCCGCTGCCGAGGGGCCCGGGGAGGTCCTGCGGGTCCGCGATGCCGACCGCCCCATGCCGTCCGGTCCGGTGCTGCGCCTGCCTCCCTTGCGGGGCGCGCAGGGCTGGAGCCTGGCCCGGCTTCGCGAGCGGGGGGATCTGGGGCCGGCCGTCCTGGCCTTCCTGGGATCCCTGGGGTGGCCGGATCGCCCAGCCCGCGCCCATCTTTCGCGGATCGAGCTCTTGAGGCAGTATCGGCCGGATGAACTGGACCCCGCGCCGGTCCCTCTGGATTTCGGAGGTTTCGAGGAGATCCAGCGCCACTTCATGGAGGAGCTGACCCCCGCAGAACTGGTGGACCTCTCGTTCCCCTTCTGGGCCGGGCAGGGGCTCCTGGCCGGGGAACCGCAAGGGGAGCTGCGGCGGAACCTCGAGGCCCTCGCCCTGCTCTATGGTGGCGAGTTGACCCGCCTGACCGAGTTTCCCCAGAGAGCCGCCTTCCTGGTCCGCGAGCCCCCAGGCCTGGGGGATCTTCACCTTCTGCCCCTGGCCCAGGCCCTTGAAGAGCTCGAGCCCTGGGACTCGGAGAGCCTGATGGAGGCCGTGGCCGATCTGGACCCCCAGACCTGGGAGGCGGCCGAGCAGGCCCTGACCGGTTCCTCGCCGACCCCCGGCCTTCCCGAGATCCTGGCGCTGCTCGGGCGCCAGACCGCGATCCGTCGACTCAGGGCCTGAGGACCGACCTCCCGCCCGGGTCGGCTGGCTGCGGTGCGAACTGGCGTTCCGAAGGAGCCCCCGGGACGAGAAAGAATTTTCAAGTTCACCTGGAGGCGCCGGTCCTGAGGCCGGTGCCGGAAGATTCCGGGCCTGTCGGGCTGGAACGCTCCAGGCCCCACGGCGTCAGGCGGCGCCGAGTTTGAGGAGGGTTTCCCATGCTGGCTCCGGACCGGGTCGCCGTGGGCGTTCCCGATTGGGCGCGCGCGCAGACGCTGGCGCGTGCCGTCGGGGTTTCGCCGATCCTGGCCGGCCTGATGATCGGGCGTGGCCTGGTCGAACCCTCCCAGGTTCGGGCCTACCTGGAATCCGGCATGGAGGCCTGTCACGACCCCTTCCTCATGCGCGACATGGATCGGGCCGTGGATCTCCTGGAAGCCGCCATGGCCGGTCAGGAGCCGATCTTCATCCACGGGGACTATGACGTGGACGGGGTTTCGGCCACGGTGCTCTTGGCCCAGGGGCTGCGGCGCCTGGGCGGGAAGGTTCTCTACCACGTCCCCCATCGGGTGAAGGAGGGCTATGGCGTGTCGCTGGCCGCCGTCGAGCGGGCGGCCGCCTCGGGTGCCCGGGTCCTCCTGACCGCCGATTGCGGTTCTTCCAGCCGACAGGCGGTGGAACTGGCCCGGAGTTGCGGCATGAAGGTGGTGGTCTCGGACCACCACCAGGTCCCCGAGGCCCTGCCCGGATCCGAGGCCTTCCTGAACCCGCATCGTCCCGATTGCCCCTATCCCGAGAAGAACCTCTGCGGGACCGGCGTGGCCTGGAAGCTTCTTTCCGCCCTGCACCAGGGTCGGGGCCTGCCCCTGCCGCTGGAGGCCCTGGACCTGGTGGCCCTGGCCACCATCGCGGACGTGGTGGCCCTGCAGGGCGAGAACCGGGCCCTGGTCCGGGCCGGCCTGGAGGCCCTGGGGCGTCTGGAGCGGCCGGGGTTGGCCGCCCTGGTCGGTCAGTGCCGGTTGGATCGCCAGGCCCTGAGCGCCCAGTCGGTGGCCTTCTCGCTGGCCCCCCGGCTGAACGCCGCCGGACGTCTGGATTCGGCGGATCTGGCCGTGGAGCTTCTCTTGGAGGAGGATCCCGAGCGCTGCCAGATCCGGGTTGAAGAACTCGAGGAACTGAATACCCGACGCCAGGAGGTGGAGCAGGCCATCCGCCAAGCCATCGCCCGGCGCCTGGAGAGCGAACCCTGGCGGGCCGAAGGCGGCCTGCTGGTGGAGGCCGCGGAGGGCTGGCATCACGGCGTCCTGGGCATCACGGCAGCCCGCCTGGTCGAGCAGTACGATGGCCCGGCCTTCGTGGCAACCCTGGAAGGAGACCTGGCCCGAGGCTCGGCCCGCGCTCCCCAGGGGATGGACCTCTTTGCCGCCATGAGCCGCTGCTCCGAGGTCTTCGTCAGGTTCGGGGGGCACGCCCGGGCTGCCGGCTTCACCGTCGAGGCCCGCCGCCTGGACGAGATGCGCGAGCGCCTGGCCGAGGCGGTGCGCGAGTTGCGCCAGGAGCCCCTGCCCCGACCGGTCGACTTCGAGCTTCCGCTGGGTCGGGTCGATTCTGCCCTGGTCCGCGAGTTGCAGCGCCTCGAGCCGGTGGGCGAGGGGAATCCCAGGCCCTTGTTCCTGGCCCGCGAGGTCCACTTCGAGAAGGTCCGCCAGGTCGGCCACGAGGGGGCCCACGCCTCGTTCCTGGCCTGCCAGGGCGAGATCTGCCTGAAGGGGATCGCCTTTCGGCACGGGCAGCACGCCGAGGAACTCGCCTCGGGCGATCTCAGCTTCGATGTCCTGTACACCGTCGAGGAGGACACCTGGAACGGCCAGAGCCGTCCTCAGGTGGTGATCGAGGCCATCCTGGAGCCCGACCCGGCGGTGGTCGAGGTGCTTCGCTCGACTCCCGAGCCCGCCGAGCCCGGAGCCGAAGCCTCCGAATGCCAGGCTGGGCCGACCCTGGTCGATTCCCGGCGGGTCCGCAACCGTCTGCGCTATCTCCAGGCCCTGCGCTCGCGCGCCGGCGAGCTGTTGCTGGTGGCCGCCAACCGGCACCAGGCGGAGAAGGTCCGTCAGCGCCTGGAGGATCCCGCCTTCCAGGTGGCTTCCTTCGAAGAGCTTCCGACGGGCCCCGGTCCGGAGGAGGTCCTCTTCCTGGCTCCCCCTCCGCGCCTGGAGGTCCTGGAACACCCGGCCCTGAGCGCCGCGCGCCGGATCCACCTGCTCTTCGGCCGGCACGAGATGGAGCGCCAGCGCCAGAGGGTCCGGGTCCTCTCGCTGGACCGCGCCCGCATGACGCGGATCTGGAAGATCCTGGCGCAGCGCGCCGGATCGCGGGCCCTGGTGCCCGCGGAGCTTGAGCAGGTGGCCCGGGAGATCGGGACCCACCCGGTCACCGTGGGTCAGGCCGTGGCGGTCCTCGAGGAACTCGGCCTGGCCCGCTGGGAGACCCGGGCGGGGGTGCGCCGCCTCCGCCTGGAGTCCGGCTCGGGCCGGCGCCTGGAGGAGTCGCGGCGCTTCGCCGTGCTGAGCCACCTGCGGACCGAATTCCTGCAGGTCCAGAAGGCCTTCGGACAGCTCCGGATCGCCCCGGCCCGGCAGGCCTGACTTGCGCGGACGCCCGGAACGGGTAGAATACTGCGGTAGTCCCTGCTGTGTGAGGAGAACCCGATGGAGACCAATCAGCCCCTGATCGACCTGAAGTCGCGGATCCGCGACATCCCCGACTTCCCCGAGAAGGGGATCCTGTTCCGGGACGTGACCACCCTGTTGAAGGATCCGGCCGCGTTCCGCCAGGTCATCGACCAGATGACCGAATACTTCCGGGACTCCCGTGCGACCCATGTCTGCGCCGTCGAGGCCCGTGGCTACATGTTCGGAGCCCCCCTGGCCTACAACCTGGGAATGGGCTTCATCCCCGTGCGCAAGCCCGGCAAGCTGCCCTATGACACCATCTCGCAGGCCTATGAGCTGGAGTATGGCAAGAACGTCCTGGAGCTGCAC
>JALHDH010000081.1 GCA_022839105.1 bacterium
CATCGAGGATATCAAGGAAGATATGGAGAAGCCGATCGTCATGGACCGCCTGGTTTGCGGCGACGTAGGCTACGGAAAGACGGAAATTGCCTTTCGCGCCGTATTCAAGGCTGTCATGGGTGGCAAACAAGTCGCCTTTCTGGCCCCGACAACCATTTTAGCTGAACAGCATTATCAGAATTTTCTCAAACGGGTGGGGAACTTTCCCATCCGTTGTGCACAACTGTCGAGGATTGTGGCAAAAAAAGAGCAGAAGCAGACACTCATCGGCCTTGCAGAAGGCAAGGTGGATGTGCTGTTTGGAACCCACAGGATTTTACAGAAGGATATCATGTACCGTGATCTTGGGTTGTTGGTGGTGGATGAGGAACAGCGCTTTGGTGTCAAGGACAAGGAACGGATCAAGACGCTGAGGGCGAGCATCGACTCGCTCTCCTTGAGTGCCACCCCGATTCCCAGGACCCTGTATATGTCGCTCTTGAAGATTCGTGACATGTCCCTGCTTGCCACCCCCCCGATCGCACGCAGACCCATTCAGACCTATATCGGTGAATATGATGAGCAAACCATTGTCCGGGCCATCCGCGATGAGGTTTCCCGTGGAGGCCAGGTCTTCTTCCTGCACAATCGGATCGAAAGTCTTGATGAGGTTGTGTTCCAGCTGACCAAGCTGCTGCCTGACGTCATCATTGAGAGCGCTCATGGGCAGATGGACAGCACCAAGCTCGAGGACACGATGCGTCGGTTCATCCATGAAGGCATCCAGGTGCTGGTCCAGGAAGGCCCGCCCGGCAGCCCCGAGGACCTCCAGGAGCGGATCCGGAAGATGGCCCTCGAGGCAGGCCGGGAGGGTCCTTCGGCCAGCGGGATGACCTCGGTGGACGGCAGCCGCCCCGAGGTCCTGATCACCGCCGAGTTCCAAGGAGTCCAGGGCAAGGCCAGCCTCCCGGTCCGCAAGGTGCCCCAGGAAGCCCTGGGCAGCATGGAGGGCTATTTCCGAGGCCGGGACATGACCGGAATGACCGAGTGGACCATGGAGCTCTCCCGCGAGGGCGGGAACCTCAAGGGCAAGCTCTTCCAGGTCGGTTCTCCCGACGAGGTGGCCGTCAGCAGCCTGGGCGAGGCCAAGGCGGGATGGGAGGTCATCTACCTGGCCGACGCCCGCGAACTCGATTCCATGCGCAAGCTGCATCCGCGCTTCCTGGGCATGCCCACCCTGTTGCGGGCCCTGCCGGGCCGGACCCTGTACCTGTTCGCCCCGCCGGTGTATTTCTGGCCGGCCCCACCGCCCACCCAGGAGGATCCCGCAGAGCCCGAGGAACCCGAGCCCACCGAATCCGTCTCGGTCGTCCCTCGCAAGAACCTCCTTCCGGGCGACGGCAAGTCCAAGACCGAAGTCGTCTTCCGCTATCTGGATCCCCAGGGTCGCCCCGTCCCCGACATGAAGGTGGAGTTCCGCGTCGGGCGGGGCCAGGAAGGGAAGATCCTCTCCCAGGAAGGCCGCACCGACGCGCGGGGCATGGCCCGGGCCGTCTTCCAGGCACCTCTGCGCAAGACCGAGAATCTCCAGGTCCTGGGGACCTGTCGCCGGACGGATCTGTACGTGACCTTCCATCGCGAAGGCACCACCTCCGAGGCCTGGGGCCAGGTCGGGGTCCTGACCGTGGCCGACGTCGAACTGGTGGTCAAAAAGCCTGGATTCGACGAGTACCGCCTGCCCATGCACCTGGTCAGCCCCCGCGGTCGGGTCCAGGGCCGGCTCGTCGCGCAGGCCCAGGAACGCGAGATCCTGGTCACCAACCACGAGACGCCCGTGGCCCACGCCGAATGCCACCTGGAAGGTCCGGTCCTGAAGGGGATCTCGATGAAGGCCACCACCGACGAGTCGGGAGAACTCGACATCGAACTCCACTTCAAGGAGTGGCCCGTTGCCTGGCGCCACAAGCCCGAACTGCCCGCCGTGCCGTTCTCGGCCGACTTCCAGGCCCGACGCAAGCTGCTCTATGGCGAGCTCTTCCGCTTCGACGAGGGCTTCGGCCGACGGGCCCGGGTCTGGCAGTTCCGCGTCGAAAAGGACCTGTGTGGCGCCAAGAAGGAGCGGGCCAAGGCCCTGGAGGACCAGCACCGGCTCCTGGGGGGCCTGCTGAGCAGCTTCCGGCTGACGCTGAAACTGACCGAGGACACGGGCAAGGAGTTCCTGGGGCATGGCTGGGGACTGCTGGGGGCCACGGCCTCCTGGGCCAACTCACGCTGGAAGTTCACCGAGGGCCTGGAGAAGCACCTGGGTCAGGCCAACGAGAACCTCGAGCAGTTGCTGGGCCTGCGCCAGGACAAGGTCGGGGTGCGCAAGCTGATCTATCGCAAGATGCAGGCCCTGTTCTCCAACGGGAAGTACAGCGGCAACAAGACCACCGTCCTGATCATGGACAGCCTGAACCAGAAGGTCTTCGGCGTGCTCCAGGAGTTCCTCAACGATCTGGCGGGCGAACTGGAATTCATCAAGGACTTCGAGAACCCGGTCCCCGACATGATCGTCCTGGGGGTCCAGAAGGGCTTCGTGCGCCGCGTCCAGGCCGAGCTCGACACCTTCCTGGCCCACGACCCCGAGAGCGTGGCCCCCGTGGCCGACTGGACCCAGCGGCGCGTCCTGGACCGAAGCACCGAGCTGCGGACCCATTACCTTTCCATCGCCAGTTGGAGACTGGCCGTCGAGGAGGCCAAGGCCGTCAAGGATCTGGTGGTCGACCTGTCCCAGGCCGTGGCCATCGCCTTCGCGGCCACGGGCAACGTGGCGGTCTACCAGGCCTGGACCAAGCTGCAGAAGGTCTCGGAGGCCCTGGACAAGGCCTACACCGTCACGGGCTTCCTGGCCGAGGGCTGGAACTACTGCCAGCTCGAGGCCGAATGCATGGAGATCTTCAAGCTGACCAACCGGGCCATCTCCAGCGGACGGATGGCCGAGATCCCCTGGCCCGCCTCCCCCGCCTGGGCGGAAGGTCCGGCCCTGGGCGACCCGCCGAACCTCGCCGTGCAGGTGCAGGGGATCTCCCGACAGGAGGCCCTGACGCGCTCCATCCGGACCCGCAACGCCTGGAGGGGCTGGGAGCAGGAATCCGAGGACGCCACCTGGCGTCTGGTGGCGGGCGGTTCGAAGGCCGGTCGCGAGATGCCCGGCAAGGGCCTGGACTTCGAGGACGCGGTGCTGGGCCTGATGGTGGCCGCGGCCGAGGACCGGGATTTCCAGGAGGCCGCCCGCCGACTGGAGGAATCCTCCAAGGCCCTGGATTCGACCGTCCGCCAGGCGGCCCAGGACGCCCGGAGCCTGCCCGCCACGATCCAGGACTCCTCCAGGCCGCTCGTCCTGCGCGAACCCCTGGAACGCTGGGAATGGGTGGCCGGCGGGCTCTCCGCCGGTTGGCTGGGGCTGCTGGGTCTCCTGGCCATCTGGAGGATCCGCCGGGCCCTCCGAAGTTCCAGGAGTCTTCAGTAGCAGGTCTGCAGGCTGCTGCGGGCGGCCAGGCGGAAGACCCGGGAGGGTGAAGAAGGCCGCCACATGAAGCGATGCCCGCGGCCGAAGCCGCGGGCATCGCCTGGACCCGAGGAGCGCGGCTCAGCGAGCCAGGTTCTCGGTCTCCTCCTGGAAGGTCGCGTTGACGTCCTTCATCTTGAGCTGCATCAGCTTGCTCCAGACCCGGAGCATCTCCTTCTGGCGCTTCTCCTTGGCCGTCAGGTTCTTGGCGGTCTGCAGGTGCTTGACCTGAGTGATGAGATCCCGCACCGTCGAGCTGAAGTCAGCCGAGAGCTCATCCACCACCGTCCGACTCTCCTGGTGGAACTGGACGCGCATCTCCTGGGAGAGGCGATTCAGCTTCTCGGAGGTGGACATGTCCGATCCCATCTGGTCCAACTGCCCCTTGGATTCGGCCAGGGTCTGGGTGAAGACCTCGTTGAGGCCGACCTGCAGGTCGTTGATCATGGCTCCGGTGGCGGCCAGAAGCTCGCCCTCCAGGCGCACCCGCATTTCGGGAATCGAGTTGATGAGATCCTGGGTGTAGCTCTCGACCACCATCGGGGCCGAGGCCTTCATGTTCTGGACGGTCTCCTGCTTGATCTGCGGCAGTTCGGCGTCGAGCTACCCGCGCATCATCATCACCGCGTGGTCCGCAGTGAAGCCGGCCACCAGATGGTACAGGAAGCCGAAATACAGGACCACGACCACCAGCACGACCGCCCGGATCTTCATCCCGGTCGAGAGTGAAGCCTCGCGGGCCGCCATCGTCTCGTTCAGGGTCTTCTCGAGGTTGACGACCTCGCTGGCCAGGGCCGCCTGGCCGGACGGCTCTGCCGGGGCAGGAGCCTTCTGGGAATCCTTCTTGACCTGTTCCGCATCAGCCATGGCTAGCGACCTCCCTTCGTCGCGGCGGCATCCCCGTCCTTGGGGGTCTCCAGAGGCATCTCCATCAACTCCGCATCCAGGAGATGCAGGAGGTGGTGGAGCATCAGCCGGGACAGCTCCGCCTCATCGTTCGGAAGGTCCTTGGTGTCGAAGGCCTTCAGGGTCTTGTCGAGCTGGTCGATGTCGCCGACCGTCTTGGCCAGGATATAGCCGGAGAGCCCTTCAAGCTCCTCCTCGACGGTCCCCATCACGGTGTTGGCGAACTCGGTGGCCTGCTCTTGGGTGAGGTCCGGGTAGGTCTGCCTGATGGCGTTCTCCTGGGTGGTGTGCACCTGCTGGAGGGCCTGCTCCAACTGCTTCATCACCTTTTCGGAGGCCGAGGCGCCCAGCGCGTTGACCTCCTTGTCCAGGGCCACGGCCACCTCGGGCAGGGCGTCGATCGAACGGACCTGGGCTTCCTTGTAGTACACAGGCAGGACTTCCGAGGCGGTCTCCATGACCGCCTCCATGACCTGGCTGACCATCTCGGGGCCCTGGGTCACCAGGCTGTGCTGGACCTGGTCGGGGGCGAAGTTGATCTTCATGCGATGCCATCCGGCAAACATGAACCCGACCACCAGGACGATGATCCCCAGGGTCAACAGACCATTGGTCCGTTCCAGCCCGGCCTGCCGCTCCTGGGAAGCCTGTAAACCCTGGCGGGCTTTGACCAGCCGCTCCTGCAGGCCTTTCACGTCGTCAGATTCAGACATTCCATCCTCCACCGAAAACTAGGCTCGCTCCTTGAATCGGGGAGCGGCGTTTCCCCTCTGCACCTCTCCGAATCCGCGGTCCACGGACGCGCCCAGGACCTGGAACGGTCGGAATTCCGCACCTTCTTGCAGGCAGGAGGGAATACCTTCGGAGAGTTGGACCAACTCTCCCAAGCATTTTAGCTATATCCGAAAAATCCGGAACCTCGCATCACTTCCGAGAGGATGCCTGGCGATACCTGCAAGCCACCTGCTCCCAATCGACCACGTTCCACCAGGCCGAGACGTAGTCGGGACGACGGTTCTGGTATTGGAGATAATAGGCATGCTCCCAGACATCCAGTCCCAGGATCGGCGTGAGGCCCTCCATCAGCGGGCTGTCCTGGTTGGGCGTGGAGAGGATCTCCAGGCCATCCTTCCCCACCACCAGCCAGGCCCATCCCGACCCGAAGCGCCCGGCCGCCGCCTGCGAGAAAGCCTTCTTCATTTCTTCGAAGCTGCCGAAGGAGCGCTTGATGGCCTCGGCCAGTTCACCTTGAGGCTGGCCACCGCCCGTGGGGCTCATGACCTGCCAGAACAAGGCGTGATTGGCATGGCCCCCGCCGTGATTGCGGATCTCCTCCCGAATCGCCACGGGCAGGCAATCCAGATGGAGCAGGAGCTCCTCCAGGGTCCTCCCCTGCAATTCGGGATGACCTTGCAGCGCCGCGTTCAGGCGGGCGACGTAGCCGGCGTGATGGCGGGTGTGGTGGATCTCCATCGTGCGGGCATCGAGATGGGGTTCCAGGGCCGAATAGTCATAGGGCAGGTCGGGCAGGGTGAAGGGAGCCACCTGCCGGGTCTCCGAGCCACAGGCCTCTTCGGCCCGGACCGTCGGCGAGGTCAAGGCCCAAAGGGCCAACATTCCGATGGCGAAGAAGAGGATTCGGTTTCTCATGGGGGCTTGATTCGCCCCGGGGGAATCCACGCCCTCCCGGCTCCCATGGCCTGCGGAGCGGCCAGACTCCGGGCGGACTCAGGATATCGGCGCGGGGAAGAGTTCCAGGGTTCCCGGCAGGCTCAGGCCCAGATGCTCGTAGGCACGGGGGGCGGCCATGCGCCCCCGGGGGGTCTTGAGCAGGAACCCCGCCGAGAGGAGGAAGGGCTCACAGACCTCCTCGAGGTTCTCGGGTTCTTCGTGAACCGCCGCGGCCAGGGTGGCCAGGCCCACGGGACGCCCCCGGAAGCGGTGGACCAGACAATCCAGGATCCGGCGATCCAGGGTATCCAGGCCGCATGAGTCGACACCCAGGCGATCCAGGGCCCGACCGGCCACCTTGGAATCCACCCTGGGCGTCCCCTCCACCTGAGCGAAATCGCGAACCCGCCGCAGCAGGCGGTTGGCGATCCGGGGGGTGCCTCGGCAGCGTCCGGCGATCTCACGGCACCCCGTCTCATCGACCTCCATTCCCAGCAACCCGGCCGAGCGTTGCAGGATCAAGGCCAGATCCTCGGGGCGATAATAGTCCAGTTGGAAAAGGATCCCGAAGCGGGAGCGCAGCGGCGAGGACAGGGAGCCCGCCCGGGTGGTGGCCCCCACCAGGGTGAACGGAGAGACCCGATGGCGAACGGCCCCGCGGTTCACCCCCTTGCTGAGGATCCGATCGAAGGAGAGGTCCTCCATGACGGGATACAGGATTTCCTCGACGACCCGGGACATCCGGTGGATCTCGTCGATGAAGAGGACCTGACCGGGCGCCAGGCCATTGAGCAGGACCAGCAGATCGATCGGGCGCTCGATGGCCGGCCCGGAGGTGGAACGCACTTCCACCCCCATCTCGGCAGCCACCAGATGGGCCAGCGTGGTCTTGCCCAGGCCTGGAGGCCCCGAGACCAGCATATGGTCCAGGGGCTCGCCCCTCAGACGAGCCGCCTTCATGAAGACACGGAGGTTGGCGACCACCTCGGGTTGCCCGACATACTCGTGAAGCCCACGCGGACGCAGGCTGCGATCGCAGTCCTCCTCGAGGCGTTCGGGCGTGACTTCACGGGGAACCGGGGCAAGCATCGCGGAATTTTCTTCTACTTCTGCCCCAGGACCTGCATGGCGGCCATGACCAGGTTCTCGACCGAGGCGCCCGAAGGCCGGGATTCGCGGGCCTGGCGCACGGCCTGGCGGGCCTCCTGACGGGTGCAACCCAGCGAGACCAGGATGGCCTCCGCCTCCTCCTGGCCGTCCAGGACGGTCTCCGGCAGATCGGGGGCCATGGCGCCGATCTTCTCGGAAAGTTCCAGCATCAGCCGCCTGGCGGTCCGTGGCCCCACACCCGAGATGCGGGTCAGGGCCTTGACATCCTCCTCCAGGATGGCCCGGGCCAGCGAGGCCGGGCTCAGGGCCGAGAGCACCTTCAGGGCCAGGCGCGGCCCGACTCCGGTGATTCCGATCAGGAGTCGGAAGATCTCCCGTTCCTGGAGCGTGGCGAAGCCATAGAGGGCCATCTCGCCCTCCCGGACGGCCAGGTGGGTGCTCAACATGGTCTCGGTCCCCAGCTCGGAGGTCTCGGCCAGGGGGTCCGGAACCGCGACGGCGTAACCGACGCCACCCACGTCCACCACCAGCAGTCCCGCCGCGCAATGAGCGATGGTTCCGCGAAGATGCGCGATCATGCCAGACCCAGTTGCCGATGGAAGACATGGGTCAAGGCGATGGCCAGGGCATCCGAGACATCGTCCGGTCGGGGCGGGCGCTCCAGGCCCAAGGTCATGACCACCACGATCCGCAACTCCTCCTTGGAGGCTCGTCCGCTCCCGGTCAGGGCCTCCTTGACCTGCGAGGGGGTGTACTCGCCCACGCTCAATCCGTGCTGGGCACAAGCCAGCAGGACGACCCCGCGAGCCTCCCCCACCGCCATGGCGCTGGTCACGTTCCGGTTGAAGAAGAGCTGCTCGACCGCTACCTCATCGGGCGCATGGCGCTCCAGGATCCCGCTCAGGCCGTGGTGGATCCTCACCAGACGCTCGGCGCGGCCCAGGGTGGCCGGCGTGCTCAGACAACCGAACTCCAGCGCCGAGAGAACCCCGTCCTCCTCGGCCACCACCCCCCATCCGCAGCGGGCATTGCCGGGGTCCACGCCCAGGAAGACCCGCCGGCTCAACGGGTCTCCGCCTGAAGCTCCTCGAGCACCTCGGCGGGAATATCGAAGTTCGCGTGCACGTTCTGGACGTCGTCGAGATCCTCCAGGGCCTCCATCAACCGCAGGACCGTCGGGGCATCCCCGCGCGAGACCTCGACCGAGGTCTTGGGCAACTGGGTGATCTCCACCTCGTCGGACTGGAACCCCGCCGCCTCCAGCGCCTCCTTCACCGAGTGCAGGTCGGAGGGCTCGGTCAGGACCTCGAACGAATCCTCGGCGGCCTTCATGTCCAGGGCCCCGGCCTCCAGGGCAGCCATGAGCAGGGCCTCCTCCTCCAGATCCGGCTGGGAGAAGCGCAACAGGCCGCGACGCTCGAAGAGCCAGGCCACGCACCCGGACTCGCCCAGGTTTCCACCGTGCTTGGAGAAGGTCGAGCGGACCACGGCCGCCGTCCGGTTGCGGTTGTCGGTGGCCGCCTCCACCAGGATGGCCACCCCGGCCGGTCCGTAGCCCTCGTAGGTGACCTCTTCGAAGTTCTCTCCCTCGCCGCCTCCGGTCGCCTTCTCGATGACCCGCTTGATGTTGTCGGCGGGCATGTTGACCGCGCGGGCCCGCGTGATCGCGACCTTCAGCATGAAGTTGCTCTCCGGCTCGGGCCCGCCCTTCCGGGCGGCCATGTAGATCTCCCGGGAGACCTTGGTGAAGAGGGCTCCCCTCTGGGCATCCACCTTGCCCTTGCGCAGCCGGATATTATGCCACTTGGAATGACCTGACACGCAAGTGTCCTCCTCTTTTCGGCTCAGCAGGCGCGGGAGCGGCCCAGGCCCACCTTGACCAGGGTTGAGTCTTCGTGCTTCTCGAGGGCGACCACGCACCCCAGGGATTCCAGGACCCGCAGGCAGGCCCCCCTCCGACCCGGCTCCCGGCGATCCGAGGCCTGGAGGAGCGAGGGTGCGAGGCGTGAGGTGAAGGCCATCTCGAAACAAGGATCCGAGCCCTCCGCGACGAGCCCCAGGGCCAGGCTGGCTCCCGCCACAGCCGGCCCCTCCAGGAGCGGTTCGAGCAGACCCAGCAGGGCCGCGCGGAGTCGCCAGGGGAACCCCTCGCGCTCGGGGAATCGCCGGCCCCCAGACACCATGACCCGGAGACCCTGCCGCCGAGCCAGTGGCTCCACCAGGCTCTTCAATTCGTCGAGGATCTGCTCCGGCCTGAAGCGGACCGGCCCGGACTCGGGACGGGCGCAGCGCCTCAAGAGACAGAGCAGATCCTGGGTCCGCCGGCAGCACTCGTCGATCTCGCCGAGACTCTCCCGGGCCAGGGGTTCGGACTGCCCCACCTTCAAGAGGTGCACGTTCCCCTGGATCCCGGCCAGGAGATTGCCCAACTCGTGCGCCAGCCCTCGCAGGAAGGGAAGACAAAGCGCCCCCAGGGCCTCGAGATCGCCCGCCCCGGCTGGAGCTGGTTCCTGGATTCTGGGGTTCGTCACGGGTGTCTAGGGATAAAGCCGGTTCAGGGTCCGGGCGTAGGGAATCGTCTCGCGCACGTGGTCGATGCCGCAGATCCAGGCCACCGTGCGCTCGATGCCCAGGCCGAAGCCCGAGTGGGGAACCGAGCCGAAGCGGCGCAGGTCCAGATACCAGCGATAAGCCTCCTCGGGCAGGCGATGCTCCTGGATCCGCTTCTCGAGCAGGGCGAGGTCCTCGATGCGCTGCCCTCCGCCGATGATCTCGCCATAGCCTTCCGGAGCCAGCAGGTCCGCGCTCAGACAGACCTCGGGCCGCTCCTCGAGGGGTTTCATGTAGAAGGCCTTGCACTGGGAGGGATAGCGGTGGACGAAGACGGGCAATTCGTGGCGCTCGGCCAGGATGGTCTCGTCGGGGGCCCCGAAGTCGTTGCCCCACTCGAAGTCCACCCCGCTCTGGCGAAGGATCTCGACGGCCTCATCATAGGAGAGTCGGGGGAAGGGAGGGCGGATCTTCTCCAGACGGGAGAGATCCCGCTCCAGGGCCAGCAACTCGGGCCTGCGTCGTTCCAGGACCCGCCCGACCACGTAGCTGAGCATCTCCTCCTGGACCTTCAGGCTCTCCTCCAGATCGCAGAAGGCCATCTCGGGCTCGACCATCCAGAACTCCATCAGGTGGCGGCGGGTCTTGGACTTCTCGGCGCGGAAGGTGGGGCCGAAGCAGTACACCTTGCCGAAGGCCATGGCGTTGGCCTCGTTGTAGAGCTGTCCGCTCTGGGTCAGATAGGCCTTCTCTCCGAAGTAGCCGGTTTCGAAGAGCGTCGTGGTCCCCTCGCAGGCGCTGGGAGTCAGGATGGGGCAGTCCATCCGCAGGAAGCCCTGGTCATCCAGCCACTCGGTGATGGCCCGCATGATCTCGGCCCGGATCCGCAGGATGGCGTGCTGACGGGAAGAGCGGATCCACAGGTGGCGATGGTCCATCAGGAAGTCGGTCCCATGCTCCTTGGGGGTGATGGGGTATTCCTGGGCCTCGTGCACGACGGAGAGGGCCGTCACCGCCATCTCATACCCGCCTGGGGCGCGAGGGTCCTCGCGAACCTCTCCCTCCACCTCCAGGGAACTCTCCTGGCCCATCCTACGAGCCGCCTCGAACTCTTCGGGCGAGACCCGGTTCTTGAGGACCACCGCCTGGACGACCCCCGTCCCGTCCCGGATCTCCAGGAACTGGATCTTTCCCGAAGAGCGGGAATTGCGCAGCCAGCCACGGAGGTGGACCTTCCTTCCGACATGCTCACCAAGGTTCTCGATGTGCGTCAGGGTGGGGGCGCTGGTCAGGTCAAGGGCTTCCATGATCGGTTTTACCTCCAAAGGCGCCAATTACGCCCTTTCACCCCGGCCCTCCTCCCAGCGGCTGCCCCGAGGAAGATTGGGTCTGGCGGGACTGGTATATAGTTAATGCAGGGAGGCGCCCGGACCGACGCGAGGAGTGCAGATGGGTTTCCGCCACCGCATCCTGACCTGGCTGGCCATCCTGCTGGCCCTGGTTCTCTGGGGTCTGGCCCTTCCGCTGACCGTCTTCTTCGTGAATCACGACGATTCGC
The DNA here is from genome assembly GCA_022839105.1 of bacterium. Classification (GTDB taxonomy): domain Bacteria; phylum Vulcanimicrobiota; class Xenobia; order Xenobiales; family Xenobiaceae; genus Xenobium. The sequence goes on from JALHDH010000081.1 coordinate 11,325, forward strand.
AGCTCTTCTGGCTCGTGTGGCCGTACCTCTGGGAGGTCCCCCTGCTGGGCGGGCTCCTGCTCCTGCTCCCGACCTGGCACGGCCTGGCCGCGGTCGCCGAGTTCGTGGACGCAAAAGCCCCTCCGCAAGAGCGCGACTTCCTGTGCCGGGTGCGTCGAAAATCCTCCAGCCTCCCGCTGCAGTCGGCCGGCCTGGCCTGGGTCACGTGCCTGGCCATCCAGGCCCTGGCCTCGGCCCAGATGCGCTGGTTCGGCGACCTGCCGGTGCTGGAGGTCACCAAGGTCCTGGTCCTGGGGCTGCCGGCGGGCCTGCTCTATTCCCTGCAGGTCTACTTCCTGCTGGCCGGGCTTCTGGGTCCGCCCCTGGAGCGCTGCCAGGCGTCGCTCTCGGCAGCGGTGATCTCCGGGCCGCGGGTCCCCTTGTTCTGGAAGGCCTTCGCCTGCCTCCTGGGGGTCGCACTGCTGGCCATCTCGTTGATGGGCCTGCTGAGCTACGGTTCCACGCAACGCCTCCTGGAGACGGATCTGGCCTCCAGGACCCATCTGCGCCTGGCGGAACTGGCCCATGCCCGGGACCTGGGGCATCCCTGGGAGCACCTGATGGAGGTTCCAGGCGCCGAGGGGGTCGGGATCTTCGACTCCTCCGGAGGGCTGATCTCCTGTCGGGGAACGGCCGAGGTCCTGGCGCGACTGGACCCTGCGGCGGGAGGAACCGGGCAGGAGGAGGGCACCTCCTTCAACCGGACGGGCCGGGGTCGGCTGGTTGCCTGGAGGCGGATGCCGGACGGCGGCGCGGTGCTGGCCGAGGTGCCCCTTTCGGCGATCGCCGAACCCCTGAGGGGCGAGCTGCGCTCCATCCTGATGGTGGCCGCGGGAACCCTGGGGCTGGCCTTCCTGCTGGCCCTGGTCCTGGCCCGCAGCCTCTCCCGGCCGCTGGTCGCCCTGACGGCCCTGGCGGCGAGGATTCCCCAGGAATGGCCGGCCCTCCCGGAGGCCCGACACTCCGACGACGAGATCGGGACGCTCAGCCTGGCCTTCCAGAGCATGCTCAACGAGTTGCGGACCCGCCGCGACGACCTGCTGGAGACCAACCAGTTGCTGGGTCGGATGATCGCCGAGAGAACCCTGGCGATGCGCGACCTGGAGACCCTCCTCGAGCTCTCCAGGCTGCTCTCCTCCACCATGGAGTTCGACGCTTTGATGGACGAGCTGCTGACCCGGATCCAGACCGCCATGAGGGCGGATGGGGCGGCCATCCTCCTGATGGAGCACCACAACCTCGCGCTCCGGACCGCCGCCGGACCCATGCGCGAGTCCCGCTGGTGGAGGCTCCCCTTCACCCTGGAGCCGATCCTGGAGGCCTTCCGCGGCGGCCTCCCGGTCACGATCCTGCCCGATGAGCCGGGAAGCGAGGTCTTCCTGCCCCCGGAGAGCCCCTTCCGCAGCGCCGTCCTGGTTCCGATGCAGGGACGCGATCTGCCCGTCGGGCTGGTGGCCCTCTTCTTCGAGGACCAGCGTCCCCTGCCTCCGGAAGCCAGGACCCTGTTGCGCTCCATCGCCGAACAGGCCGGGCTGGCCATCCGCAAGGCCTGGCTCTTCGAAGAGAAGAGCCGGGTCACGGATCTCCTGTGCAGCGTCTTGAGACCCTCCTCGGAACTGGGCTTCCCGGGACTGGAGGTGGGCAGCCTCTACATCCCCTCGCGTGAACTCTCCGGGGACTACCTCGATCTGATCCCGCTGGGAGAGCGCCGGGTGGCCGTGACCATCGCGGACGTGGCCGGCAAGGGCTCCGAAGCCGCCATCGAGGCCGTCCGCCTCAAGCACACCATCCAGATCTGCGCGGCTGCGGGCTATCCTCCGGGCCTGCTGGTACGCCTGCTCAACGAGCAGTTGCACCGGACCGCAGAGGACATCCCCCGCACGGTCACGCTCTTCTACGGCGAGCTCGACCTGGGGCAGGGAACGCTGCGCTTCGTCTCGGCCGGACACGAACCCCCGGTGGTCTGGCGTCCTGGTTCCGGTCCGGCAAGCCTGCTGGGCTCGGGAGGGATCATCCTGGGGGCGACCCCCGATGCCAGTTACGACGAGGTCGAGGTCCGCCTGGAGCCCGGGGCCTGGCTGGCCCTGTATACCGACGGAATCACCGAGGCCCGCTCACCGACCGGCGAGCTCTTCGGCCAGGAGCGCCTGCTGGAGATCCTCGCCGGCCCAGGAACCGACACGGCCCGCTCCATGGCCCAGCAGGTGGATCAGGCCGTCCAGGGTTTCTCGCAGGGCGAGCTCAACGACGACCTGTCCTTCCTCGTCCTGCGCTGCCTGGAGCCTCCCTTCCTCGAGCCCTGAACCCTCTAGACCCGGGCCAGGCGGGCCAGGACCCGCTCCATCCGGGCCGAGGGTTCATGGAAGTGCTCGGCGTAGTCCTGCAGGCTGTACTCGATCACCTTCAGGGCCTCGTTGCGCCCGTAGATGGCCGCCACCTCGACCTTGCGGGCCCGCGTCGGGCTGGGCATGTCCTTGTAGGTCAGGAAGTAGTGGACCAGGCCGTCCAGGGTCGCTTCGTTGAGGTGGCTGATGTCGCGCATGTCGCCATACTGCTTGTCCCCGACCATCACGGCCAGGATCTTGTCGTCGGCCTGGTTCTTGTCCACCAGCCGGATCCCCCCGATGGGGATGGCCGGCACCAGCACATCGCCATGGGTGATCGGCTTCTCGGTCAGCACGCAGATGTCCATCGGGTCCCCGTCCCCCTCGATTTCCTGGCGACCGAGGGTCTCGGAGGTGTGCCGGCCGATCAGGGGTCCGCAATAGGTTCGCGGGATGAACCCGTACAGCGAGGGGCAGAAGCTGGAATAGAGCTGGGGCCTGTCGACCTTGAGATGCCCGCTCTGCTTGTCGATCTCGTATTTCACCGCATCGGTGGGCACCAGCTCGATATAGGCCTGGACCTGATCGGGAGCCTCCCGCCCGGGCGAGATGCCGTGCCAGGGATGGGGCTTGAAGAAGAGGGGCATCAACTCGCTCAGCTCGCTGAGCAGTTCCTGGGGCGTCGGTTCGGGGCTCATGTTCTTCTCCTGGAGTCAGGATGAATTTTCGTGCCGCCCTCCAGGCGGCGCAAGAGGCGTTGGCGGCGATATTCCATGGCAGTCCGGCGGGCCGGGGTCAACTCTCGCGCCTGCAGGACTCCGGCCACCAGGGCCAGGGCCCCCGGCACATCGCCCAGGCGATGCTCCAGATGCTTGGCCAGCTCTTCGGCCGCTTCCGGATGCGAGGGTTCCTCCTGGAGGATCTGCTCGAAGAGGGCGGCAGCCCCTTGAGCGTCCCCCGCCCGACGCCTCAGGCGGGCCAGTTGAAGCCGGGCGCGACAACGCGAGGCGGCCGGGAGTGGAGCCTCCAGGGCCCGGGCCAGCAGTCTTCCGCCCGCTTCGGCCTCTCCCAGCGAGGCGAGCATCCTCCCCAGCCCCAGATCCTCTTCGGGTCGACGCGCCTCCAGCGGTTCCTCCAGCCGACGCGCCAGGCAACCGACCAGCCCGATCAGGGCCAGGAGATCGCTCTGGTTGTGCTCGGCCACCCGAGCCAGGTCCCGCCCGTCCCCGGTGCGCAGATAGCGGAAGTAGGCCTCCGGGATCTCGCGGCCAGGAATGTCAGCCAGACGGGGGACGCCCAGGATCCGGGACTCCAGGGTTTCCAGGCGACAGTCGGGCAAGGCCTGGGACCAGAGCCGCCGGGAGGGGTGCAGCAGGTCCAGGTGGGGCAGGGCGGTCAGGTCGAACCTCTGGCGTTTCATGAGGAATCGGGTTGCCAGGAGGGGCACGTCGAAGGTCTTGCCGTTGAAGGTGACCAGCCCCCCGCATCCCCGCAGGCGTGCGGCCAGGTACTCCAGCAT
>JALHDH010000193.1 GCA_022839105.1 bacterium
AATTATATCGGTTTTATGGAAAGAACTAAAAAATGTATATAATAAAAGTATCAACGGTAGCATAAAGAAAGATTTTAAGCCCTCGGAGAATCTTATTATCTTTAGGGAAAAATTGGAAAGAAACAGTGAGTTGTTTGAATTAAAATATTTACTTGCCATTTTAAATTCTACTTATGCCAAATATTTTCTTAAATCAGTGAAAAGAAGTAAAATTGGAGTTTATCCTGATGACATAAAAAAAATTCCTGTTCCTGTAGTGGAGAAAAATATTCAAGAACCGTTTTGTACCCTTGTTGACTATATAATTTTTATTAATAAGTTCAATAAACCACTAATAGAGAACTTTGGGAATAATACAATATCTGATGAATTTGATAGAGCATTAGATTATATGGTGTTGGAATTATATTTTAAATCTGAAATGCAAATAATCTCTCTTAATTTTATTGAGGAAATCGCATCAATCGTAAAACCAATTAACCAATTAGGAAATGATAATGAAAAAAAAGATAAAATCGTCCAATGCTATAATACTATGACAAACAGTAGTAATTCAATCAGAAACAATATATCCCTTGCAAACATCAAACTTGAAAATATTATTAAGGAGATAAGAAAAAATTGAATAAAGAAGAATGGATTGCCTTTCAAGAAAGAGATTTGGAAGAGAAAATAAATGAGATTGTAAATTCTGTATCATCAAAAAAAATTATAGTTGCTGGACCAGGGACAGGGAAAACTCATGTTTTTAAATTAATATTAGAAAAATCTAATACTAAACAAAATTTAGTTATTTCCTTTATCAATCGTCTGATAAATGATCTTGAATATAAGTTGAAAGATTATGCAAAAGTTGTAACATTTCATAAATTCTGTATTCATATATTCTATACTCAATTCCCCGGATGGGAAATTATAACTTGTTTAAATAAGATTATTTCTAGTGATTTGAATATAGATGAGAATACTTTTGATGAGCTTTTTCATAAAATTAATGTTACTGATAAAAGATTCAAGGCATTTATGGAAAGATCATCTTATTATAAAGCAGCTAGTTTTAATGATTCTATATATAGAGTATGGAAGAAGGCATTGGATAATCCTGAAATAATTTCTAATTTTGAAAATATATTAATAGATGAATTCCAAGATTTTAGCGAATTAGAAGTTGCTTTTATTCATCAACTTGAAGAGCATGGTAAAGTTTTAATAGTTGGTGATGATGACCAAGCTATCTATCAAAGTAAATTTGATTTAGGTAAAAGTTTAAGAACTTTATATAACTGCGGCTCTTATACTAAATTTACATTACCATATTGTCACAGATGCCCAAAAGTAATTGTTAATGCAGTTAATGATATTATTAAAAATGCACAATTACAGAACAATTTTAAAGATAGAATACAAAAAGAATTTATTGCTTATGAACCATCTACTCAAGAATTGAATAAGAATTATCCCAAATTGTTAGTTTATAATATGGCTTCAATTGACGCAACAGCAACTTTTCTAAACCATTATATAGAACTAATTATTACTTCAGGTTTAAACAGGAATAACAATAATAATGATCCATTAATTTTGATTATTGGGTCAAAACAATATTATAACTATCTTATTAATAACCTATCCGATACCTCAAAATATATAAAACCAAGATCAAATGAAGAAAATGAAGATCTAAAAATTAGCAAAGGTTATGAACTTCTTATGAAAGATAATAAGTCAAACTTAGGTTGGAGGATTGTACTTAATAATGACAAATTAGGATTACAATCTTATGAGGAAATAATAAAAGAATCTCTTAATGGTAAGAATATCGTCGATATATTACCTGCTGTTTATAAAACAAAACATTTAGAACTTTTAGCACTTCTATCTAATAAAAATATGAGCTTGGAAGAAAATGATAAACTGAAAAGCGTGATAAATAATATATTAGATAAGGAATTATCAGATGAGATAATAAGCCATTTCATAGATAAAAATATATCTACATCTGAAAATAGTAATATTTCATATCCTGTTCATTTTGTTACCTACCAAGGAGCTAAAGGACTAGAAGCAGATTATGTATTTATTGTCGGAGTTAATGATGGTGTCATTCCTTCTAATCCTTCTGATATTAAAGATTTTGAAATATGTAAATTCATTGTCGCTTTAACAAGAACAAGAAAAAAATGCATCATAATGCCCATTAATAATGTTTATGGTAAAAATAAAAAACCTAGTGTATTTCTTACATGGATAAATAAGAACAAAGTTAAGAGCTATTATATGAATAAAGCATTTATAGATAGTAGAATTCAAAGTAGAGATTCAGATTTTATGAAATTGTTAAATCATTAATTATATTCATATTAATTATTGAAAAGCATAATATATTATTATAATCTAAATAACCCAGTTCTCTGATATGATTTTTATAATTCTTATTTTACATTCAAGGTGAATATTCTAAAATTATATTCTACAAGTTATATACACAATTGAAAGTTATTAAACTACTTGTCTTAAACTTCATTATTTGGATTATAATAACCGAGGGTAAAACATTGGGAGATGCTTTGAAGGAATTGAATAATAATAATAATAATAAAATTCACCCTGCTTTATGTGAGGCATTCAGTAAAATTTATGGTTATACTTCCGATAAGAACACAGGAATAAGACATAGTATATTTTTTACTGATGCCAAATATATGTTAGTGGTTTGTTCTGCTTTTATAAATTACCTATTGGCTAAAGCGGGGGACTAAATTTATGAAACTTATCAATCAATCAAATAACCCTTCCACTACAGATATTCAGGGACAAATAGAATATGATGTTTTTTATGATGAATGCAAGGAAGATGGCTATTAAAATATTAACCGTAAATTAAAATTACATTTAATTCTGTTAGGAATAGAATAATAACGACAGATATTGAACCCAGCGATGACAATAAAAGATAATACCTATCTCTTAGTTTAATAACAAGTTCCGTAGGAACGACAGGTCTTAACAACGGGTTTTGAACCCGGTGCCTATCTATATATAAATTAAATAAGTCCCAGCGGGACGACAGATAAGATGTAAAATAAATACAGATAGCATAAACGCAAAGTA
>JALHDH010000194.1 GCA_022839105.1 bacterium
TCGAGGAGCGGAGCGTAGTTGGAAACTACGTGAGCACCGCAGAGGTGCGCCTGACGACGCAGACGGGCCCGTATCGGCGGCCGAATGCCACGGTAGGTGGCGGATTCAGGGCTCTGCCTCCCCGTGACAGGGTGCCCCAGGCTTGCTAACATGGGGCAAGACCTCGCACCCTTCCGGAGGTGCCCCCTGGCTCCGTTTTCCCCGCCGGCCCTCTTCCCCGACGCCCGCCTTCCGCGCGTGGCCCGCCTGCTGGCCCTGGCCTTGCTGCCCTGGGTCCTGGTGGGCGCCGCCCTGTACGGGTTCCGGCGCTTCGACCTGGCCTTCCTGGCCTATCACCTGACCTGCTTCGCGGCCTTCTGGTTCCTGGGCGGGCGACGGGCCGGGCCGGGCCGGGAGGCCTTGCCCTTCCTGCTGGCGGCCGCCCTCTTCGCCCCCCTTGCGACCCTGGTGGTGCTGCAGTTCGCCGACTTCCCGCTGATCCGGGGGGTCATGGCCGGATTCGGCTTCTCGCCCTGGCAGTTGCCCCTGCTGGGAGCCTGGTTCCTGCTGGTCCACCCCCTGGCCGAGGAGGCCTTCTGGCGCGCCACTATCTACGAAGGCCTGGCCCGAGACCTGCCCCACGCCTGGGCGGCCGGCCTTTCCTCGGCCCTCTTCGGAGCTTGGCACGCCCTGGTCCTGATTCCGGTGCTCCCCTCCTGGTGGTGGCTGGGCACGCTGGGGGTGATCGGCTTCGGCATGGCCATGGTCGCCCTGTACCGGGCCCGCGACGGCCAGTTGCTCCCCTGCACGGTCTTCCACTGCGTGGGGGCCGATGTCCCCCTGCTGGTGGTCCTGGCCCTGGCCTTCGCGGCCTGAACTCCGGCCCGGATTCGGGAACCGCTCCCGCTCAGGACCGCTCCGAACCCGCAGTCCCGCACGACTCGGAGTCCTCCGGGAAGGGGTTCCGGGAATACACCCGCACCCGGGTCCAACGCTCCAGGAGCACCTCGCCCGCCGGCGCCCCCTTGCGCTTGCGCACCTCCCCGGCCCGACACAGGTGCACCTCCACCTTTCCCCGGGCCCCGCGGGCCTTGGAGTTCCAGGCAGCCAGGCGGGCGGCCACCTCGACGACCGAGGCGGGGACCTGGACCTCACGGGAGGGCACGCGGATCACCACGTGGCTGCCCGCATAGCCGGCCGCGTGCAGCCAGAGGTCCTGGGGTTCGGCCAGGCGCAGGCTCAACTCGTCGTTCTGACGCGCCCCCCGCCCGACCAGGATGGTGAAGCCCTCGAATTCGAACTGGCGATAGACCTGACTCAAGGCGAACCTCCGCGGGCGATCCAGATGAGGGCCCCAGGGCGAGCGATGCTTCCGGCGGGGAGCGGTGAGGTCAGCCTGCGAGGGGCTCACCTCACCGCGCGACGGAGGGCGCCGGATCGCCTGCGCCCCCAGAGGGCTCCCGCGGCGATCGCCAGGGCCAGGCCCACCAGGGAGAAGACGCCGCCGACCAGGCGCAGGCCCAGGACCTGTTGGGAGAGGTGCTGCTCCAACCCGGCCCTGTCTCCGCCGAAGTAGCGCTGCGGCCGGATCCCGGCCTGCTGCACCACTCCGACCACGGTCAGACGGTCCCCGGCCTTGAATCCCCGCCGCCGGACCGTGCCTTCACGGACCCCGTCGACTTCCCTTCCCCCGTCGGGCAGCCTCGTGACGAACTCCCAGGGCACCCCGTCGAAGGGAACGTCGGCCGCCGCGGCCAGGGCCACATCTCCCCGGGCCGCGCGGACCGTGCACGGGGGCAGGCGGAAGAGCACGCGCTCCCAATCCCCCTCCCAGCCTTCAGAACCCTCCGAGTCGTTCCAGCGGAGATTCCAGACCTCCTCGACATGGAGGAGGAGGCCATTGGGGTCGGCGACCGCATCCTGCCCTTGAAGAACTCCCGTGACCACCACAGCGGTCTCGGGAATCGGAGATTCGAGAGCCGCCCCGTCGAAGTCCGGAAGCCCCCGCAGGGTCCCGCACTCGGCTTCGACGCGCCCGGCCTGGACCCAGGCCAGGGTCCCGATCCCCACGAAGGCCAGCCCCAAGAGACCCAGGACGAAGAGCGGAATCCAGGATCCGCCCTCGCGCGGCTTCCCCTTCAAGGCGCACCTCCTCCGGCGAGCCGTCCGGCCAGGCCGGGTTGCCCAAGAGCCGCGAACTGCTCGAAGGACCCAAGCCGGTCCCACCTGGAATCTGTGGGCTTCCAAGGAAATCAAGGCGGAGAGTCGGCGCCCGCCCGGCCATCCGCGTGCGGCCTCCCTGGACATCCGAGAAGCCACCAGGGAAGCATTCTCGCCATCCTCGCCGTGGCCTGCGGCGGAATCCCTCCCCGGGCCCGTCCGCTCGCTCTCGCCGTCCGCCCGCTGTCCGGTCGCTGTCCGGTCAGCCAGGCCGGCGTGAGAGGCCACTGGCCAGCGAGGGGCTCACCAGGTGCTCAGCGCGCCCAGCAGGCTGGCGATGTAGGTCTCTTTGTCCTCTTCCTGGAAGAGGATGTGTCGCTTCTGCATCTCGGCCTTCTCGGTCCGCCAGAGCATCTGCATGGTGTGGGAGGGGGTGTTCGAGACGATGAACGAGTCCAGGCGGATGCCGGGGTCGTTCAGGCGCTGCTCGATCTCTTTGATGGTCTGGCAGAACTGGATCTTCGGGTCGTCGAAGCCCAGG
>JALHDH010000082.1:0-6238 GCA_022839105.1 bacterium
GTCACTCCGTTCCCCGCGGTCGGCACTGCCCGGCTGCTCCGGGAGGAGAACAAGAAGACCCCGGCCGAGCCGGGAGACGGAGGTGCAGAAATGGACGAGACCGCACGCGCAGCCTGAGGACCGACGATCCTGGCCAAGACCCCGGAGGGAATTCAGGCCCGGTCCGGCGCACAGGCCTGAGGCCCGAAATGCCGAAAGCCGCCGCAGGAAAGCGGATGGAGGATCCGGATGCGCCTCTTCATCACCGGAGGAACCGGCTTTGTCGGGGCCCACGTGGTCCGAGCCGCCCTGGAACGCGGCTGGGAGGTGCGCTGCCTGGTCCGGACCGGCTCCTCGAGGGCCGCCCTGGAGGGCCTCGAGGTCGAGTGCGTGGAGGTGGACCTGGCAGATCCTCGAGCCGTCCTCCGAGGCCTGCACGGCTGCGAGGCGATCGCCCACGTGGCGGGCACCTTCGAACACGGCCCCCAGGCCCTCCAGCGGATGCACGAAGTCCATGTGGAGGCCACCGCCGCCCTCCTCCGCGGCGCCGAAGAAGCGGGAATCCCCCGCTTCGTGCTGTGCTCCTCGTCGATCACGGTCGGCTGGGGCACGCAGCACGAGCCCGCCGACGAGGACAGCCCCCTCCCCGACCCGGACCGCGCCTTCGGCCGGGACACCCCCCTCCGAGCCTACTTCGAGACCAAGTCCCAGGCCGAAAATCTGGTCTTCCAAGCCTGCTCCCACGGGCTGAAGGGGGTGGTGGTGAACCCGGACTACGTGATCGGAGCCTGGGATTCCAAGCCGACTTCCGGGGCGATCCTGGTCCATATGGGCCGCCATTGGATGCCCTTCCATCCCCGGGGCGGAAAGTGCTTCATCACGGCGTCCGACTGTGGTCGGGGCCATGTCCTGGCCCTGGAGAGCGGGGTCTCGGGAAGACGCTACCTGCTGGGGACCCACAACCTTCTGTATCGCGAGTTCATGCAGCGCGCCGCGCGATTGATGGGGGTGCGTCCACCGCTCCTCCCCCTGCCTCGAGCGGCCGGCCGGCTGGTGGGAGCCGCCGGAGCCCTGCTGCGCCGTCTCGACCCGCACCGTTTCGCGCTTCTGGACGGACAGGTGGTGGAGGCCACCCAGTCCATCCGCTTCCGGGATGGCTCGCGGGCCAAAAGGGAGTTGGGCCTTCTGCCCTCCCCCATCGAGGAGGGCATCGAGGAGGCGGTCGGCTGGTTCCGTGATCACGGGTACCTGCCGGGGCGCAGGGTTCCTCCTCCATGACAGGAACCCGAACGCCCCAGGGCCAAACCATGAAGACATGGAAGAACTCGCCGACCTGGTGGATCTGGAAGACCGCGTCGTCGGCCAGGCCCTGCGCTCGGAGATCCGCCGGCTCAACCTGCTGCACCGGGGCGTGGGCATCCTGTGCCGCAACTCGCGCGGCGAGGTCTACGTCCATCGCCGCACTCCGACCAAGGACCTCTTCCCCCGACTGTACGACCTCTTCGTCGGAGGGGTGGTAGCCTCGGGCGAGACCTACCTGCAGGCCGCCACGCGCGAGGTGGCCGAGGAACTGGGAATCACCGGAACTCCCCTGGAGTTCCTCTTCACCCATCTCTACCAGGGCCCCCACAACCGGGCCTGGGTCCATGTCTTCCAGGTCGAGTGGGACGGTCCCGTGATCCATCAGGCCGAGGAGATCGAATGGGGCGGGTGGCTCCCCGAAACGGAGCTGGAGAGATGGTGCGATCAGGTGGAGGTGGTCCCCGACGGGCTGGAGATCTTCCGGCGGTACTCAGCCACGAGGGTCTCCGGTCGGTGACCGGAGCGGGTCCGGTGCTCCGGGCCTCCCCGCTCACCGGACCCGCAGGTTCGAAACCCGATCAGCTCAGGAATCCAGGCCGGGATTCTCCAGGAAGTTGGCCCGGGTCGTGGTGGCCAGGGTGTACCAGAACATCAACTGGACGGGGAAACCCAGCGCGGCCGCCACCAGGAAGCCGAAGAAGGGAACAAAGCCGGCCAGCGAGGAGGCCGTCATGCTTCCCACCCCCAGGATGGCCAGGGCCACCAGGAAGTCCAGAGGCGCCGCCATCAGGCGGCGGAGGATCTCGCCGAACTTGAAGGCATCGCCTGGCGAGCCGGTCTCGGCGTAGAGGGCGCACCCCTCCAGGGCCAGGAGGCCCAGGATGAAGCCCAGGACCAAGGCCGCGCCGACCAGGAGGATGGTTCCCAGGACCCCCAGGGCCATGACCGGCTCTCGGCCGTTGAAGAACGACATGGCCAACGGGACGAAGGCCACGCCCAGCATCGCCGCGGGGATCAACAGATAGCCCAGGCTGATCCCCAGGATCATCAAGCCTTTGAAGAAGTGGTCGCCCAGATCGGACCACTCGGGCAGGACATCCGAGTCCTCCTTCCCCGCCAGGACGTTGCGGAAGAGGTTCACCGCATAGCCGCTGGCCAGGAGGTTGGCGATGGGGACCAGGCTCACCCCGGCGCCGATCAGCAACTTGGTCGACCAGTTGGGATCCTTTCCGATGAAGGTCAAGGTCCGATTGATATCGACGGTCATGGAAACCCTCCGATCATGCGAGGTCTCGACGCGCCCCGGACACGATGCACGGGGCGAACCTCTGCTCCCAGTATACCCGGGTTGACCAGGATACCGGGAGAGCCTCGCGCGAGACGCTCGGTCCCGATGCCAGGGAATCCGAAGAGGGCACGTCGAAACCGCCCGGGATGTCTTCCGACCCGCAAGACCCGGCCCCTCCCTCCGACCTCCCCGTGATCGGGAACTACCGGCTGCTCCGGGAACTGGGACGCGGAGCCATGGGAACCGTGTACCTGGCCCACCAGGAATCCCTGGCCCGCGACCTGGCTTTGAAGGTCCTGGCCCCCGAATTCACCCGCGAACCCGAGTTCCTGGAGCGCTTCCGACGAGAAGCCCGGATCGCGGCCAGCCTGAAGCACCCCCACATCGCCCAGGTCTATGACGCCGATTTCCGCGATGGCCAATACTATATCGCGATGGAGTACCTCGGCTCGCGGAATCTCCGGGATCTCATCCGGGAATGCGCCGGACCCTTCCCCCTCGCCCAGGTCCTCTCATTCCTGGACCCCATCATGCAGGCCCTGGGGCACGCACACTCGCGGGGAGTCATCCATCGCGACGTGAAGCCCGCCAATGTCCTGATCGACGAGGAGGGGCGGGTGGCCCTGACCGACTTCTCGATTGCCCGGGCCACCTCCGAGGGGGCCCTGACCCGCTCGGGCACCATGATCGGCACCCCGGAGTACATGGCCCCGGAGCAGTTCGAGGGATTGGAGGTGGATGGGCGGACCGACCTGTACGCCGTAGCCGTGATCGCCTACGAGTTGCTGACCGGCGTCCACCCCTTCCGGGCCGAGACGACTCCCGCCGTGATGAAGGCCCACCTCTTCAAGCGCCCGGCCCCTCCCTCCGAACTGGTGGCCGAACTCGCGCCGCTGGATCCGGTGATCCTGAAGGCCCTCGAGAAGGATCCCGACGAGCGCCATCCCGATGTCGAGACCTTCCGCCGGGCCCTGCTCGAGGCGGGAGGCCTCCAATCCGAGAAGGAGAGGCTCAACGACTTCCTGGCCGCCATCCTGCAGGGCAAGATCAGCATGGACGAGGCGGTCCGGGCCCACGCCCTGGTCAAGGAGGCCATCGACCAGGAGTTCCGGAGGGTCCAGACGGTCCTGATCGCCGACCTGGCTGGCTCGAGCCGGCTCAAGCAACCCGACCGGACCCTGCACGCGGACTCGCTGTTCCGGACCTATCGCAAGGCCGTCAACGAATCGCTGGAGGCCCACGGATGCCGCTCCTATGAGTGGTCCGGCGATGGGGTCCTGGGGCTCTTCGAGTCGGCCGCCGAGGCCGTCCTGGCCGGGCTCCGGATCCAGGCCCGCCTGGAGGAGATCTGCCAGACCTTGGGGAGCCCGGGCCTCCTGAGCGCCCGAATCGGCATCAACACGGGCAGCCTCTACCTGGACCCCCGCCGCTCGCTGGGCGAATTCGCCAGCCGCACGGTGGACGAGGCCGGCCACCTGCAGAAGGACTGCCCCCCCGGAGGTGTGGCCCTCTCGGAGGCCACCATGCTCTCGGCCGGAGCCGTGGCCGACTCCATCGCCCTGGGGCGGAACCGGGACGGAGTCGCCGTGTACCTGGCCCATCCCACCGGCAGCCCCCTGAAGTGCCCTGGTTGCGCCAGCACCATCCCCGCGAAAGGAAGATTCTGTCCTGGCTGCGGCCGGAACCTGGCGGTGCCCCCACCTCGAATCGAGGAGGTCCCGCCCGCCCTCCAACCCGGAGAGTCGGGAGGGCACGGCACCACGGGAGGAATGGGCCCCGCCGCCCCGGCCCCCACACCGCCACCCGGAGGTTCGGGAGGGCACGGCGCCACGGGAGGACTGCGCCCCGCCGCCCCGGCCCCCACACCGCCACCCGGAGGCTCGGGAGGGCACGGCACCACGGGAGGAATGCGCCCCGCCGGCCCGGCCCCCACACCGCCACCCGGAGGTTCGGGAGGGCACGGCACCACGGGAGGACTGCGCCCCGCCGGCCCGGCCCCCGCACCGCCACCCGGAGGTTCGGGAGGGCACAGCGCCACGGGAGGACTGCGCCCCGCCAGCCCGGCCCCCGCATCGCCACCCGGAGGCTCGGGAGGGCACAGCGCCACGGGAGGACTGCGCCCCGCCAGCCCGGCCCCCGCACCGCCACCCGGAGGCTCGGGAGGGCACGCGCCCCACGCCGCCTGGTCCTCCCCACCTTCGAGACCGTCGCGCGCACAACCGGGCTCCCGCCCCCTTCCACAGGACAGATCCTCCGCGCCCGACTCCCACGCCCGGAGGACTCCCCCCCGCCCCGGAGGGGTCTGGTGGGGATGGGCCTTCCTGGGCGTCCTCCTGATGGTGATGTTCGCCGGGGGAGTCGTGGGCGAGGAGACCGCGCTGGGCGGCGCCCTGCTTTTCGGAGGGATGGCGGGAGCCTTCCTGTTGGCGGTGGTCTCCCCCGTGATGTCCATCGTCTACCTGGTGGGCAGCCGGGTGAGCCTGGGATTGCAGGCAGCCGCGGCCGCCCTGCTCCTGTGGGGAATGATCGTCCTGACCCTGTTGATGGCCTGAGCCCTCTTCAGATCTCGATCTGCGAGCCGACCTCCATCACCAGGGAAGGGGGGATGCAGAAATAGGCGGTGGCGTCCTCGGCATTGCGGGCCATCAAGGCGAAGAGCTTCTCGCGCCAGGTGGCCATGCCCGACCACAGCCAGTGCCGGGGCAGGATGGTCTCGCGCGAGAGGAAGTAGCTGCAATCCGAGGCCGAGAAGGCCTGGTCTCCGATCAGCAGGCCGTGCAGGGCCCGGGGGACATCCGGCCGATCCATGTAGCCGAAGCTCAACAGCACCCGATAGAAGGAGGCTCCCACCCTCTCGACCCGGGCCACCTCCCCCGCCGGGACATAGGGCTGATCCTCGAGGGTGACGGCCACGATCAGGTTCCTCTGGTGCAAGACCTGATTGTGCTGGATGTTGTGCAGCAGGGCCGGCGGCATCATCGCCGGGTTTGAGTGCAGGAAGACCGCCGTGCCGGGCACGCGCACCAGTTCCTCCGAGGCCAGGTTGGCCACCAGGGTCTCCAGGGGAACCCCGACCTCCGAGCGCAGCGCCGCGATCCGCTTGCGTCCCAGGCGCCAGGTGGACATGACCAGGAACATCAGGCCGGCCACCACCAGGGGAATCCAGCCGCCATGAGGGATCTTGACGATGTTGCCGGCCAGGAAGACCACCTCGATGCTCAGGAAGAACGCGCACAGGCCCCCCGCCTTCCAGCGGGGCCACTTCGAGCCATAGCGCAGGAAGAAATAGAGCAGCGTGCTGGTGATCACCATGTCCAGCGTCACGGCCACCCCGTAGGCCGCGGCCAGGCTGCTGGAGCTGCGGAAGATCAGGACCAGCCCGACGCAGCAGATCATCAGCGCCCAGTTGATGAAGGGCACGTAGATCTGGCCCACCAGGCGATCCGAGGTATGGTCCACGCGAAGACGCGGGAGGTACTTCAACTGCAGGGCCTGGGTCGTCACCGAGAAGGTCCCGGAGATCAGGGCCTGGGAGGCGATCACGGTGGCGCAGGTGGCCAGCCCGATCACCGGAAACAGGGCCCAACGCGGCACCATCAGATAGAAGGGGTCGGAGGCATTCTGGGGGTGGTGCAGCAGCATGGCCCCCTGGCCGAAGTAGTTCAGGAG
>JALHDH010000082.1:6251-21186 GCA_022839105.1 bacterium
CAGGAGCAGTCCGGGCAGGACCACGGTGAACCAGGCCAGCCGGATCGGCCGAGCCCCGAAGTGCCCCAGGTCGGCGTACATCGCCTCACCGCCGGTGACCACCAGGAAGACCGAGCCCAAAACCCCGAAGGCCGTCCAACCGCTATGCAGCAGGAAGTCCAGCCCGTAGTGGGGCAGCACCGCCCAGAGCACCTCGGGCGAGCGCAGGATATGGGGCAGACCCAGCATCGCCAGGGTCGCAAACCACACCAGCACGACCGGACCGAAGAGGCGCCCGACCCTCTCGGTCCCCCGACGCTGGACCATGAACAGGGCCACCAGGATCCCCGCGGCGATCGGGACCACGAACGGCTCCAGGGCGGGGGTGGCGATCCTCAGGCCCTCCACGGCGCTCAGGACCGAGACCGCGGGGGTCAGCATCCCGTCCCCGAAGAGCAGGGCCGCCCCGAAGAGCCCCATGAACATCAACAGGGGAAGATCCTTGCGATGCTTGGGCATCATCTTGTTGACCAGGGTGGTCAGGGCCAGGACTCCACCCTGGCCGTGGTGATCCGCGCGCAGGACGAAGACGATGTACTTGATGGAGACGATCACCATCAAGGCCCAGAAGATCAAGGACAGGACCCCCAGGACCTGATCCGGCCCGGGGTGATCCCCATAGGCGTGCAGCGCCTCGCGCATCGAGTAGATGGGGCTTGTGCCGATGTCGCCATAGACCACGCCCAGGGCCCCCAACGAGAGGGCTGCCAGATACCGGGAGTGGTGGAGATTCTTCCCAGGGGAGGGACCGTGGACTGCGCTTTGCACGTGAAAAGGCCTCGAATGGATGGAGAACTCTAGGAACGCTCGGAGATCACGACCAGATCCAGCCAGGGGCAGATGCGGATGATCTGCTCGAGGAGGCTGCGCTGGAAGAACTCGCGCCAGCCGGTCTTGTGGCTGCGCCCCAGCAGAAGCCGGGTCACCCGATGCCGGGTGGCGAAATCCGCCAGGGTTCGGGGCACATGCGAGCCGTGCAGGATCCGGGCCTGGAGATGCAAGGTCCGGGCCAGCTCCAGGTGGGCTTCGGTCCGGGCGCGCTCCTCCAGCGAGATCCCGGTCCAGTCCTCGTCGGGGGCCACGTGGACGGCGAAGCACGAGGCTCCCATGCGGTCAGCCAGCCGACGGGCCCGCCGGATGGCCCGGGCCGAGCCGGGGTGCGAGTCGACCGCCACCATCAGGACCTCATTCTCGGTCGAAGTCGACGCGGGCCCCTCCAGGGCAGCCAGACGATCCTGGACGCGGTCCGCGGTCAGGCGCATGGCCAGTTCGCGCAGCGCCTCCAGGCTCCCCTCGTTGAAGAGCCCCAGCAAGGTCTGTGGGATCTCCGCCCCCGGGAAGACGGCCCCCCGACGAACCCGGTTCAGAAGCGCCCTGGTGGCCACATCGACGAAGATCAACTCCTCGGCCTCGTCCAGAAGCCAGTCCGGAACCGTGCTGAAGACCGCCAGGCCGGTAATCCGCTCGACGGCGTCCTTCAACCCCTCGACTCTCGAGATATCCACCGTGGCCAGGACATGGATGTCCTGATCCCTCAGGGCCTCCACCTCCTGCCAACGGGTCCGCCCGTCGGCGGTCGGGGCCGCCAGGTCATCCACCAGGCAGACGTGGGGGCGCCGGGCCACCACGGCCGCCACATCGAGCCCGTTCGGCAGGCCCTCGGGAGTCTGGACGGGGGGGATCGTCTCGAAATGGCGCAGCACCTCCACCAGGTCCGGGCGATCATGGGAGTCGCAGAAGCCGACCACCACATCCTGGCCCTGTCCTTTGAGGAAGCTGCCGTCCTGGAGCATCCTCCAGGTCTTGCCGCTGCCCGGTGCATAACTGAGATAGACGCGCAGATGCCCCCGGCTCTCGGGACGCGGGGTGGCCGAGAGCAGGCGGGCCAGGAAGGGCAGGCTGGGAGCGTCGCTGGGCACGCTGGTCGACTGGCGCTGAGGGGCCCCCTCGTCGGCAATCAGGTGGACATCGATTCCCGCTGCGCCGTGGATGATGCGCCCGGCCACGGTCCCCGAGAGGGCCCCGCGAAAAGGATAGGCTGCCGCGTGACCCAGGCAGATCTGCGTCACGCCATGCTCGTGGGCGAAGGCCAGGATGCTGCAGGCGGGCTCGCTCCCCTCCACGACCTGGACCCTGGCTCCCTTGGCGCGGGCCAGCCCCAGGAAGCTCCGGACCGTCTCGGCCTCGGCCTCCGAGAGGTTCGACCAGCGGGAATCCGGAGTCACGTACAGGGCCCACAACTCGCCGTTCCAACGCTCGGCCACCTTGCAGGCGCGCTCGATCAGGTGGGGGCCGCGACTGTTGGCGGTCAGGCAGACCAGCACCCGCTCCTGGGTTTCCCAGGTCTCCTCGATATGATGCTCGTGACGATAGTCCCGGACCAGATCCTCGACGTTCTCGGCCGAGTAGAGCAAGGCCATGCCCCGCAACGCCAGCAGGGTCTTCTCGGGAACCGGCAGGAGACCGGCCTGCTGGGAACGGCCCCTGACCATCCCGGCGCTGGCGTCGACCAGGACCACCTCGTCGGCCTTGCGCAGGAACTCCTCGGGAACCGAGACCTCGGGGGCCTTGCCCAGCACCTTGAGGACCTGCTCGCGCAAATCGGCCACATACTGGATGTTCATGGCCGTGACCACGTCGATCCCCGCCTCCAGGAAATCCTCCAGATCCTGGTAGCGCTGGGGATGGAGGCTGCCCGGCGGGTTGTCATGGGCCAGCTCGTCAATGAAGCACACGCCCGGAGCCCGCCGGAGGATCGCCTCCCGATCCAGGGCGTCCCGCTGGGAGTGGAGGACCTCCAACCCCTCCAACAGAGGGGCCAGGGCCGGGCGGTCCTTGGGCCGGACCCACCCCACCACCACGTCCTCTCCGCGGGATTGGCGCCGACGGGCCTCCTCCAGCAGACGCCAGGTCTTGCCGGTATGGGACGAGTACCCCAGATAGATCTTCAGGTGCCCGCGCGGGGGCGGGGGTGCCGGCGCCTCGGAATCGACCTCCTCGGCCTGGGCGGCCGCCTCGGGGGCGAGCCTTGCGGCCTCGACCTCGGGCCCGGTCTCCCGGGGGCTGCCCGGCAGGGCCGACTGGGCTTGGTCTGAAGCCGGTCGGGGCCGGGCGGCCCCGGCCGGCGAATTCTCGGGCGACTCCTGAGGGTGCTCGCTCATGATCCACCATGCTCTTCTGGAAATGCTAGTAGACCAGCCTTCTGCCGGACTGCTGCGCGCAGGGCCTCATGGGCTGGTCACGGGTTGAGGCTTCGACGGGTCAGGAAGGAGCCCTTCCGCCCTGCTCCGGGGCTCAATCCCGGGAGGAAGGGTTTATCATGCGGGCGATCTCCAGGGCGAGTTCCGCGCCCAGGCGGGCATTGTTGAGGATCAGGGCCACGTTGGCCTCCAGGCTCCTGCCCCCGGTCGCCAGGCGGATCCGCTCCAGGAGGAAGGGGGTGATCGCCTTCCCCCGGACCCGATGGGATTCCAGTTCGAGCAGGGCCTCTTCGAGAGCGCGGGAGAGGGTTGCCTCGTCCAGCGAGTGCTCCTGAGGGATGGGGTTGGAAACCAGGACCCCGCCCCCCAGGCCGAACTCGCGCTTGGCCAGGACGATCCCGGCCAGTTCCGAGACCTCGTCCACCCGGACCTGCAGGGGAAGATGGCTGGTGGCGGTGTAGAAGGCCGCCAGTTCGTCGCTGCCGAAGCCGATCACCGGGACTCCCAGGGTCTCGAGGCACTCCAGCGTGGCTGGAAGGTCCAGGACGGACTTCACCCCCGCGCACACGACCGTGACGTCGGTCCGGGCCAGCTCCTGAAGATCGGCCGAGATGTCGAAGGTGCGCGAGGCCTCCCGATGCACGCCTCCGATGCCGCCGGTCACGAAGACCTCGATCCCGGCCCGCTCGGCCAGGATCATGGTGGCGGCCACGGTGGTGGAGCCCCAGAGACGCCGCGCCATGACCACCGGCAGATCCCGTCGGCTGACCTTGACGATCCCCTCACGTCGGCCGAAATCGGCGATCTCCTCGGGGGTCAAGCCCACCACCGGCTCGCCGGCCAGGATGCCGATGGTTGCAGGAAGGGCCCCGCGAGCCCGGATCTCCTCCTCCACCGCCAGGGCCGTCTCGACATTCCGAGGATGGGGCATGCCATGCGAGATGATGGTGGACTCCAGGGCCACCACCGCCCGACCTTCCTTCAAGGCCTGGAGCACTTCCGGATGGATCCGCAAGAGGCACCTCCCTGCCGGCCCTGAAGGACCGGAGCCGAATCAGGATTCTGAGGTTCCCGAGGAGGTTCCTGTGTGCCTTTCCGGGCAGGCGAAGGCCTCCACGAGACTGCCTTGTCGACCGCCAGGGGTCTTCCCGGCTCCAACCGTGCCGAGAAGCCCGGGGATGGCCGGTCCTTCCACATGGCGTTCCGCTCCGGCCAGGGGAGTCCCCGGGTCTTGACGAAGTCCCCCAACCTCAGGATATTGAGAAGAGACTACGCTGGAGTCTGCCATGCAGCCGCTGATCGGTCCTACCACCCCTTCGATCTCGCAAACGGGGATGATGCCCCAGGCCGCGCCCGCAACGCTGGGGGTCATCGGCGGGATCGCCAGCGCCATCCTGGGCAGCGTCGTGCCCGGAGCCGGGACGGCCATGGCCACGCTGATCGGGACCACCCTCTCGGCGACCATGGGCGGCAGCATCGGCGCCCTTTTCAAGGCGACCGAGGAAGACCGCACCAGCGAGGACTGGATGAAGGAACTCTCCGACCGCGAGAGGGTCCGCAACGGGGAAGCCCGGCAGTTCATGCAGAGCCTGGGGTCGAAGATCTCCCAACCCGGCGCCCTGGGAGTCCCCGTACCCGGGCTGCAATCCGAAGCCGTCCGCCGCTTCGTGAGTTGAAGACCTGATCTGGTCCTCCTCCCCGGTCCGGGCTGAAGGCGACCGGCAACAGGCGATCGGAGCCAGAGACTTGGAAGAGTCCGTTCAAGAGACCCTCAATCCCGAAGAGGCCGCCGCAGGGATTGGCCATGAGCAGGGCCCGACCCCGTCGGAGAGCACCAACCGGTTGATCGCGCTGTGCCTGGAGGCAGCGGCCGGAAGGCTGGACTCCGAGAGCCTGCGCCAGGCCCTGACCGCCTGTCGCTTCGAGCTGATCAGCGCCAAGGACGCCTTCTACCACCAGGTCAAGGAGGAACCGGGCCTGA
This sequence comes from bacterium, assembly GCA_022839105.1. GTDB lineage: Bacteria > Vulcanimicrobiota > Xenobia > Xenobiales > Xenobiaceae > Xenobium. Next base: position 11,472 of record JALHDH010000082.1, read on the forward strand.
TCGAGACCCTGCCCGAGGCCATCGAGGCGGTGATGGACGCCTTCGACGCCTACGGCGAAGCCCTGGAAGGCGCCCGGAGCTGGTTGACCCGCCAGGGTCCCGGGCTCCTGCGGTCGGCCGCGGAGTCGCTGGCCGAAGCCTATCTCGACCTCCACCAGGCCCTGCTGGGCTACGAGTGGGCCTACCTGAGCCACGGAGACGAACCCCACCCGGCCCTGAACCTGATGTTGAAGGTCCGGTCCGCCCTGCGCCAGGGCCTGATGGACGACGAGCGCTTCGACGAGATCCTGGACCACCTCTGGGAGCACTTCACCCAAGGGATCGAGACCTTCGAGGCCGACTCGGACCCCGTCCGGGCCAATCGGGGGGCCCAGGCCTGCCGCCAGGCCCTGGCCGGAATCCAGGACATGGACATGTACCTCGAAGCCCATGATCTGGACGTCTTCGAGAAGGGCTTCCTCCGATTCCGCGAGGGCTGCCTGCTGCTGGTCGAGCAGATCCAGGACAGCATCGGTGAGGCGCTGATCCAGGCCCCGACCCCCTCTCCCCAGGTCAACTGGGTGATCCACGCGGCCCGCGCGGTCGTGGACGGCCTGGGCGCCGACCTGCTGGTGCGGGCCCAGGCCTGGTTCGAGCCCCAACTGGCCGAAAGCTACTTCCGCTTCGAACAGTGCGCCGAGGCGGCCCTGGAAGGTCCCATCCGGATGGCCGAACAGGTCCCCGTGGCCCGGGATGGCTTCGACCGGCTGAACCGATCCCTTCCCCTGCTGCGGCTGGGGATCGAGCGGCGCGAGCTCCTGCCCCGGGGCATCGAGAAGATGGAGACGGGTGCCAACCTGCTCTTCGAGGCCTGGAGGATCCTGACCGAGATCGAGCAGGGCGAGAGCCAGACCCCGTGTCCCCGCTGCGGCTCCGCGAACCCGGCCACCGAGCGCGTCTGCGCCGGGTGCGGCGCCACCCTGGTCCGCCCGGTGGAGCCCCTGCCCCAGGCGGCCCTCCCCGCCGGGGCCGAGGGCCCCGCCAACCTCCAGCGGATCCTCTCGGCCTGCCAGCAGGCCGAGACCGGCCAGCTTGGGTCCGAAGAGTTCGCTTCGGTCCTGGCCTGGGCCGAGCAGTTGCTCAACACGGCAAACCTGGGACTCACCCGGCTTTCCCAGGACGCAGAGCCCACCGAGGAGGTGCGTCAGGCGATGCGCGAACTGCGGCAGGGCATCGCCGAGTTCCGCCAGGCCCTGGACGAGCTTCAGCAATTCGTGCTGGACGGCCGCCCGCTCCACCTCTCCGCCGGCACCCGCCTGCTGGTGGCGGCCTGCGACCGCCTGGCCGAGGTTCAACAGCGCTCCGCCGCGACCTGAGCGGTGCCTGCCCGCCTGAGCCTGGAAGGATTCGAGGAGCCCGAGCTCCTCGACGAGTCCCCCGGGAGCCTCCTGTGGCGGGCCCGCGGGCCGGATGGCCCGGTGCTGATCCGGGTCTACCCCGCGCCCTCCCGGCCCGAGTCGGAGGGCCAGTGCCTGCGGCAGGGCTGCAGGCTCCTGGAAGGCCTGGAGCACCCCGCAATCCCTCGGCCCCTGAGCTGGGCAGAGAGTCCGGACGGGCTCCATCTGGTCTTCGCGGATCCCGGCTCGTGGACCCTGCGCGACCACCTGCGGGACCAGCCGATGGATCCCCTGGAGGCCGCCGAAACGGTCCTGCAGATTGCCGAGGCCCTCCATGTCGCCCACTGCGCAGGCCTGTTCCACGGCAACCTGGGCCCAGACACGATCCGGATCGTCCCCGAGACGGGGCGCATCCTCCTGCTGGGCCTGGAAGCCGGCTACCCGGATCCGGGCTCCTCGCTGGATGGCACTGCGGATCTGCGAGCCCTGGGTGGGCTCCTGGCCTTCCTGCTGACTGCACAGGACCCGCCCCCCGAAGGCCCGGCCCTGAGACGGGAGTGCCCGGAGCTTCCCTGCGACCTGGAGTGGATCGCCTCGCGACTGCGCCGGGCCGGGACTCCGCAAGGCGCGCGTTCGGCGGGGGAGACCGCGCTCGAGTTGGATTCCTGGCTGGATGGAACCCTCGCGCCTCCCTCCTCCAGATCGGCCTGTCCCCCCCCCGACCTGGCCGGCCTGTGGGCCGAGGTCGAGACCGGCCCTGCCAGGAGCCCGGAGGAGCCTCTGCGGCTCCGCTGGCTCTTCCCCGTGCTGCTGGGCCTGCTGACCTGGCTGGGATGGCTTCTGGCTCCCTCCTGGCGAACCCCGGAGGCGGCGGGTCCTCCGCCGGACGAAGTGGTCTTCTCGGCTCCCGGCGAAGAGGTGGCCGAGCCCCTCCATCCGGGGTACGGCTTCCTGGCCCTGGAGGTCCAGGGATTGCGCCCGCCCGACACGCCGGTGCGGCTGAAGGTTCGCGAAGGGGACCAGGTGATCCGCGAGACGGAGCTGCCCGCAGGCCGGGGACAAGTCGAGATCCCCAAGGGCCGGCTCCTGACCCTGGAGATCGCCGCCGACCTGCACAGTACCCGCACCCGCTCGATCCTGCTCGAGCCGACCCGGGTCCGGGCCACCCTGAGGACCGTCCTGGTCCGCCACACCGAAGTCACCGTCTCGACGGTTCCGGGCGCCGCGATCCACCTGGACCGGCGTCCCATCGGCCAGGCCGACCAGAAGGGAATCCTGATGCTCCCACCGGGCACCCTGGAGGTGGGTCGGGTCTGCATGCTCTCGGCCTCGAAGGTGGGCTACGAGCCCAGGGAGGAGAGCTTCACCGTGAAGACCGGGCACACGGTGATCCTGATGGACCTGGCCCCGCTGAAGAATGCCAGGCGCCGGACCGGACCCGAGCCCCCGTCCGGCTCCCCGCTCCTCCCCTCGGGTCCCGCCCTCGAAGCGCCCTCCCCCGGCTCTCCCTCGGTCCCGGGACCTCCCCCCTCGAGCCCCGCGCGCACTCCCCAGGCCCCACCCACCATGCGGCCCTCGCCCGCCACGCCGGAGGCTCCGACCTTTCCACAGATCCCTCCGGCGCCGGCCAGGAGGCCGCCGAGTCCTCCGAAGGCCCCGGTCGCCCCCCCGGAGCCTCCGGCAACGGATGCGGTGACCCCGGCCCCTGCGCCCTCCCCGGCCTCCACGACACCGCCTTCCTCCGGTGGCTCGGCGCTCCCGGTCCTGCTGCCCGACAACTGAAAATGCGGGCTCTGCGGCAGGAGACCGGGCCTCGGGCGCCGGAACCCTTCCCTGTGCCCTCCCGCCTGCTCGCCCTCCTCTGTGTGACGCTGCTGCTCGTCCTGCTGGCCCTGCCCACCGCTGCAGGGCCCGCCGGCTCCTCCCCGCCCGCGGACGCCCTGACCCGGGCCCTGGGCCTGCGCGCCGCAGGCCAGCCCGACCAGGCCCGGGCCCTGCTCGAGGAACACCTGACCGGGAACCCCGAAGACTCCCGCTCGCGCTACCTGCTGAGCGTGATCCTGCTGGAGTCGGGCGAAGCCGAAAAAGGCCTGGAGAGCCTCCTGGAGACCCTGCGCCTGGATCCGGCCTTCCCCGAAGCCCGAGCTTCCCTGGCCGGCGCGGTCCAGGCCCGGATCTACGAACTCCTCGACCGGGGGGCGCGCGAGGAGGCCTGGAGCGTGCTCGGCCACCTGGACGACCCGCCCACCGCCCACTTCCTGCGCGGGGCCATCCATCTGGAAGGCTGGCGGCGAACCGGGGCTCCCGACGACTTCCAGCGGGCCATGGAATCCTGGAGGCAGGGTCGGGACCTCAAACCCGTCTCGGCGGTCTCGGATCTGCTGGCCGGAATCGCCGCCTTCGAGGGGAGAGACCTCTCCCGAGCCGCGCAGCGCTTCCGATACGCCCTGGGAATCCGCGGACGGAATCGCTACGCCATGCTCTGGCTGGGTGCGACCCTGGCGGCCCAGGGAGAGTCCACCCAGGCCCTGGAGGCCCTGGAGGCCTGCCGGCCCGTGTTCGGAGCCAACCCCGTCCTGCACCGCCTTCTGGGAGACGCCTGCCTGGCACGAGCCCTGGAGCGATCCGACCGCGATCCCGAGACCCTGGCCCGGGCCGAAGCGGCCTATTCCCAGGCCCTGAGACTCTGGCCGGAGGACCCGCGCTCCCTGGCCGCCCTGGGGAGACTTCTGTGGTTGGAGGACCGGGTCGACGAAGCCCTCGAGGCCTGGTCCAGGGCCCAGGCCCTGCGCCCCGATCCGGATCTGGCCGACCGGCTGGGCTGGCTCTTGTTGGAGACCGGCCGCCTCGAGGAGGCCCAGGCCGCCTTTATGGCCTGCCAGGCTCCCTCCCCACCCGAGACTCCCGAGGGGCGCCGACTCCGGGCCCGTTCCCGGGTGGGAGCCGCCCTGTGCCTGGCTGAACTTGGGGATCTGGAAGGCGCCCGGGCCCTCTCGGCCGAGCCGATGGCCCTCCTGGCTCCCTCCGATCCGCGCCGGTGGCTGCTGCTCGGAAGCGGCGGGCCCGCCGAAGGGCGCGAGGAAGCCCTGCACCAGGCCCTGCGCGAGGCCGGCCCCGAAGCCCGGGCCACGCACCTTCTGGCCTGGAGCGCCCTGGCCCGGATGGCCGAGCAGCGCGACGACAGCGAGCAGGCCTTGAAGAACCTCTCGGAGGCCCTGCGCCTGGCTCCTCCGGAGAGTCCGCGGGCCCGCTCCCTTCTCGAGAGCTTCGAGGCCCTGCGCCGGTTGGAACAGGATCGGATCGCCGCCTGGGAGGCCCACAACGGGCTGGTCTTCCTGGTGGACGCCATGACCGGCGCGAGCCGTTCCGCCCGATTGCAGGCCCGCAAACAGGCCCTGGAGGCCCTGCAGCCCGAAATGGCCGGCTCGGGACGAGAACTCCCCTGGGGTGCCCTGCGTCCCGTCTGGTCCAGCGAGTTGGAGGGAGGCCTCCTGGCTCCGAAAAAGGCTGCCAGTCCCCACCCCGAAACCCTTCAGGAGGGCGCGCCCGGCCGGGAAGGGCCTCGGCCGGGCTCTTCTCCGCACGGCGACGAAGCCTCGCCGAGCGGACCCGAACCTCAGGAGTAGCCGTGGGGATGGCGCCGACGCCACTCCCAGGCGGAGGCCACGATGGATTCCAAGGTCGGGAAGCGGGGTTCCCAACCCAGTTCGCTTCGGATCTTCTCCGAGCCGGCCACCAGCAGGGCCGGGTCGCCAGGGCGACGAGGGCCCTCCACCACGGGGATCGGGTGCCCGGTCACCTGGCGCACGGTCTGGATCACCTCGCGGACCGAGAAACCCTGACCGTTGCCCAGGTTGTAGATCAACCGCGGGGGGCACCCGGGGCGCTCCAGGGCCTCCAGGGCCAGGAGGTGGGCGCTGGCCAGATCCTGGATGTGGATGTAGTCCCGCACGCAGGTCCCGTCCGGCGTGGGGTAGTCGGTACCGAAGATGCTGGCGTGTTCGCGCTGCCCCAGGGCCACCTCCAGCAGGATGGGGATCAGGTGGCTCTCGGGCTCGTGGTGCTCGCCCCGCTCGGGGGTGTTGCCGGCTGCGTTGAAGTAGCGCAGGCTGGCGCTTCGCAGGCCGTGGATCCGGCCGAACCAGTCCAGCATCCTCTCCACCAGGAGCTTGGACTCGCCGTAGGCGTTGGTGGGCTGCAGGGCGGCGTCCTCGACGATGGGGACGCGCTCAGGGGTGCCGTAGACCGCCGCGGTGGACGAGAAGACCAGGCGAAGGACCTGGTTGCGGACCATGGCCTCCAGGAGCGAGAGGGTCCCGCACGTGTTGTTCCGGAAGAAGAGACCCGGATCGCGCATCGACTCGCCGGCCTCGATGAAGGCCGCGAAGTGCAGGACGGCCTGCGGACGATGCCTGGCGAAGAGATCGTCGAGAAGCGCCCCGTCCTGGACCGCTCCCTCGACCACCTCGCAGCCGGCGGGGATCGCCTCCCGATGCCCCTTGCAGAAGTCGTCGAGGATCACCACCCGCCGACCCGAGCCCACCAGCTCGGCCGCCACGGTGCTTCCGATATAGCCTGCCCCACCCGTGACCAGGACCGTCTGGTTCATCCGCCACCTCCGTGCCTTCCCTCCGGGCCCGTGGACAAAAATCCGGGCCCGCCCCCCGAGTGCGCCAGGATCCCCGAGTTTCCCTGCCCGGGCCCCGAAGCAGGAAAGCCGCCCGGACGGTGCAAGGCCCGCAAATGTCGATTCGTTTCTTCGCCCCCTTGTTGACGGCGTTCCTGGCCGCCCTTCCGGCCCTGGCCGCCCCCCTCTCCTACCCCGAGGCCCCCCGGGTGGACCACGTGGACGAATATCACGGAGTCCAGGTCGCCGATCCCTACCGCTGGTTGGAGGACCTCGACAGCGAGCAGACGCGGACCTGGATCGAGGCCCAGAATCGCCTGACCGATCAGATCCTGGAGTCGATTCCCGAGCGGGCCGTCCTGCGAGAACGCCTGGACCAACTGCAGGATTTCGAGCGCTACAGCACGCCCTTCAAGGAAGGGAAGCGCTGGTTCTGGTTCCACAACTCAGGCCTGCAGAACCAGAGCGTCCTGTATACCGCCGAGGGCCTGGAGCCCCCCGGCCGCATCCTTCTGGACCCCAATACCCTCTCCGAGGAGGGCACCGTGGCCCTCTCGGGCACCTCGATCAGCCACGACGGGCGCCATCTGGCCTATGGCCTGGCTGAGGCGGGCTCGGACTGGAACACCTGGCGGGTCCGCGACATCCAGACCGGGCAGGATCTTCCCGACGTGATCCGCTGGGTCAAGTTCTCGGGTGCCTCCTGGACCAGGGACGGCCTGGGCTTCTACTACAGCCGCTACCCGGCCCCCGAACCGGGGCAGGACCTCAAGGCCGTCAACCACAACCACACCCTGTACTACCACCGGCTGGGGACTCCCCAGGAGGAGGACCTCCAGGTCTTCGCGGTTCCCGAGAATCCCGACTGGAGCGTCGGGGGAGGGGTGACCGAGGACGGCCGCTGGCTGGTGATCCAGGTCGAACGCCCCGACACCGACAACGGAGCGGTGTGGGTCAAGGACCTCACCCGTCCGGACTCGCCCCTTCGTCCCCTTCCCGATGCCTTCAAGGCCCGTTTCCGCGTCATCGAGTCGGAGGGCGACACCCTCCTGGTGCAGACCGACCTGGAAGCACCCCGGTTCCGCCTGCTGGGATTGGATCTCTCGAAGGAGGATCCGGCCTGGCATGAACTGATCCCCCAGGGATCCGAGAAGATGGAATCCGTGAGCCGGGCGGGAAACCGGCTCTTCGTGGAATACCTCCACGACGCCCACTCCCGGGTCGCCGTCCATGATCTGCAGGGCAAGCCCCTGGGCGAAGTGCCGCTTCCCGGCCTGGGCACCGTCGGAGGCTTCTCGGGCCGGCGCCAGGACACCGAGACCTTCTACGCCTTCACCAGCTTCACCGTGCCCACCGAGATCCACCGTTACGACCTGGCCTCGGGCAAGAGCACGCCGTGGAAGCGTCCCCGCCTGACCTTCGACCCTGCGAAGTTCCAGACCCGGCAGGTCTTCATCACCAGCAAGGATGGCACCCGGGTGCCGATGTTCCTCAGCCATCGCAAGGACCTGGTCTGCGACGGGCAGCTCCCGGTCCTGATGTATGCCTATGGAGGCTTCAACTACAGCCTGACCCCCTACTTCTCGGCCACGAGCATGGCCTGGATGGAAGCCGGCGGGGTCTACGCGGTGCCCAATCTTCGAGGTGGCGGGGAATATGGCGAGGAGTGGCATCAGGCCGGGACCCGCACCCGCAAGCAGAACGTCTTCGACGACTTCATCGCGGCAGGCGAGTGGCTGGTGGCCAACAACTACACGAGTCCCTCGCGCCTGGCGATCATGGGTGGCAGCAACGGCGGTCTGCTGGTGGGTGCCTGCATGACCCAGCGTCCCGACCTCTTCGGAGCAGCCATCCCCCAGGTGGGCGTGATGGACATGCTGCGCTTCGCGAGCTTCACCATCGGCTACGCCTGGGTCGCCGACTATGGAGACGTGAAGGACCCCGAGGAATTCGCCGCCCTGCATGCCTACTCGCCCTACCACAACCTCAAGCCCGGCACGCACTATCCTCCCACCCTGGTGACCACCGCCGACCACGACGACCGGGTCTTCCCAGCCCACAGCTTCAAGTTCGCGGCGGCCCTGCAACAGGCCCAGGGGGGGGCGGCCCCGACCTTGATCCGCATCGAGACCAAGGCCGGGCACGGCGCCGGGAAGCCGACCTCCAAGCGCCTGGACGAGGCCGCCGACATCCTGGCCTTCCTGGTGCGGGCGCTGGGGGTCCGGATGGCCGACTGAACCTGCCGGGTGTCCGGGGAACCGACTCCGGAGCAAATCCCTCGGGATGGAGACCGGCTGGCGGAGGAAGGGTGCCCGAATCCCTCCCTCCGCCGCCGGCAAGTCTTCAGGGCCGAGAACCCCGCCGGCGGGGCGCGCGCCGGGCCAGGGTCTCCTCCAGGGTGCACCCTCGCGGTTCATGCCCTTGCTCGACCAGCGAGCGGCGCACCGTCTCCTCGGCCTGTGCCTGCAGGAGGCGGACCGACCTGGGACCGAGCTCCAGCAGTTCGGCCACCGCCTCAAGGGTATAGGAGCAGCGTTCCGAGAGGCCATAGCGCAGGGTGAAGACCATCCACTCCTCCAGGTCCAGCCCCTCCATGGCGTTGTCCAGGGCCTGGGCCGGGACGCCCCAGAAACGGGCCGTCTCGCGAATCCAGCGGGGTTCGGGCAGGTGATCCCGCCAGGCGGGCACCCAATCCATCTGGGGAACCGGCAGCCTCGAGGCCGAGGTTCGCCGCTCCGGCGCCGGGCGGCGGGGCTCCAGGCCCAGTGCCTGCCGGCGGGCGAGGATTCCCCCCGGGCCCCTCCCCAGGGCGGCCTGCACTTCCTCCTCCGAGGCCTTTCGTTCGGAAAGGACGCGCAGCAACTCGTCCTCTTCGGCGGTCCAGGCCGCCCAGGAGCGCGGGAAGCGCTGCCGGGCTCGCAGCATCCAGGCCGTCATGGCCCTCTCCGGTTGGGGATTCAGGCAGGGGGTCTGCATCGGCATCACCTCGGGGTTCTCGTCGCGGGGCGACCGGCCGGCCGCCTCCCCTCCATCTTGGAACCGGGATATTGCCAGGAATCCCACCGGGATGTTGACGGAAGCTTGCCGCGATGTTGCGTCGATGTGAACCCCCCGCCCCCGGAAACCCTCAGAACATGTTCCGCGAGGCCACGAACAGGGCCACCGCCAACCCGTACAGCCCGGCCATCAGGGTCCGCACCAGGGCCTCCCCTCCCAGGCTTCCGGCGGTCCAACGGGCCAGGACCAGGTGCAGGGGGAAGACCACCGCCACGAATCGGGGCAGGCTCATCAGGAGGTTTCCCGGGTAGGGCCAGAGCAGGGGAAGCAGCAGGCTCAGGAACGCCAGGATCCCATAGCAGGCCGGCATGCGCAGCAACCCGACTCCCAGGACCAGGGCGTACAGGGCCGCAGCCCCTTCGAAGAGGTAGATCCCCCCGCCCTCCACCCCGGCAAACTGAAAGGCCTGGCGCAGCCCCCCCCAGAGCGTCCACCAGGGCCAGGCGAACTGTCGCTGCCAGTCGTCCTGGGCGTGGAAGAAGGCCAGGGGATTGCCCGTGGCAAGCTCGTGAAGACCCATGACCAGGGCCAGACCTGCGGGGACCAGTCCCAGCCACAGGATCCGGATCCAGGGCGCTCCTCGACCCCGGCGACGAGCCGCCAGGAACTCGATCAGCAAGGCAGGCAGGATCAAGACCCCCACCGTGCGGGTGGC
>JALHDH010000083.1 GCA_022839105.1 bacterium
AGCGAGGCCGGGCGGTGCGCTTGCGGAGCTCGAACATTCGCGGGGACCTCGCTTTCTGGGAAGACTGTATCGAGTCCGGGGGGAGCCTGTCAACCCTGGCGGACTCGCCTGAATCCGCCGCCTGGCGGTTCGCAGGGCTTGATGCTCCTTTGATGGGCGGGCTCGCGTTCTTGACGCGGTCTTGACTCTCGGCGGGGCTGGCTGAGTCAAGATGGGGCCATGACTTGTGCCGCAACATTGGAAGGCCCCCATCCGGGCGCATCGAAGGTCGGTGCGGATCTCCTCCCACTGGCTTTGGGGGCCCTGGGCGTCGTCTACGGAGATATTGGAACCAGCCCGCTCTACGCCTTGCGGGAATCCTTCCACCACGGTCTGGGCCTGGAGTCCACCGTGACCAACGTCCTGGGTGTTCTTTCGCTGGTCTTGTGGTCGCTGGTTCTCGTGGTCTGTTTGAAGTACCTGGCCTTCGTGGTCAACGCGGACCATCATGGGGAGGGGGGAATCCTGGCCCTGACGGCCCTGGTGCGCGAGTCCGCCGCGCGCGAGGTTGCCGGATTCGGCTTCCTGATGGTCCTGGGGCTCTTCGGCACGGCACTGCTCTTCGGCGATGGGATGATCACCCCCGCAATTTCGGTCCTGAGCGCCGTGGAAGGCCTGGCCGTCGCCACCCCTCTGTTCGAGCCCTGGATCCTGCCGATCACCGTGGCGATCCTGGCGGCCCTCTTCGCCGCCCAGAGCCACGGCACCGAGAAGGTGGGGAAGGTCTTCGGCCCGGTCATGGTCTTGTGGTTCTTGGCCCTCGGCAGCCTGGGAATCGTCCAGATCGTTCAGGAACCCCGAGTCCTGGCCTGTCTTTCGCCGTGGCAGGCGCTGGAATTCTTCGGGCGCAACGGCTGGACGGGATTCCTGGTTCTGGGTTCAGTCTTCCTCGTGGTGACGGGGGGGGAGGCCCTGTACGCCGACATGGGGCACTTCGGGGTGCGGCCGATCCGCCTGGCCTGGTTCACTTTCGTCTTTCCTGCCCTGACGTTGAACTATCTGGGGCAGGGGGCCCTCCTGATCCGCCAACCGGCGGCCATTGACAATCCCTTCTTCCATATGGTTCCCGCCTGGGGGCTGCTCCCGATGGTCATCCTGGCTACCGCCGCAACCGTCATCGCTTCCCAGGCCTTGATCTCCGGAGTCTTCTCTTTGACGATGCAGGCCGTGCAGTTCGGTTTCTTGCCTCGCCTCAAGGTCCAGCACACTTCTGATATGCAGATCGGGCAGATCTACGTGCCTTTCGTGAACTGGTCGCTGATGTTGGCTTGCATCGGACTGGTCGCCGGCTTCAGGACCTCCAGCAATCTTGCGGCGGCCTATGGTGTCGCTGTCACGGCCACCATGCTCATCACCACGGTGCTCTTCTATTTCCTGGCTCGTTACGGATGGGGCTGGAGCCTGGCCCGATCCGCGAGCCTGTGTGGCCTCCTCTTCGGAATCGAAATCGGCTTCCTGGGGGGCAATCTGCTGAAGGTCGCGCACGGAGGCTGGTTCCCGCTGGCAGTCGGAGTTGCATTCTACCTGGTGATGTCCACCTGGCGTCGAGGGCGGGCCGCGCTGGCTTGCAGCCTGGCGAATCTGGCCATTTCTTGGGATGGTTTCCTGGCGCGCCTGGAATCCGACCCACCCATCCGGGTTTCCGGTACGGCGATCTATCTGAGTGGGAATCCACAAGACGTCCCCGTTGCGATGCTGAGCAATCTTCGCCACAACCACATCGTGCACGAGCGGGTGATCCTGGTGAGGGTGGACACCGCAGACCGGCCGCATGTCTGCGCCTCCCAGCGCGGGGTCGTCAAGATGAAGGCCGACTGGATCCTGGAAGTCGTCTTGTGCTTTGGGTACAAGGACGAACACGACGTACCAAGAGCACTGAGGGCTCTGGACCTTGCCGACGCTCCCCTCCATCTCCAGGAGTGCACCTACTTCCTGGGACGCGAAACGGTGATCCCCGGCCGTTCGGGGGGAAGCGGGATGGCGTGGTGGCGCAGGCGTCTGTTCGCGGTTCTATCCAGGAATGCGCGGAATGCGACCTACTTCTTCGGCTTGCCTCCCGCGAGGGTCTTCGAGGTCGGCAACCAGCTCGAACTCTGAGTCGGCTGGAGGGGCTTCCCGGCTAGAGAGGAACTGAATGGCATGGCAGACAGGCAGCGCGGTTCGTTGGCCTGGAACCTGTTGAAGGTGACGTCCATGGTGGCCGCTGTCACGGCAGCGGGTCAGGCTGTCGAGGCCTACCTTCATCCTCACGGTCTGGTGATGCTCTACCTGCTCGTGGTCGTCGTGGCCGCTGCGTGCTGGGGGCGCTGGCCGGCGGTGGTGGCCTCGGGGCTGGGGGTCATGAGCTTGAATTTCTTCTTCATCCCTCCGCGCTACACGCTTCGGGTTCACCAGCCCGAGTATTTTCTGACCCTTAGCGTCATGCTGGGGGTGGGGATCCTGATTTCGGAGTTGACGGCTCGTCGTCAGGCCCAATTCGAGCTGGCCCGACGCAGCCAGGCCGAGATGGCTGCAGCCTATGCCTTCAGCCGGGCTCTGGCGCAGTCGGGAGACCTCGAAGCCATCGAGGAAGCCCTGAATCAACACCTCCATCAGCTTCTTCAGTCCCCGGCCCGCCTTCTGGTTGGAGGACAGGTGCCGGATGCCTGCCCCTGGCAGTTCCCCTGGTCTCTGCTCGGGGTCCTCTGGGATGGGTGTGCCTGCAGACGAATCCCTCCTCGCCCGAGTCGCTCCGCATCGTGGAGTCCTCGGCAGCCCAGGCGGCCATGGCGGTCGAACGGGTCCGATTGGGCGAGGAGGCACGCCACGCTCAACTCGTTGCTGAGGCTGAGAGACTGCAGACGACGATGCTCAACGCGGTCTCCCACGACTTGCAGACACCGATCTCCTCCATCCAGGGAGCTCTGGACAACCTGGGTGATCCCGAACTCGATCTGGATCAGGAGACGATTCAGGGTCTGGTTCAACTCGCGCGTGAGCAGACCCGTCGGCTGAGTCGGCTTGTGGCCAACCTCCTGGACATGTCCCGCGTCGAGGCCGGGGTGACCCCCCTGCGCCTCGAACCTGTCGAGATCGCCGATTTGCTCGGAAGTGCCCTGCAGGCTTGGGGGGATGGACGGCGTCTTGACATCGTCATCGAGCCGGAGTTGCCCATGGTTCGGGGGGACCTGGTCTTGTTGGTTCAGGTTCTGGTCAACTTGTTGGAGAATGCCGCCAAGTACGGGGCTGCGGGAGATTCAGTCGAGTTGCTGGCCGCGCGCGAGAATGGTGGGGTGGAGCTGCGCGTCGTGGACCACGGTTCTGGGATCCCCCCAGACCAGCGCCATCGGGCTTTCGAGAAGTTTTACAGGTTGAGGCGTCCGGGGGACCCCCCGGGGACCGGGCTGGGTCTGGCCATCTGCCAGGGGTTTGTCAAAGCGCACGGTGGGACGATTCGTGCCGAAGAAACCCCGGGAGGCGGGACCACGATTGTGATCTGGCTCCCGGCCGAGGAGGAACTGTGAGCAACTGTCCCCGGGTCCTGGTGGTGGACGACGAGGCTTCGATTCGCAAGTTCCTCAGGGTTTCGCTGTCCGGCCATGGTTATCGGGTCCTGGAAGCCTCTACAGGGGTGGATGCCCTGGTCTGCGCGCGCCAGGAGCGCCCGGACATGGTCGTCCTGGATATCGGTCTTCCCGACCTGGAAGGCTTCGAGGTCGTCGAGCAATTGCGCAGTTGGAGTTCCGTTCCCGTCCTGATGTTGTCGGTTCGCGGCGCCGAACAGGACAAGATCCGCGCCCTGGATGCCGGTGCCGACGACTACCTGACCAAGCCCTTCAGCCTGGGTGAGCTCCTGGCGCGGGTCCGGGCAGCTCTGCGCAGGGCCTCCGGGGGACCGGGTGGGGAGCCGGTCCTGCAACTGGGAGACCTTCGAATTGACCTTGCTGCCCATAGGGTCTTCCGGGAAGACCGGGAGGTCGGTTTGACCCCTCGGGAGTTCGACCTGCTTCGCGTTCTGGTCCAGCACGCAGGCCGGGTGCTGACGCATCGGCAGATCCTCGAACAGGCCTGGGGTCCCGAGTACGGACACGAGACGCATCTGCTTCGGGTGAATGTGAGCAACCTTCGGCGCAAGATCGAACCGGACCCGGTCCGTCCGGTCTTCATCCTGACCGAGCCCGGGGTCGGCTATCGAATGGGTGGCGGTTGACGATCCTCGGGTAGAGCGCGGTTTGTCCCCGTCCTGACCTGAATGCTGTCCGGATGCCGAGAGATCAAGGTCGATCGCTTGTCCTCAGCCCTCCTGCACCTCGGGCAGGACCTCCCGGCCATAGAAGTCCAGGAACTCCGACTGGTTCCGGCCGCAGTTGTGGACGTGGATCTGCTCGAAGCCCATCGCGAAGAGGCCGCGCAGGAAGGCCACGTGTTCCTCGGTGCGGCTGGAGATCAGGACCCGGCCCTGGAAGTGCTCGGGTCGGACCATCCGGGCCATGGCCTCGAAGTCCTCGGGGCGCCGGATATCCCCCTTGGGGAAGTTCATCCCGCCGTTGGGCCACTCGTGGAGGGCGTTGTCGAGGGCCTCCTGCGGAGTCGGGGCCCACGACACGTGCACCAGCACCATGCGGGGCATCGAGGCGGGGTCCTTGCCGGCGCCGCGGGCCCCCTTCTCGAAGTTCTCCAGCAGCATGCGGATCTTCTCCTCGGAGGCCCCCACCGTCATGAGGGCATCGCAGAGCTCTCCGGTCTTGCGGCTGAGGTAGGGGCCCGAGGTGGCGATGAAGATCGGGGGTGGGGTTTCGGGAAGCGTGTAGAGCCGGGCGCTTTCCACCCGGAAGAAGCGCCCCTGATGGCGCACCACTTCGCCCGTGAAGAGCCGACGGAGGATCCCGACCGCCTCCAGGAGGCGCGCCACCCGATCCTGGGGTTCGGGCCAGTAGCCGCCCGTGATGTGTTCGTTCAGGGCCTCGCCGGCTCCCAGCCCCAACCGGAAGCGGCCCGGGTACATCGCCTCCACGGTAGCCGCTGCCTGGGCCAGAACGGTGGGATGATAGCGGTCGCCCGGCGCGCTCACCGCCGTGCCGAAGGGCAGCGAGACCTCGCGGCCCAGGGCGCCGAGCCAGGTCCACACGAAGGGGCTCTGACCCTGCTGGGGAGTCCAGGGGTGGAAGTGGTCCGAGGCCATGATCGCGCGGAAGCCGACCTTTTCGGCCTGGACGCATTGTTCCAGCAGCTCGCGGGGACCGAACTGCTCGGTGCTGGCGAAGAATCCGACCTGACGGGACATGGCGGGGGCTCCTCTCGAAGGGTCTGGGGATCAGGGGAAGAGATCGTTCTCGGGGGGGCGGACCAGCGCGGCACCCCCGCCGCCGCCCGGCTTCCAGGAGAACCCTCGGACCCGGACCGCAGGGATGCCGTCCACCTTTCCCATGGCCAGTTCGGCGGCGGCGGCCAGGGCGTCCGCCGAGGCCATCCGGCTGACCCGCAGGTCGTATCCGTGGGGATCCCGGGTGCCCCGGTAGTCGGTGAAGGGATCCATCCCGGCCACCCCCAGGGCCACGTTGACGATCCCTTCCCGCCAGGCGCGGCCGAAGGAGTCGCAGACCACCACGGGGACGGCGAAGCCCAGCGCCGCCTCGAACCGCTGGGCCAGGGCGCGGGCCGAGCCGTCGGGGTCGGCAGGCAGCAGGCAGGCCACCTGGCCTCCTCCGGCGTTGGACAGGTCCACCCCGGCGTTGGCGCAGACCAGACCGTGCCGCGTCCGGCTGATGATCACCCCGCGGGCCATGCGGATGACTTCCTGGCTTTCGCGCAGGACCAGCTCGACAGCCCGGGGATCCTTGCTCCAGCGACGGGCGAAGCGGAGCGCCAGGTCCGAGGGCTGGATCGAGTCCAGGGGAACCAGGCGCCCTTCGGCCTTGCTGATCACCTTGTGGGTGACCACCAGGATGTCCCCGGGCTCCAGCAGGCCAGCCGCGGATTCGAGCAGCATCCCGGCCAGATCGTCCCCGGGCTGCACTTCGGGGATCCCCTCCAGGGGGGTCAGGAGCAGGCTCAAAGGATGGCGGCCTCCTTGAGGTGTTCGGGGGTGTCGAGGTCGTTCATGGTCTCGGGATGACGGAAGAGCTTCAGATCCAGACCTGCCCGGGCGGCTTCCTCCTGGTGATGGCGCAGGCTCTCGGGGCCGAAACGGAAGGTCAGCAGGTCCGGGGGCCTCAAGAACAGGATGTTGGTGCCCAGGCCCCGGCGATCCGGCGCGGCCAGCGCCCCGCGGGTGTTCGGGGCGGCCTGGAGCAGCATGCGGAGCGTCGCCGGGCTCAGGGTGGCCAGGTCGGCCAGCACCACCAGCAGGGCCGAGGCTCTCAGGGCCAGCGCCTCCTGGCGGGCCTCCTCCAGGCCCGGGTTCAACCCCTGGCTCTTCTGACGCAGGAAGCAGGCTCCTCGGCAGGCCTCCTCCACCCGGGGGTCGGGGCTGATCACCAGGATCCGATCCACCGCCTGGGAATCCCGCAGGGCGCCCAGGACCCGGTGCAGCAGGAGCAGGGCCAGGCCGGTCCGATCCGGGACGGCCCCTTCCAGGCGGCTCTTGGCGCGGTCCAGGTGCTTGACCGGCACCACGGCCACCAGGCTCATGGCGTGATCAGCGCCCGGGCCAGGGCCAGGCGTTCTGGCGGACCGCTCATCACGGTGGGCAGGACCCGAGGCAGCAGGCCCAGCTCGGCCACTGCCGGGGCCAGCGGGGCATCGACCGGATCCAGCACGAACTCGTCCACCCATCCGACGTACAGGCGCGCCACCCCCAGGGCCGAGACCTCGTGCCCCAGGGACTCCAGCATGGCGGCCGCCGGCCCCTTCAAGGCGCGCCCTCCGAGGATGGGGCTCACGGCCAGTTTGCGGGCCCGGGACTCCTGCAGGGCCCGGCGCACTCCCGGGACCTGCAGGATGGGCGCGATGCTGACGAAGGGATTGGAAGGGGCCAGGACCACCAGGTCGGCCTGCTCCAGGGCCTCCAGGACCTCCCGGGTGCCCCGGGCCTGCCCGATTCCGGCGAACTCCACCCCCAGGACCCGGTCGCGCTGGCCCCGGCGCACGAAGTAGTCCTGGAAGTCCAGGAGGCCGGCGCGGGTGCGCAGCCGGGTCCGCACCGCCTCTTCGCACATCGGCAGGATCCGGGCGGCGACCCCCAGCGCCCGGGCCAGATCGTCCATGACCCCGGTCAGGCTCCGGCCGCGGTTCAGGGCCTCGGTCCGCACCAGGTGGGTGGCCAGGTCCCGGTCGCCCAGGCGGAACCAGGAGGGGGCGCCCAGCTCTTCGAGGGCCTGCAGGCAGTGCCAGGTCTCGTCCTGGAGGCCCCAGCCGCGGTCGGGATCGGCCCGGCCGGCCAGGGTGTACAGGACCGTGTCCAGGTCCGGGCACACCCGCAGGCCCAGGAGCTCGAAATCGTCCCCGGTATTGGTCAGGACGCTCAGGTGCCCCGGGGGCAGGGCGCGGTGCAGGCCTTCGGCCAGGCGGGCTCCGCCCACCCCCCCAGAAAGCAGCGCACAGCGCGGTTCGGGCTTCTCTGCAGAGGGTTCGGGAGGACCGCTCATTCCTTCCGAGGCCTCCACACCTCGGTGCTGCCTTCACCCTTCCAGACCGCCGTGTCCGGGGCCACCATGTCTCCCGGGCGGATGGCCAGGGTCGCCACCGGCTCGGGACCGGCCGCGCGGACAGGCGCCCGAGGGCCCTCGAAGGTCAGGTTCACATCGCCGATGGTGATCAGATCGCCTTCCTGCAGGAGGTATTCCTGGACGCGCTGGCCGTTGACGAAGGTCCCGTTGCGGCTGCCCAGATCGCGGACCAGCCAGCCTTCGGCCATGCGCACGATCTCGGCATGTCGGCGCGAGATCGAGTCGTTGGCGATCATCACGTCGCAGCGCACCTCGCGCCCCAGGATCACCTGGTCCTTGTTCAAGGGGAAGGGCGAGCGCGGGGCGATCCCGGCCGGCTTGAGCCAGGCCCAGGGGCGCCGCGGCAGGTCGACCTGGACCAGTTCGCTGACGGTCGGACCGGGGAAGAGCCTGGCGCCGGCGATGTGGGAGATCGCGTAGAAGAGGGCGGCGAAGAAGAGGATCAGCATGACCGCGGGCAGGGGAGGCAGGGTCATCTTCTGGGAGGCGTAGGTCACCACCACGATCCCGATCATGCCTCCGATCAGGATCGCCAGCACGTTCAGGGCCCAGCGCTTCAGCATCAGTCCTTGCCCTCCAGGGACCGGCGGAAGACCCAGCCTTCCGGTCCGGCTTCGAAGAGTTGTCGGGGAGCGGGGCGAACCCGGCCGCTGCGATCCGCCGCCAGGGTCGCTCCCCGGAATTCCGGACCTTCTCCAAGGACCGTGCCCGCCAGCCACTGCAGGGCGTCGCCGGCCCGGGCCGCGCCGGGGTCGATTCCGGAGGTTCCGGTGCCGAAGGTGGCGGGGAAGAGGCGGGAAACGGCCGCGCCCTCCGGCCAGGGGTGGAACTCGGAGAGGGCCACCAGGGCGTGGACCCGGCCGCGAAACGGCGCAGGGATCTCTGGGAGGACCTGGCGGGAGTCCGCCAGCAGGACGATCTCCGCGCCCGCCTTCAACAGCGCCTGGAGGGTCGCTTCCCGGAACTCCGGGCCTGGGGTCGGCAAGGCGAAGAGCGCCTTGGGAACCTCCTGGACCTGCGCGGCCAGTTCGCCGTCCGGCCCGTGGGAAAGCCGTCGGACCTCGACCTTGTGGGGCTTCAATGCCTGCTCGAGCGAGGGGTCGAGGACCACCAGGGGCCGGCCTTGCGCCAGATGGACCAGGGCCTGGGCCAGACCCTGCTGGCCGGGGTGGGCCAGCAATCCTTCGCCTTCACGGGGCTTGGAGGGCACGGTGAAGGTGGGGACCGAGGCCGAGGGGGTCCCGGGCAGGGCCTCGGCGTCGCCGAGGACCAGCACTCCCTGCACGCCCTGTCCCAGGCTCTCCCGGTCTCCCGGCGTCCTTCGGCCCGAGCGCCCCGCGCTCAAGCGCCTCAAGGCCTCTTCGGCCTCCCGGGGTTCGGGGCGTTCCAGGACCAGCACGACCGGACGGGTCTGGATGCCTCCCCGGCCATTCAGGGAGCGTTGGGCGAGGGCGATTCCGCGCAGCAGCGAATCCTCTCCGTCCTGTCTGGGGATCAGGATTCCCAGGGTGATCTGCTCGTCGGAGTGCAGTCCGGCCAGCGCATTGTTCCAGTAGATCCAGGCCTCTGCGTCCTGCGGAGCCCGGGCCAGCTTCTCGCCCAGGGCGTCCAGGGCCTGGCCCAGGGGGGCGCCTTCCAGGTAGAGGCGCGAGCCGACCTCGGTCGCCGGGGGCCTGGCGCCGGCAAAGGACTCGAGCAGGCCGCGCAGGCGGGTCAGGGCGTCGGAACCACCCAGCACCCGGGCTCCAATACCGATTCCGATCAGGATCATCAGGACGGCGGCGGCCCGCGACCAGGACCACCCCGAGCGGTCCCGGGCCTTCGGGGCGGCCGGAGCGGGGGAGGGGGGCGTCAGGGACGGCAGCCCCGCTCTCGGGGAGGGCGCCGGAGCGGGGGAGGCCACCGGGCCGGTTCCAGGGCCTGGAGCCGGGCCTGCGGCGGGGCTAGTCCCCGACCCCTGGGACGGGGCGACGGCGGGTCCGGGGCCATGCACCACGGTGGTGCCTCCCCGGTGGGCCGAGACGACCCCCCTGAGGTCCCGCTTCATCTCCAGCATGTCCTGGTAGCGGTTCTCGGGCAGCATCTGGGTGGCCCGGTTGAGGATCCGGGCCATCCCTTCCGAGACCTGGGGATTCAGTGAGCGGACCGGCGGCAGTTGGAAGGGCGTCTGGGTCTGGGTGGGATCGCGTCCGGTGAGGGCCTGGTGGAGGGTGACTCCCAGGGCGTAGATATCCGAACGGGGGTCGGATTGTCCGCTGTACTGCTCGGGTGGAGCGTATCCGGGCGAGCCGATCCGCATGGTGTCGCCCTTCTTGCTGGGGTTGAAGTGCCGGGCGATGCCGAAGTCGATCAGCTTGACCTTGGACCC
This sequence comes from bacterium, assembly GCA_022839105.1. GTDB lineage: Bacteria > Vulcanimicrobiota > Xenobia > Xenobiales > Xenobiaceae > Xenobium. The sequence goes on from JALHDH010000083.1 coordinate 10,054, forward strand.
GTCGATCATGATGTTGCTGGGCTTGACGTCCCGGAAGATGATCGGGTCGGGCTTCTGGCAGTGCAGGTAGTACAGGACCGTGGCGATCTCGGAACCCCACTCGGCCACCTGCCGCTCGGGCAGGGGACCGCCGACCCGCGCCAGCATCCGTCCCAGGTCCTCTCCCTTGACATACTCCATGACCAGGTAGTATCGGCCCTGGAACTGGAAGTAGTCGGTGACCGTGGGCAGGCTGGGGTGGCGAAGCCGGGCCAGGAGGTTGGCTTCCCTGTGGAAGTGGTTCAGGGCGGCCGCCTGCTCCTCCGGGTTGGAGTAGCGGGCGGTCATCTCCTTGACGGCGTGTTGGGTGCCCCCCAGGCGGGTGTCCTGGCAGACGTAGATGTTGCTCATCCCGCCCTGGCCCAGAAGGCGCTCGACCCGATAGCGATTGTCGATCAGCGTGCCGGGTTGAAACAAGGACAACCCTCCTTTCCGAGCCTCAGGCTCACGGTTGCAGGAACATCTGGTAGAGGACCACCAGGGCTCCTCCCATCAAGGCGGTCAGCAGCATTCCCAGGACCCAGGGCCAGGCTCCCGAACCCGAACCCCTGGCGGGCTCACCTCTTCCGCTTCTCGGGCCCCCCTCCGTCGCGCGGGCCGGGCGACGTGTGGCCGCCATCACGGCCTTTTCCAGACCCCTTCGCAGTTCCTGGAGGCTGCCGGGACGGTCGGCGGGATGGTTCTTGAGTGCCTTGGTCAGCAGGGCGCGGGTCACGGTGGCCAGTCCCGGGCGGAGCTCTTCGATCGGAGGCAGGTTGAAGGGGGAACTGCCCGGGTTCATCCCCGTCAGCATGTGATACAGCAGGGCCCCGATATTGTAGACCAGCGTCCGGGGATCCCCGCCGGCCTCGCCGGTGAACTGCTCGGGGGCCGCGTAGTCCGGGGCGCCCATCGACTCGCTCCCCCGGCCGCCCAGAAGGCGTCCGAAGCCGACATCGAGCAGCTTGATCTGGTTCTCTCCGGTCAGGATCATGTTGGAGAGGCGCAGGTCCCGGTAGATTCCCGAGGGCAGCTTCCGGGTCCACAGATAGCCCAGGAGATCGCAGAGCTGGATTCCGATGCGCAGGGCCTCGATCTCCGGCAGGCTTCCTCGGGTCTGGAGCGCCGTGGCCAGGTCCGTGCCGGGGATGAACTCGCGAATCAGGTACAGGCACCCCTCCTGCGAGAAGAAATCGACCAGCTTCGGCAGGTGGGGGTGCTCCAACGTCGAGACCTGCAGGGCCTCCGCCTGGAACAGGGCCAGCAACCGGGCGCGATCCCCATGGTCCACGCCCACCGGCTGCATCTCCTTGACCACCCAGAACTTGCCCCGCAGGTGCTGGTCCTCGGCGATGTAGAGGTTGCGGAGCCTGGACTGGTGCAGCGTGGTAGCGGCCTCGGAGACTGCTCCCCAGCGGAAGCAAGGGCGGCACTCAATAGCTCCTTTCCGGAATCAGGATGGGACCGGCCAAGCGCCAGGAAGCCCGGTTGGTCTGTGCAGAATCGGACCTGGTCGAGGGACAACCCCGCTCCGGCTCGCCGCTGGAGGATCGTTCTTCTCGGCCCGGCGGTTCCCTGCCCTGGCTCTTCGGGCAGGAGTTCGTCGCGCTTCGAAGAAGGCGGCCCGCCGCTCGAAGACCGAGCCCGACCGGCTGGCGGGAAGCCGGGGAAGGTCCGACCCGATCCGGTCGGCTCCCTTCAGGGCTTTGGGAACCCCGCCGACCCGGCCGCCGGTCGGGACTCCCGGCCAGATCGCCAGGAGCCGGGCGGGCATCATCCCTCCTCGGAGAAGGCCATTACATGATCAGTGCTGACAGATTGACGAAGAGGTTCGGAGACCACACCGTGGTGGACTCCGTGACCTTCGAGGTCGAGAAGGGCGAGATCCTGGGCTTCCTGGGCCCCAACGCCGCAGGCAAGACCACCACGATGAAGATGCTGACCTGCTATTTCCCGCCCACCGACGGGACCGCGCGGATCGCCGGTTTCGACGTGGTGGAGGAGAGCCTCAAGGTCCGCCGCATGATCGGGTTCCTTCCAGAGAATGTCCCGCTCTACCCCGAGATGACGGTCCGCGAGTATCTGGAGTTCGCCGCCGCGGCCAAGTCGGTTCCCCATGCCGACCGTCGGCAGGCCGTCACGCAGGCCTTGGATCGATGCAACCTCGGCGAGGTCGAGTCCCAGTTGATCGGCACCATCTCGCGGGGCTTCCGCCAGCGGGTGGGGCTGGGACAGGCCATCATCAACCAGCCTCCCGTGCTGATCCTGGACGAGCCCACGGTCGGCCTGGACCCGGCCCAGATTCGCGACATCCGCGAGCTGATCAAGGAGCTGGGCCGGACCTCGACCGTCATCCTCTCCACGCATATCCTCCCGGAGGTCTCCTTGACCTGCAACCGGGTGGTCATCCTGCACAAGGGCCGGATCCGGGAGGTGGACACCCCCGAGAACCTGACCGCCAAGCTCCAGACCGTCAACACCGTCCGCCTGCAGGTCCGGGGTCCCCACCAGGAGATCCAGGAGGCCCTGGGCCAGGTCCAGGGGGTCCAGGACGTGACCCGGCTCGAGGAACCCGGTTCCGAAGGGGCCATCTTCCGGGTCCAGGCCCCGCGGGACCTCGAGGTCCGCGGCGAGTTGTCCCGCCTCATCGTCCAGAAGGGATGGGACCTTCTGGAGCTGCACTCCGAGGGCATCTCCCTGGAGGAGATCTTCCTCAACGTGGTCCAGCGCGAGGTCGAAACCAACCAGGGAGGTGAAGCCGCTTGATCGCCGTCTTCAACCGGGAGCTCAAGGCCTATTTCAGCTCGATCCTGGCCTGGGTCCTGGTCTCCATCTACCTGTTGATCGTCGGGTTCATCGTGGCTTTCAGCATCGAGGACTTCGCCGACATGTCCATGGCGGCGATGCAGGGGATGCGTCAGGCCAACGCCATGGAGCAACTGGTCCCGCCTCTGTTGACGACCATGGGCTTCCTGCTGCTCTTCTTCCTTCCGCTCCTGACGATGCGCCTCTTCGCCGAAGAAAGGCGTTCGGGGACCCTGGACCTCCTCTTGACCTATCCCCTGACCGAGGCCCAGATCCTGGCCGGCAAGTTCATGGCCGCCATGACGGTGGTCGGCATGATGCTGGCCTTCACCCTGAGCGGCTTCATCATGTTGGGCCGGCTGACGCCCCTGGACTGGCCAGTGCTGGGCATCGGCTACCTGGGCCTGCTCCTGCTCAGCGCCGCCTTCCTGGCCTTCGGGATGTGGGCCTCCAGCCTGACCTCCAGCCAGTTGGTGGCCGCCGTGGTCACCTACGGAGGCCTGCTGATGCTGTGGATCCTCTCCGGGGTGGACCGCTCCGGAGCCCTCAAGGAGCGCTTCGGCGATCTCTCCGCCCTGGCCCACCTGACGAACCTGACCAAGGGAGTCCTGGACACCCAGGACCTCGTCTACTTCCTGGCCCTGGCCGCCTTGTTCCTGTTCTTGACGGCCCGGGTCCTGGAAAGCCGCAAGTGGAGGGGCTGAGACCATGACCGCCAAGACCAGGTTTGCCATCTCCACGCTGATCTCCGTGGTGCTGGCGCTCGCGATCTTCCTCGTCGTGTTGATGATCTCGCGCCAGAACAACCACAAGTGGGACCTGACCCGGAACCAGAGGTTCAGCCTCTCCCAGCAATCCCTCGACGTGGTCCGCGATCTCAAGGAGCCCGTCGAGGCCCTGGCCTTCCTGGCCGAGACCGACGACGCCGGCCGCCAGGCCGCCAGCGAACTGCTGGGCAACTACAAGTCCGCCGCCCCCGAGAAGTTCAGCTTCCAACTGGTGGACCCCCGCAAGAGTCCGCTCCTGGCCCGCAAGCACGAGGTGCGCATGCCCGGCCAGGTGATCCTGGTCTCGGGAGCCCAGACCCAGCGATCCACGGCCGTGGCCGAGGAGGAGCTGACCAACGCGCTGCTGCGCCTCTCCGACCTGACCGAGAAGAAGGTCTACTTCCTCTCCGGGCATGGCGAGCGGGCCATCCAGGGCAATGACCCGGATTGCCTGGCCCGTTTCCAGGGCGGGCTGGCTGCCGAGGGCTTCACGGGAGCCTCCCTGAACCTGCTCGAGACCAAGCAGGTGCCCTCCGACGCCTCGATCCTGGTCCTGGCCGGCCCGACCCGCCAGATGCTTCCGGCCGAGCAGCAGATCCTCAAAACCTGGCTGGACCAGGGGGGACGGCTTCTGTTGACCCTGGAGCTGGAGACCGGCGGCCATCTGGACTGGCTCTTGAAGGAGTACGGCATCCAGTCGCCCGCCGAGGCCATCCTCGACGAGCAGGCCCAGATGTTCGGCACCGAGCCGGTCTACGCGGTGGCCCTGGCCTACGCGGCCGACCATCCGATCACCCGGAACTTCGGCCTGAACACCCTCTTCCGGCTGGCCCGTCCGGTGGAGCCGGTCTCGGAGGGTCAGCCCGAGGGGGCCTCGATCCTGCCGCTGGCGCACACCGGGCCCTACGCCTTCAGCATTCCCGCCGACGATCTGGTGGGGAAGGATCGCGTCGAGATCCGGTCGGATCGGGTGATCCGCAAGGGCTCCATCCCCCTGGCCGTGGCCGGGACCTTCCCGAAGGGGGCCGCCCCCGCGGCCAACCCCGCCTCCGAGACGGCGCCCGAACCCTCCAGGCCCGAGGCCCGGATCGTGGTGGTGGGTGACACCGACTTCGTCAGCAACGAGCTCTTCGAGGTCCTGGGCAACAAGGATCTGGCCATGAACATGCTCAACTGGCTGACCGAGAGCGAGGACCGGATCACGATCCGGCCCAAGGACGAGGCCTCCCAGCCCCTCATACTCTCCCAGACCCAGACCAGCCAGATCAAGGTGCTGCTGATCCTGGCCATCCCCCTGGCCGTGCTCCTGACCGGTTTCCTGATGGCCTTCCGGAGGCGCGGATGAACCCGCGCGGAACCCTCTTCATGCTGGTCCTGCTGGCGGGCCTGGGGGCCTTCTGGTACTTCCACGACGTCAAGGGCGCGCAGGTTCGCGAAGAGACCCGAGAGAAGGAAGAACGCCTCTTCCCGGGCCTCGAGGCGGCCGATCTGGAATCGCTGCGCCTGGTCGATTCCAAGGACCCTGATGGCCCCGCCCTGCTTCTGGAGAAGGAGGGCGGACGCTGGTTGATCCGTGGCGAGCAGGATCTGCTGGCCTCGCAGGACGATCTCTCCACCTTGACCGGACAGGTTTCCACGCTGCGAAGGGAATCGGTGATCGCCGAGACGCCCGCCGAGCAGGACCTGGCCCAGTACGGGCTGGACAAGCCCCGCCGGCGCCTGGAGATCGGCACCGCCAAGGGAGCGCAGACCCTGCTCCTGGGCGATCGGACTCCGGATGATCGGAGCTACTACGCGCGCACCTCGCAGACCGGCCCCGTGCTGGAAGTCGACTCGATGTTCATGACCATCCTCGAGAAGCCGGTCCAGGACCTGCGCGAGAAGAGCCCCATGCCCTGGGACCCCTCCAAGGTCGAGCGGATCGTGCTCAAGCCCGCCGAGGGGCCGGAGATTGTCCTGGCCAAGGAGCCGGCCAGCCAGGTCGAGGGTGAGACCAGCGCCCTGGGCTCCACCGAGCGCTGGCGGCTGGAAGCTCCCATCCAGGCTCAGGCCGATCCTGGCAAGGTCTCGGAGTTCCTGTGGTCCTGGAAGTCGCTCGCCGCCGGTCGCTTCCTGGGGACCTCCGAGAAGGTCGACTTCTCCAAGCCCGCCTTGACGATCGAGGTTTCGGTTGCTGGCGCTGGCGCCCCCCTGAAGCTGGAGGTGGGCCCTCGGGTCCAGGTCAAGCCCGGGATGGTGTATCTGCGGCGTTCTGCTCCCGAAGAGCGCCTGGTGGTCGACCTGGTCGAGCGCGAGGAGCAGCTCCTGGGGCACACGGCGGAAGACTTCGTGGATCGCCACCTTCTGGCGTTCAGCGAGGACCAGGTGGATCGGATCGAGGTCGCCTTGGGCCAGGAGAAGCTCGTCGCTCGCAGGATTCGCGGCAGTTGGGACGTCCGCGAGCCCGCCGAGGTCGTCAAGGACGAGTCCGTCCGCAAGGCGGCGGTCTCCGACCTGCTGTATGACGCCCTGGACCTGCAGTGGGCCTCGCGAGGGAGCGAGGCGGACGTCGCCTCCCTGGCCAATCCGCGCGCGACCCTGCGCTTCCTGGACAAGACGGGCGAGGTCCTGGGGACCCTCCTGATCGGCTCGGTACGGGCTGGAGGGGGTGTCTGGGTCGGCAGCCAGTCCTCGGGCCCGGTCTTCCTGCTCGAAGAGGATCCCTTGGAGGGCTTCCGCGCCTGTCTGCAGCGCCTGAAGGTTCCCTCGCCTGGCGCCTCCGCCTCCCCCGCGGGCCCTCCCCCGGAGCCGTAGCCTCAGGGCCCGCGATCTGCGGGCTCTGGGGCGAACCGTCTCCAGGTCGGGCGCTTGAGCACCCTGGCCGTGGCTGAATCCGATCTTCCTTCCCGCCAGGGGGCTTGCCATGACGACCCCGGAACTGCAGTTCGAAAGAGCCCTTCACGAGTGGCCGCGCCTGGATACCGAAGAGCGTCTGGAGGCCTTCCGTTCGCTTCCGCTGGAGCGAGCCGAAGAACTGCTGGACTGCATGAACGCCGTCGACCAGGCGGAGCTGCTCTGGACCATGCCCAAGCCCGAGCGACGGGCCTGGCTGCGCTATCTGGACCCGGATGATCTCGCAGACGTCCTGCAGGAGGTGCCCGAGGAGGATCGCGAGGTCCTGCTGGATCTTCTTGACGAGCGCACCCGCAACGAGGTGCGGGCCCTCATGGCCTATGCCGAGGACGACGCCGGCGGCCTGATGAGCCCCCGCTTCGCCCGGGTCCGGGCGCAGATGACCGCAGACGAGGCGGTCCGCTACCTGCGCGCCCAGTCCCAGCGCCGCATCCCGCTGGATTACCTGTACGTCCTGGATTCCGAACAGAAACTGCTGGGCGAGGTGGGACTGGATCGCCTGTTCTCGGCCCGCCCCGACGAGAAGGTCGCCGACCTCATGGACCCGGACGTCGTGACGGCCCCTGAGGACATGGACCAGGAAGAGGTCGGCAACCTCTTCTCGCGCTATGACCTGACGGTCATGCCCGTGGTGGACGCCCAGGGACGGATGAAGGGCCTGATCACCGTCGACGACGTGATGGACGTCCTGCAGGAAGAGGCCACCGAGGATGCCCAGAAGTACGGTGGTATGGAGGCTCTGGACGAGCCCTATCTGCGGACCGGGATCCTGGACCTGATCCGCAAGAGGGTCGGCTGGCTGACCCTGCTCTTGATGGCCCAGATGCTGACGGCCTGGGCCATGGCGCGCTACGAGGACGAACTGGCCAAGGCCCTGGTCCTGGCGGTCTTCATCCCCCTGATCATCTCCAGCGGCGGAAACTCGGGCTCGCAGGCTTCCACCCTGGTGATCCGGGCCATGGCGATGGGGGAGGTCCGCCTGCGCGACTGGCCCTATGTGCTCCTCCGCGAGCTGGGCTCAGGCTTGATCCTGGGTGGCATCCTGGGGATCGTCGGCTTCGGGAGGATCGTCTTGTGGGAGTACTTCTTCCACGCCTATGGCCCGCACTACATGGCGCTGGCGGGGACCGTCGCCCTCTCGCTTTTGGGGGTGGTGGTGCTGGGCTGCGTTGCGGGTTCGATGCTCCCCTTCCTCCTGCGCTTCTTGAGGTTCGACCCGGCCAGTGCTTCGGCTCCCTTCGTGGCGACCCTGGTCGATGTCTCGGGCCTGATCGTCTATTTCACGGTGGCCAGCATCCTGCTGACGGGAAGCCTGCTCTGAGGGCCTTCCCGGACGGGGGAGTTCCTGCTTGAAGGAGCGTTGCCTCCGAGGGGGCAGGGAGGGTCTTCAGGGGCAGGCAGGGTTTTCTCCGGGAGCGTCGAACCAGGAGCCAGCGCCGGGAGGCCGTGGCCCGTGAGGACCCCGGTGGTTGAAGGCCGGCGATCCTGACGAAGACCCCTCCGGCGGAGCCGGAGTTTTCACAGAACGACACCTGGGACCCTTGCCGCGCGAGCCGTCTCGTCGGCGCTCCCGATCCTGACAGCGATGGCCGCCCCGATCGGGCGGATTCCTCGGACTGCGAACCGGGCTTCGCCCTGTCCGCAGTTCGTTCCTGGCTGTCCATCGGGCTCGTCTTCGAAGCCTGCAAGCGCGCGGACAGGGCGGGCCTGGACGGGGAGATTTCCCGTCTCCAGGCCGCGTCCCGGGCGGCGAGCACAAGGAGCGTGCCCCAGTGACCAGCAAGAGCGAGCATCCCCCCAGGAAGTTGATCCTGATCGATGGCAACGGCCTGGCCTACCGGTCCTTCTATGCGGTCCCCCCGCAGAAGACCGCTTCGGGACTTCCGACTCAGGCTGTGCTGGGCTTCACCAACCTGCTCTTGAGCGTGCTCGAGAAGGAGAAGCCCACGCACGTGGCCGTGGCCTTCGACCAGTGCGCCCCCACCGAGAGGCTGCAGAAGTTCCAGCCCTACAACGTCCAGCGCGAGGAGATGCCCGAAGAGCTGGCCGTGCAGTTGCCCATGATCGAGGACCTGGTCCGCGAGTGCGGGCTGGCGGCCTGTCGGGTTCCCGGCCACGAGGCCGACGACTGCATCGGGACCCTGGCGCGCCGGGCCCAGGAGGAGGGCTTCCAGGTCCTGATCGTCTCCGGGGACCTGGACCTTCTTCAACTGGTGGGCCCCTCGGTCCGGGTGCAGACCACCCGGAGGGGCATCGGCGATCTGGTGGTGTACGACGAGGCCGGGGTCCGCAAGAAGTACAACCTGGAACCGCGTCAACTGGCGGATCTGCGCGCGCTGGCCGGGGACTCCAGCCAGAACATCAGCGGGGTTCCCGGAATCGGCGAGGTGACGGCCCGCAAGCTGCTCTCCCAGTATCGCAGCCTGGATGATCTCTTCTCGTCGTTGGACCAGCTCCCCGCCAAGTGGCGCAATCCGCTTCTGGAGAATCGCGAGGACGCGCGCGAGTTCCGGGTCCGGGCCACGATCGTGACCGACCTTCCGATCGAGCTGGACTGGGAGCGCTGTCGCTTCCAGGGGCTCTCCATCTGTCGCCTGGCTGGGATCCTCGCGCGCCTGGAGGCCCTGGGCGAATTCCAGCCCCTCCTGGACCGGATGGGGTCCGGGATTGCCGAGCCCGAGCCGGTCCGCTCCGAGCCCCGGGTCCTGTCGGCTTCCGAAGCCCGGGAGGCCCTGGCTGCCCTGGAAGGAAATCCGGAGCCGCTGGCCCTGGCCTGGCTGAGCTCGGACGAGGTGGAGCGGGGCCTGGCCCTGGCCTGGGGCTCGCCGATCGAGAGCTTCTACGTCCCGCTGGGAACCGAAGGCGAAGAGTTGTCCGCGTCCGAGGTCTGGGACCTTCTGGCCCCGGTCCTGACGCAGGGGGACCGGCCCAAGTTCGTCCATCGGATTCGCGATGTCGCCTCGCTCCGCCAGCACCGCCCGGCCTGCGTCCTGGACCTGGCGCTCGCCTCAGCCCTTCTGGACTCCGGCGAGAGGGATCACTCCCTGGAGGCCCTGGCCCGGCGTCATGACCGCTCGACGGCCAGCGAGGACGAGTTGTGGGGAGTGGGAACCCGCTGCCTGGACCAGATCCCGGTCGATCAGGCAGCCGCCTGGACCCTGCGCCGGGCTCGAACCCTGCTTGAGCTGGGGCCCCTCCTGGCCGATCGGCTCCGTCGGGAGGGCCTGGAGGAGGTCTATTCCACGGTGGATCTTCCCTTCTCGTGCTGCGTGGGCGGGTTGGACGGGGCGGGACTGACCCTGGACCCGACGGCCATCGAGGCGGTAGGGCAGGCGGTGGACCGCGAACTCGAGGCCCTGCGCAAGGAGATCCATGCCGAGGCCGATCGCCCCTTCGATCTGGATTGCGACAAGGAACTCGGAGAATTCCTCTTCGACTCGCTTGGTCTCTTGGTCCCCGCCCGCCCCAAGAACGGAGGAACCATCGGCGCCGAGATCCTGGTCTCGCTGGTGGGGCAGCACCCGATCGCCGTCACCGTGCGGAACTACCGCGAGCTGGCCGAGTTCCGGCAGATCTTCGTCGAGGGCTTCCTGGCCGGTGGCCGGCCGGTCGACGGGGTCGGCGGCTGTCTCTTCAATCCCGCCATGACGGTGGAAGAGCGGATTCAGTGGCTGGGACCGGTGGCCTGCGGGGGGCTGGTGGCCACCTGGCATCGCATGCTCGGGGTGATCGAGAACCTCCAGTGCGTCTCCTTGCGCCGCCGTCTGGGGGATCTGGTGGAACAGACCCTGGTCCCCTCCTCGCCTGCAGATCGTCTGGTGGCCCTGGAATTCGACCAGTTGGAGTTGCGGGTCCTGGCCCGTCTGGCTGGAGACGAGGCCCTGTCCGGCGCCCTGGAGGGCGAGGACCTGGAGGCTTCCCTGACGGCACGGCTCTTCGGGGTCGAGCCCGGAGAGGTCCTGCCCGGGATGCGCCGGACGGCCATGCAGGCGGTCCTCCATGGGATGGGCCCCCGCTGGCTGGCCCGTCGCCTGGAGTTGAGCGAGGACCGCGCCGCCGAGCGTCTGGGCGAGGTCCGCTCGGAGTTCCGAGCACGCTTCCCCGTGGCCGAGAGCTGGTTCGAGGCCCGCTTCCAGGCGGCCCGCGACATGGCCTTCCTGACCACGCTGGCCGGGCGCACCCGACGGGTTCCCGAGGTCCGCAGCCGCAACCACGACATCCGCGAGGCAGCGGAGCGCACGGCCCGCTCGGCCGCCCTGGAGGGCTCGGTGGCCGATCTCTTGAGGGCCTCGGTGGTGGCCCTGGCCGGCTCGGTGGGGGCCGGGGCACCGGTGGTGCCCTGCATGAACCGCATCCTGCTGGAGGCCCCCGAGAGCCGGCACGAGCAGGTGGCCCGCGAGGCCCGGGAATGCCTGGAGAGGGTCGGCCAGGAGGTGGGGGTGGTCGTCCGCTCCCGTACCGGCCGGAACGGGCACGAGGTCCTTTCGGCCCGCCTCCAGACCGCCGGTTGCTAGAGGCGCGGCGCTCGGGGTCCTGGTCCGGGCTCGGGCCAGGACCCCGGGTTCAGAACCGGAGCTGGTAGCGCAGGCGCCACCCGTCGGGCTCGACCCGCGGTCCCTCGCAGGGGCGGTGGACCTCGTAGTTCAGCATCAGCCGGTGGGGGGCCTCGCGATCCAGGTAGTAGTTGACCCCCAGCACCACCCGGTTGCGGGCGTTGAAGGCGTTGTTGGCGACCAGCGCGTCCACCCGGTCCAGGTCGGGATCGAACCAGTCATAGAAGAGCACGGCGTCCCAGTCCTTGGATACGTTCCAGGTATTGCCCAGATAGGCTCCAAAGGCTCGCGAGTCCACCCGCGAGAACTTGTTCCAGCCATCGCTCCAGGTGGCCTCGGACTCCAGGGTCCACAAGCCTTTCTTGTAGCGCAGGTCGGTGCCCCAGCGACGGACCGGGAGGTCGAGCCGGCTTCCGTCGGGCTGGACGGTGCCCACCTGCCCCGAGAGTCCCACCTCCAGGCCGCTGGCGGCCGGCACGACCAGGCGGAGGCTGGCGTCCTTGGTCGAGTTCTGGTCGCCCGCGTTCAGGCCCTGGCCCTGGAAGATGCCCAGATCCCAGGTCAGCCCCGAGGAGGTCCTGCCTCCCAGGTTCAGGCCCAGATCGCGTTCCTGATACAGAGCCCGGCTCATGTCGCTGCGCTCGATGGTCATGGTCCGGGTGCTCGAGCTCAGGCCCTCGCGGCCGAAGCGCACCTTGAACTGCCCGGCCAGGAGCGTCAGGTCATGGGGCAGGTTGACCCGCAGGTAGCAGTCGCGCAGCTCGCTCTCGTCCGAACGGGTGTCGGTATGCCCCTGGACCACCAGATCCACGTCCTCGCCCAGATGGGTCGTGAGGACCAGCCGGAGCCGGCGGATGCTCAGATGGGTGGCGGCCGGGAAGCGGGTGATGCCGTCCACGGAAGGCATCGAGTCCGAGGTGTTTCGGTTGCCGAGGTGACCGTCATCGGCCTGGATCTCGACCTGTCCGCCCAGTTCCAGGGTCGGACGCCGCTTCGCGGCCGGCGGTTCGGAAGCCTCGGTCGGCTGGGAGGGAGTGGGATCGGCCAGGACGCCCTGGGAGAGGAGCCCCACGGCCAGCACCAACCAGGTCAGGAGCGCAAAGAGTCGTAGCATTCTCGGTCCTTCAGGGATGATTCGCTCTTCAGGGCAGGGCCAGGCGGCCTCCGCCCGGACCCAGCCGGGAGGGCGGGAATCCCGGGGCTCGGAGGGGACGGCCGCCAGGGGTGCCCTCCAGGACCTCTTCGGCGCGGACCACCGAGAAGACCCTCTGGATCCGTCGCCCAGCCCCCCGGAGTAGGAGGCGGGGGTGCCCATCCGGATTGCGCTCGCGCCAGAGCTGCCCCAGGCGCCGGGCAGCCACGGCATCCATGAAGCGGACCCGGCTCAGGTCCAGGACCAGCGGGGCACTGCCGGGAAGCTCCTGGGCCGAGAGCATCCCCTCCAGGGCCCCCATGGTGTGGGCGTCGAGCTCCCCGACCAGGGAAAGGACCCGGCCGGCGCCTGAATCATGCGCGTGGATCTCGATTTCCCAGTCCTCTGGGGGCGTGCAGGGTTCTTCCATCTTCCGTCTTCTCCAGGGGGACGACTCTTCCGGACTGGAACGATGCGCCTCAGGCGCATCCTGGGGGAGGCAGGCAGGTCGAGAAGGGCCGCAGACCGGGTCCGGCTCTCCGAGCGGAAGACCAGCCCTCGAGCCCTGTTCGGGCGGAGAAGAGCGGGAGGTCCTGGGCGAATCCGCTTCGGGCAGGGTGGACACCGCAGTTCGTCTTGCCGGGTCGGAACGGGGAGAGGCCGGTCGGGCCGGGAATCCTCTCCAGAAGGGTCGATTGGATGGCCTGGGAAGACTCGAGGACCTGGAGGGCGCGCTCCATGGCAGGCTCGGCCGGGGGCGTCCGCAGAGGCCACAGGCAGGCGAGGAGCAGCAGCAGGCTGGAGATACAACGTGAGGGCATCGAAACACAGCAGGGCATGACCCGGTTCCCGGCAAGGATAGATTAGCCCGCCAGACCCGGATCGTCAATTGCAGGCTTGCCCCTGAATCCGCCACAATTGAAGGGAAGCCCATGACCTCTTGAAGTCTTCTCGCGGAAACAGCCAGGACTCCGCCCCGGCGCCGGGAATTTAACACATGCCGCGGAGCCTGTCCGCTTTTCGGGCTTGCCTTCCCCGGCCGTGCATAGTAAGAACGAAGGGATGAACCGGGGGGACAGGCCACAGAGCCTGCCGAGGGCCCGAGCCTGGGCCTGATGATTCACCTTTCCTCCTTCCCTGGCTGGAGAGGGGCATTTTCCGCGAGGAGGGCGATTCCGTGAAGCGCAGCCACCTTTTTGGAGCCATCCTGGTCTCTTGTCTGGTGACGGTCGGACCTGCCTTCGCGGCTCCGGCCGCTCCCTCCAGGCCCGGAACGCCAGCCACGACGGCCTCGGCGGCCAAGCCGGTTCAGCCCGCGGCCAGGCCAGCGCAGCCCGCGTCGGCTCCAGCCGTGACCCAGGCCCAGCAGGACCCTGTCGGGGTGGTGGTCGAGCCTCCCTCCCGCCTTCCCCAGAACTTCCAACCCGAGGTCGACCTCAAGCGGGTGGCCATCGGCAACCAGGCCGGATTGCTGAAGATCTTCCATCGCGAGACGGGCAAGGAAGCCTATTTCCGGACCCTGGATGACTGCAACTCGGCCCGGTTCACCGCCGAGCAGCGTCAGGCGATCTTCGCCGAGCTGGGACTGACCCCGGACGAGCTGGAACTGGCGGCCCGCCAGGTGATGGTGGATTATCCCAAGCTGCCCAAGCGGGCCGTCCTGGCCTTCCTGGGGGCGATCGGCTCGGACCCCTCCCTGGAACCCGCCCTGCAGACGCTCATGCAGCGTTACCTGGCCGAACGCTACGCCGTCGAGAAGGACAATATCCTGCGCCGTCAGGCCCTGCTTTCGCTGGCCCTGATGTACAGGGTCGATGCCCAGACCGTCGAGATGGTCACCCAGGTCTTCGAGACCGAGAAGAACCTGTGGCTGACCTTCCCGGTCCAGATGTTCTTCCAGCACCATGCTCCGACGATCCGCGAACTGGCCCTTCTGGAGGTCATCCGGGGTCGGGCCGGTTCGGTGGCCTCGCTCTATACCGAGAACGTCCTGAAGTCCCTGGACGAGGCCTCGGCTCTGCAGGCCCCGAGCGAGGCCTCGGCTCCGCAGGCCCCGAGCGAGGCTTCCGCCCCGCCGGCTTCGACCGGAGCTTCCGCGGAATCCACCCCGGCCACCCCTGATGTCACTCCGGGCTCGCCGGCCCCCCAGACGCCTGCGGCCAGCGAATCGCCTTCGCCGGACTCCGCCCCCCCCGCCCCGCGGGTGGAGGTCTCGCCCGCGGCCGAGGCTCCGACTCCGGACGAGCCCGAAGCCGAGAAGCCTCAGGCCGGAAACCCGGCACCCCCCTCCTCCGGAGGCGCTCCCCTCTGAACCCGCTCGATTCCGGTCGGCGCGGTGTAGGCCCCTGGTGAGCCAGTCTCATCCCGGACGAGGGATCCCCTCGCTCGATCTCCTGCTGCATACGCCGGAGGGCCTCGAACTGCTCGAAGCCCACGGCCGGATTCGGGTGTTGGAGGCCCTGCGCGATGGAGCCGCCAGCCTGCGGGGGGCCTCACGCCTTCCTGCGGACCCGGCGGCTTTCATCCTGGAGCACGCCTCGGCGCAACTCCAGGCGTTGTGCGAGCCCTCCCTGCGCCGGGTCCTGAACGCCACCGGCGTGGTCCTCCACACGAACCTGGGGCGATCCACCCTGGCCCGGGTCGCCTTGGAGGCCCTCCAGGAGGCGGCCTCGGGCCCGACCAACCTGGAACTGGACCTGGAGCAGGGGCGGCGAGGCTCCCGCCAGGTCCATGTCCGGGACCTGCTGACCCTCTTGACGGGGGCTCCTTCGGCCCTGGTGGTCAACAACTGTGCGGCGGCGGTCATGCTGACGGTCGACGCCCTGGCCCGGAATCGCGAGGTGGTGGTCTCGCGCGGCGAACTGGTCGAGATCGGCGACTCCTTCCGCCTGCCCGAGATCCTGCGTCACGCAGGAGCCCGCCTGGTCGAGGTGGGCACCACCAACCGGACCCGACTGGAGGACTACCAGGTCGCCTTGGGCCCCGAAACGGGCCTGGTCATGGTCAGCCACCCTTCCAACTACCGGATCGAGGGCTTCACCGGGCGCCCCGACCCGGCCCGGGTCGCCGCCCTGGCCCGGGAACACGCCGTCCCCTCCTTGCTGGACCTGGGCTCGGGGCTCCTGCTGGACCCCGACGAGCACGGGCTCCCCCCCGAGCCCACCGTTCCCGACGCCGTGGCGGCGGGCTTCGACCTGGTGGCCTTCTCGGGGGACAAATTGCTGGGCGGGCCGCAGGCGGGAATCCTCCTGGGCCGCGCCGACCTGCTGCGGACCATGTCCCGCACTCCCCTGGCCCGAGCCGTGCGGGTCGACAAGCTGACCCTGGCCGCTCTGGAGGCCACCCTGCGCCTGTATCTGGATCCCCGGCGTGCCCTGGAGGAGAACCCCACCCTGGTGGCTCTTCGCCTTTCCCCCGAGTCCCTCCGGAAGCGGGCCGAAGCCCTGGCCGAAGACCTGCGGAACCGGCTGGAGGGCCGGGTCCAGGTAGAGGTCGTCTCCAGCCGCTCGACGCCCGGTGGCGGAGGCATGCCCGGGGCGGAGTTGTCGGGGTGGTGCGTTCGCCTGGTCCCCCCGGATGGCGAGCAGGCCTGGGCCGAGCGCCTGCGCCGGGAGGCCCTGCCGGTCCTGGCGACCTGCCGGAGGGGAGGCCTGCACCTGGATCTTCGCACCCTGCCACCCGAAGACGAGCCTGAACTCGTCCGGGCCCTGGAGTCCACCGCACCATGAGCCTCAAACACTTCATCCTGGGGACCGCAGGGCACGTGGATCACGGCAAGACCACGCTTCTCAAGGCCCTGACCGGCATCGACACCGACCGGCTTCCCGAAGAGAAGGCCCGGGGACTGTCGATCGACCTG